>CATMPJ010000030.1 GCA_950073265.1 uncultured bacterium | reverse complement strand
AGACCAGGACTGTCTTCAAAAGGCCAAATTCAAAGGCCTGAGGTTATTGCGCGAATAAAAAGCGTATAGCTAGCACGTCGAATCTGCCAAAACATTTCAGCTTCATCAGGGTTGGTAACGATTCTTGCTCTTACGTTTCGGCTAGAAATCTTTTTCACTACATCACGGACATCTGCTTTCAATGAATTGTCGTTGAGCGTTACCAGTACCATAAAGGCCGGAGTTTTTCCTCGATACCGCACATGATAAGTGCTATACATTGCAAGCATCACTTTGTAGTAGGTGAGTCCATGGAGTCGTGATTTGAAAAAACTAGGATTCCGAAGCGCGAGGTCGAAAGTTAGATCGTCGAAAATTTCAATATTAATTGGATCGTACTTAAGCGTTTTTACGATCGTTTCGGCTGCTTCGGTTAAGTCAAAGATTGGAATTGCTAGTAACGTTGTGTCTGTTTGGATAGGGATAACGCGCATCGTAAGGCTCGTAATGATTCCGACGGTACCTTGGCTACCAGATATTACGCGGCCAAGGTCAAAAACTCCCTGACCCTTTTTGAACTTAGCTACACCTTCGGGTATTACGTCCCAGAGGGAGTAACCAGCTGTGTTCTTTTTTGTTTCAGGCTCATTTTTCTTAATCTCTTTTTCATTTTTTTCGATGAGCTCAAAAATTTCACGAGCGATTCTGGCGTGCTCATGATTCTTTTTAATCAGTGACTTGAATTGCTTGTAAGTAAGAGGCTTGACTGTGTAGGTGTTACCATCGCGAAGCACTACATCCATAGATTCTACCCAGTCAGCGCAATGACCATAGCGCAACGAGTCTGGCCCGGCGCTGTTGTTGGCGATAGCGCCACCTATCGTACATATGTCCTTTGAGGAAGTGTATGGAGGCAAATACAACTTATGGCGCTTAAGCTTCTTCTCCATGTCGCGCCACATAAGACCAGGTTCACAGGTAAAGGTAGAATAATCTTTATTTTTAAATGTGATGGGACCCATGTCACGCAAGTCTTTCATATCGATGACAATCGAATCAGTCAGAGAACCACCAGACAGGCCCGTTCCAGCTGCGCGAGGGGTAATGGAAAGTGACTCGAACCGAGTTGTTTCGCGAGTAATCACCTGTACGATAATCTCTACATCAGCTTTACAGCGCGGAATAATAACGACTTGTGGTCGAATTGAGAAAATACTTTCGTCGGTGCTGTATTCATCTAGAAGTTCCTTACTTGATGAAACACCACCTCGAAAACCAGCCTCACGTAATAATTTTTCAATCAATAGATGCCCAAGGGGGTTGCGTTTAAGTGTGGTTGGATCAATAGGTCTTTTCTCCACTACAGCTGTAGCTTTCGTGGCTTTTTTCGTTGTCTTTTTTGTAGGTTTCTTTTTAGAAACTGCTCTCTTTTTTACTGTTTTTTTGGCAGCAGTTTTCTTGGTAACGGTTTTCTTGTTAGAACGAGTTTTTGTGCTTGAGGAACTTGGCATACATGTACAGTATACCTCCGTGGAAATTTTTTCTTCGAAAAAATTTCCACACAATGAGATTTCGATATTCTTGCGCCAAGTGCCTATTTGGGTAAAGGGTGAGCACTATAGCTGAGAATGTCTGTATTTTGGGTATATGTTATTCTATTGTTTTATGACGCAAGAAACCGCACTGACCATTTTAAAAACGGGCGCGAATGTGTTTCTGACTGGAGAACCAGGTGCAGGAAAGACGTACGTGATTAATCAGTACATAGCGTGGGCTGAGGCGGCTGGACTAAATGTGGCCGTGACTGCTTCGACTGGTATTGCTGCTACACATATTGGTGGAATGACTATTCATTCTTGGAGTGGGGTAGGGATCAAAGATTCTTTGTCCCCTTACGATCTTGAGAATATTACCACCAAAGAAAAAAACGTAAAACGAATGAAGACAGCCCAGGTGCTTGTGATTGATGAAATATCAATGCTCGACGGTAAGGTGCTTGATATGGTTGATAAGGTGTTACGGGTTATTCGTCAGAAAAATGAAGCGTTTGGAGGCATGCAGGTTATCGTGGTCGGTGATTTTTTTCAATTGCCGCCAGTGACCCGTCAGGGAGATGTCATGCGCTACGCGTTTGAGTCATATGCGTGGCAGGGTTTAAAACCGCTAACTTGTTACATTACAGAGCAATATCGTCAGGATGATGAAATGTTACTTTCGTTACTTAGTTCTATTCGGCGCAATGAGATTGAAGAAGATCACTATACGCTTTTACAAGAGCAGACCGAGATTGCTTTTGAGCACATCGAACCAACGAGGCTTTATACGCATAATGCTGATGTTGATGCGGTTAATGACGCAAAGTTAAAAGAGCTGCCTGGCACAGCGTACACTTATCGTATGGACGGGGTAGGGCGGAGGCCGCTGGTTGAGACGTTGACTAAAAACTGTCTTTCACCACAAGTGCTTACCCTTAAAGAGGATGCAATGGTGATGTGCACCAAAAATAATTTTGAAGCAGGATACGTGAATGGGACATTGGCTCGGGTGGTGCGGTTTCAAGAAGGATTGCCAGTCGTTGAGCTTATGGATGGTACACAGATTACGATTAAGCCAGTAACTTGGGAAGTGATTGAGGATAAAAAAGTATTGGCTTCAATAGAGCAGCTGCCGCTACGACTCGCGTGGGCCATTACGGTGCATAAGAGTCAGGGTATGTCGCTTGATGCAGCCGAGGTGGATTTATCTAAAGCGTTTGTGTACGGGCAAGGATACGTAGCGCTGTCACGAGTACGAACTTTGGAAGGACTAAAGGTGAATGGTATGCACCCCAATGCCTTGCAGGTGGACCCAAAAATAGTTCAGGCGGACAAGCGCTTTCATGCAGACTCAGAAGCAGCTGAAGACGCCTTTAATGAAATGGACGAGAAAGAGATTGAGAGCATGCATGAACGGTTTGTGGTAGCGCATGGCGGCAAGGTACCAACTGGCGACGTGATTGCTCGGCCATCGGTAGAACGCACAAAGCAAGAAAGTACATATGCGCAAACACACACTTTACTTAAAGAAGGAAAGACCATCCAACAAATCATGCGCGCCA
>CATMPJ010000029.1 GCA_950073265.1 uncultured bacterium | reverse complement strand
GCAGACAATCTTTCATGTGTTCTGGGGTGCTCTCAAGTATTTTATTTTTAGCTAATGCTTCCCGGCTTTTGTCTTCAGATGTCTTTTCCCAGCCGACTACGTCACCAGTAACGGTTTCTTCTAAATCATGTGTGGTGATTAGTTTAAAAATTAACTCTTTATCAAGAGTGCTTTCAGGATCTTCTAGTGGTAAAAAATAGAGTGCCAGTATATGTAGACTGTATATGTGTTCAGCTACAGATTCGGAAAGATCATCTTCTTCTCGTTCAAGGTTACTTCTAATCACGGATTTTAGTTTGTACAAGCTTTTTAGATAAAGTATGTCGTCAAGAATTTTTTCTTCCGTATATGCTTCGATATTCATAGTAGTTATATCAACCTTTGTAAATTCTGATGTTATACATTACCTGTCGGCAGGAAAATTCGCACCTTAGAAAAAGACCTAGACCACGTACTTTCCGTCACGATATATCACTCTTTCTGTGCCGTCTTGCAAGGTAGCGGTCACCGTTCGATTGGTTGTTGATATAACATCCGAATGTACCACTGAGTTATTGAACCCTAGTTTATCCCAGTCGGCATTCTTCCATTTTGAATTCACTTTACCGGTATAACATTCACGAAAAGATGATCCGAGTGCCACGTGTGTGTTTCCGTAACGACCTCCGGTATTCTCATCATAAAGTATTTCGGCCATAAATTTATTAATCTTAGAAAGTCTGTAGTCTGTAAGAGACACCTCACCTAGTTTGTTACCGCCGGGGGTTTTTAACATGGCTTTTAATAGATCATGGTTTTTAGTTGCGTGAGATTTTGTAACCACGCCGTCTTTAAACCAAAGTTCAATACCTTCAATTTTTTTGCCATAGCGATAGTGCGGTTGATTGAGTCGAATCCAACCATGCACATCCTGCCAACGGGGACTTGTGAACACTTCATACGATGGAATGTTATTACCACCGCCAGCCACCCACTGACGGTCTGCTCCAATCCCAACGTGTAAATCAACATCCTCTCCTACTAAGTGAATTTTTTCAATTTGCAGGTCAGTCAACTTTTTAGCAGTTGTTTGCACTGTTTTATTGATTTTTTCCCACGTTTTAATGGGTTGTTCATCTCGGAGGTAACATGCTTTTATTATTTGGTTCCAGTATTGTTTTAGCGTCAAGCCTGCTTCTTTTGCCATTGCATCTGTGCCGTACAGTGCAATAGTCCACTGCAATTTGCCTGCATTGATTTTATTGCGTCGATAGTTCACACCTCTCTTAGCCGCTAATGATTTTGCTAAGATTTTTTTTGAGTCAATTTCTAATAGCGAATGCGGATCAGTCTCTGCCAAGATATGAATGGAGCCAGAAATTTGGTCGATTAAGCCTTTGGTGTATGAATCGTTATAGTGAAGCAACTGTTCCTTTTTTGCCAGGGTATAGTAATTTGCATCAAATCGATACTTCCCTTCATTACTTGGTGTGAAATGTATAATTGGATTATAACCACGCTTTAAAATCACGCTTTGCAAATGAAAAGCCAGTGGTTTCGCTACCTCAGGGGCGTTTATTAAAATAACGTCTCCTTTGGCTAGGCCTTTACCCTCCCTGCCACGCATACCAAACGCCACAATTAAATCAGCATATTTTTCTAAGATCTTGTCAGATGGAGTGTACGATTGTTCCATATTCAATAGTTTTACTTAGGCTCGTCAGCATTCTTTTTGGTAACGGAAATCCCAAGTTCTAGTAATTGTTCAAGGGCAAGTGGTTTTGGTGCGTTCATAACAGCAGTCTGGCCCTTTCTGGTCATCGGGAATGCTTGCACCTCACGCAACGCTTCCTCACCAGTTAGATTCATAACGTTTCGTTCAACTCCGAGTGCAATACCTCCGTGCGGCGGTGTTCCAAACTTAAACGCTTCGATAATGTGTCCCACCTTATCATCAATTTCTTCAGCAGTATTGCCCATAACTTTGTACACCGCTTCTAGTATTTCTGGCTTGTGTGAACGGATGGAGCCACCGCCTGCCTCGTAACCGTTACAAACGAGATCGTACTGTGTGGTTAGGATGTTTTCAATATTTTCTCCTGCAAGCAAATCATCGATGTACTCTTCTTTCGGCATTGAGAATGGATTGTGCGTAAAAGTCCAGGCACCTGAGTCAGTCTTTTCGAAGAACGGAAAATCAACCACCCAAGCATAGGCGAGAACACCATTTTTTTTGTCTTCTTCAGTTCGTAAATCAAATTTATCAGCGCCGTATTTTTCCATCGATTCTTGATATGTAATAACTGGAAACGGTTTTTGTTTGATGGTGTAGCCCATAGATTCTACAGTCGTGGTAACCATTTCTTCGATAATACTCATAACATCTTCCCGCTTTACAAAAGACATCTCCACATCAATTTGTGTGTGCTCGTAGCCTCGGTCTGCCCGGAGATCTTCGTCCCGAATTGCGCGAGCGATCTGTACGTATCGTTCGAAGCCAGCGTTCATAAGAAGTTGTTTGTATTGCTGTGGCGACTGGGGTAGGGCGTAAAAACTACCTGGGTTGTGACGACTAGGTACCACAAAGTCACGCGACCCTTCGGGAGTCGATTCTGTCAAAAGCGGCGTTTCAATTTCACAAAAGTCACGTTCCATTAAGAAATTTCGACAACGACGGACAAATTCACTGCGCACGCGGATATTTCGTTGCATGCGCTCAGTACGTAGGTCGAGTGAGCGGTATTTAAGACGCACTTCTTCATCTTTGTCTATTGAGTCTTCAGATATTTCAAACACCGGAGTTTGTGCTTCACTAAGCACTTCAATTCCGGTGATCTCTAGTTCAATATCACCATTGAGTACGCCTTCTTTGCGCATCTTTTCCGGCCGTTCGTTGACTATGCCGGTAATAGCTACCACGAATTCCGGCCGTAAGGTCTTTGCGATTTCAAGCACTTCTGGTTTACCGAAGACAACACCCTGCACTTTCCCACTACGGTCACGAAAGTCGAAAAATGCCATTTTTCCTTGGTCACGTGCAACATGCACCCAGGCATTTATGAGTACCGTCTCGGTTTTATGTGCTGCTAAGTTTTTAATTAGTGTACGTTCCATATTGATTTGGTATCGGTCATAGAGACAGAAAATCGCCCCTATAACTAGATTACTTTGTAATGTAGTTATAGGGGCGATTACAATCACTGATTGTTCGCGGTGCCACCCTACTTCCCGACTGGTATTCCAGTGCGGCTTTCTTGTCGACCACGCTATGTCGGGCGTACCCGGAGGAGTCTACTGGGCTACTCATTTGAGCAGCTGTTCTTCCCTCACCTCAGCGGTGTCAGCCGCTTCATTGGTTTATTTGTAGTCTACAAAAGCTATTGCGGGTTGTCTATAGATGAATTGTAGTTTGAACGATCTATTACTATGGCTCGTTGAGCTTGATCTTCTT
>CATMPJ010000028.1 GCA_950073265.1 uncultured bacterium | reverse complement strand
CATGGAAGTCCGTTTGAGCGCCAAAAGGGTCCGGCGCTAGAACACAAATTCACCCAATACAAAACGTTCTTATTAAAGTACAAATTGATTCGCCTCTAGGCAGTAACGTCCCTGTCACCACGACATACGCAGAACCCTGAAACGGCAATCAAACAGGTTCCAGACGGGGAACGAAACGAGTTCGGTCATAGACCACGACAGTTTCGTTCCCCTCGGACACCGCCAGACGCCGTGTTGCATTCGCTACATGGTGTTTTTTGATAGACAAAATCTCATTATTTGCTATAGTTTCGCCACCTTTTAGGTATTAACAGTTTCTAGCGGCACACGTTTAACCCCGCGCTCACGGACTATGGCCACGAGCAGCAGTTGCGCGGACGCGTGTCGTCGGAAAAGAAAGTTTCAGCTTTGAGTACAGTTCGAGGCACCAAGGAGTGAGAATCTGAGTCGTGTATCTACACGATGAAGATTCAAACGACGCCAGGTAACACGGAAATGTGCCAAAGCTGAGAGTTTCGCAATTAAGATATAATTATTATGTCAGACGCAACAACAGTTGCCGCTGAAGCAAAGACTGCAAAGGCAGCTGGTTCAGCTAGTGTCATGAGTCACCTAGTGGCTGACACTCCTGCCCCACTTCAAGACGGGCAAATTATCGACGGCGTGGTCTCAGCGGTGGGACGCGCAAAAGTGTATGTAGATATCGTGCCACACGGTACCGGTATTATTTATGGCCGCGAGTACATGAACGCTCGTGACATCCTTCGCAAAGTATCAGTTGGTGACGCGATCAATGCCAAAGTAGTTGATACAGAAAACGAAGACGGTTACATCGAGTTGTCACTTAAAGAAGCACGTCAAGCCCTTATCTGGGCTGATGCTGAAGAAGCACAAAAGCGCAGCACTGTACTTTCGCTTGAAGTTAAGGACGCAAACAAGGGTGGTCTTATCATCGAGTGGCAAGGCATCCAAGGATTCTTGCCGGCTTCACAGCTTTCTGCAGAAAACTATCCACGCGTAAGCGATGGTGACAAGGATAAAATCCTTACTGCTCTCAACGACCTCGTTGGTAAGCATCTTTCAGTAGTTATTATCACGGCTGATCAGAAAGAACAAAAACTTATCTTCTCTGAAAAGAGCCTCGAAGAAAAAGAAGAAAAGGGTGAGAAACTAAACAAGTACGACGTAGGTAACGTTGTAAAAGGTGAAGTTACCGGCGCTGTAGACTTTGGCGTATTCGTGAAGCTTGAACCAGGTCTTGAAGGTCTTGTACACATCTCAGAAATTGACTGGGGATTGGTTGAAGACACCAAGACCATGTTTAAGGTTGGCGACCAAGTGGACGTGAAGGTAATCGAAGTAAAAGACGACAAGATTTCTCTTTCAATCAAGCAGCTTAAAGAGAACCCATGGATGGAAGCTGGTAAGAAGTTCAAGAAAGACGATATCGTTGACGCGGTAGTCATCAAGTACAACAAGCATGGTGCATTGGCTTCAATCGAAGAGGGTGTGGCCGGTTTGGTACACGTTTCAGAATTTGAAACTGAAGAGAACCTCAAAAACTCTCTATCACTTGGATCTGTCTACAAGTTCAAAATCACCCTCTTTGAACCGACTGAGCAGAAGATGACGTTGTCTTATAAAGAAGCAAACGAAGGTAAGTAATCTACACTGATTATAAGCACGAAAAAACTGGCCAACGGCCAGTTTTTTCGTGTTAATTAAATTTATTCATTGCAATCTCTGGGCCGTTTTTTAGTATCTCTTGCAGTGCTTGGTAACTTTTTTCTGCCACCTCTTCGAGTTGTTTAGCTTCCTTTGTTGAAAATGGCTTGAGGACGAAACGCTCGAGCGGCCCGCCTCCGGCGGGCCGCTTCGTTTTCCCGCTCCAAAAGCTCGTTGGTGCTATACCGATTCGAATCCGCACGAAATCTTTAGTTCCTAGTTTCTGGATAATTGACTTTATGCCGTTGTTTCCGCCATCTCCCCTACCTCTCCCGATTTTGATCTGGCCAAACGGCAAGTCAATGTCATCGTGTAGCACAATTAACTTCTCCGTTTCAGCTTTTTTTACAAATTTCACCACCGCGGCGCCAGAATTATTCATAAAGGTGTCCGGGTAAACAATCGTAACCTCTTCTCCTGCCAAAATTCCGCCAGTCACCTGTGCACTGTTCTGCTTTTCATGCACTAGCGTAGGCAGACTTGCCTGCTCACGCACATAATCGAGTACTAACCACCCGATGTTATGACGAGTATTACGATATTTCTCGCCTGGGTTACCCAGTCCCACGATATAAAACATGTTGCCATTGTACACGAAAACAGGCGCAGCAACGAAGTTGCTGCGCCTGTTTTCTAAAAGTTTGTTTTGCAACCCAAAATTTCGTATAATGTAAAAAATTACGTACAACATGAACTCACCCTTTGAAGAAAACACTACTCCTCAAGACGATGCTTTATCTAAAGTAAAAAAAGAAGAGCATCCGCTTACAGAAATAGTTCGTTTTTCACTCATCGCTATCTTAATTGTGGTTCCTGTACGCATGTTTATAGCCCAACCATTCATCGTTTCGGGAGCATCAATGGAAGAGACCTTCCAAAGTGGCGAATATCTCATTGTCGATCAACTTTCATATCATTTTGAGGCACCAGCACGAGGTGAGGTTATCATTTTTAAATACCCAAAAGACCCTTCAAAGTACTTCATTAAGCGAGTTATTGGCTTGCCCGGCGAAACTATAGAAATCATTGATGGTGAAGTCATTATCAAAAATGATGCTAATCCAGACGGCTTCACATTGAGTGAGCCATACATCGAACCTATGCCGCTCGTAGCGCCAATGCGAGAAACACTTGGTAGCGGAGAATACTTTGTCATGGGAGACAACCGTCCAGAAAGTTCAGATTCTCGTTCTTGGGGTGTATTACAAGAAGAAAAAATTATTGGCCGAGCTTTTCTTCGACTGTTTCCACCGACGGCGCTCGAAATATTTCCTGGAAACGCCAGCGATCAATTTATCAATTAGTATTCACAAACACGTATGTCACTATCACCAACAGATTTCATCAAGGCCGCACACAACGCTGCCAGTCACTACGGCTTTGAAACCGTTGAACAGCTTAAGAAAGACCCTGCGTGCAAAGAATGCATCGTGACGCTACCACATACAGTCACCGGTACAAACAAACGCGTCGACGACCGAGCCGGTCTTCTGTGTTCAGGTGTGGCTACCTTTTGTGAGGCGAATCTGCATGCAATGGAACGTCCCACATTACTGTACTCGGTTGAACAGACGCCGCGCACTGGTGAACCAGCCATTACCTTCCATATTTTCAATGTAGAGAAAAGTATTGCAGAAGCTTTATTAATCCAAGTATCACGCACCCTCGCCACAGATCTTGGCTATCATGACCACACCGTCCGCATCAATTCACTTGGCGATAAGGACTCAACGACTCGCTATACTCGTGAAATCACTAATTTCCTCAAAAAGCGCATGGATGCTATGTCACCCACCGCTCGCGAGATGATGAAAGAACATCCGCTGTCTGCTCTACGACAACTTGTTAACGAGCAACATGACCTTGGTTATAGTAGTCCTAACCCGCTTGAATTTTTAAGTGATCAGAGCCGTAAACATTTCCGAGAGATTATCGAATACTTGGACATGAGTGAAACGCCATACGAAATAGATCCAAAGATGCTCGGTCACCATGAATGCTATTCAGATGCATTG
>CATMPJ010000027.1 GCA_950073265.1 uncultured bacterium | reverse complement strand
CGGAGGTAATCATACGCATCATTGATGTCGTACCCATCATCATCTGCTTCTTCTATTTCTTCCTCAGCGTCATAGTACGCGTCTTCCGCGTCATCGATTGCGTCTTCCGCGTCATCACGATCACCATTTCGTGAATATCGATCAACATCATCCAACTCGTCTTCCGCTTCATCAAGTAAGTCAGCCGCTTCACGGAGATAGGTTTGGATAGTATATCCCCGTCGGAGTGCGTCTTCCGCGTCAAATAGTTCATCTGCGGCATCATCGAGCAAGTCTGCGACCTCATCTGTGTCATACCCATCGTCATACGCATCAATGGTGTCATCGGTGATGTCATCATGTCGATCCCAAAGACGGTTTAGCTGAGTGCGTTCATTGCCAGTCGAATAAGTAGGCGTTGGATACGGATTTGTAACTGTAGGCGACGTATAATAATAGGAATTATATGAAGCGATAATGCTTTGTAGATACGCGATAGTCTCTAGCAAACAGTCTCTATCACTGTAATTACAACTATAGAATTGCTGAGCTGATGCTTGTGCTGGAGCAGCAACAAACAAAAGAGCTGCGGCAATACTCAAGATTTTTAGCTTTTTGAATGTGTTTTGCATAAGGATGTTTTGTTACCAATATTCCCCCACCATACCATCAGAATCTGATTATGCAAGAAAAACACCGCAGACCTTGGTCTGCGGTGTTTTTCACTTGGAGCTTTCTTTACGAGGATATTTACGTAACAAGCTTACCAAAGTTTCTGGTCAGATTCGGTATAAGACCATTACTACACCCTTTTGAAAAGAAGTTACTGTGCCTGATTTATTTCTTGACTAGCCCTATCCATAAATTCATCCATTTGATCTAGTCCAAAATATACACTCTCTTTATATGGCCCAGGCTGAACACACAACTCTTCTCCCTCGTTCCGCAAATCAACATCGAAACCACGCAAGAAATGCTTACCTGCAGAATCTTTTACATACAACATCATTGAATACTTGCCAGCATTGTCTTCAAGTTTGCCCATAAAAAAATCGGGCCCAATTTCACTAGCATCGGTTTCTGCATCTGCCCTATTTTTAACAACTTCAGTAAGTTTATCCATAATATCTCTACCAAATTCAAGTTGTTTCTGGGCAAGTATTTCTTTTTTATCTACTTGCTCACTTGTATCTGAAGGTACTTCGTGTCTTCTAAAGAATCCCATGATTTAAATAATTATTAGTTACTAAAAGAGAACAATATCCATACTATTCATAGTAGCAATCAAATTATTAACTTTCAATTTAAACAAATGAATAAATGGTATGCTCGAACGAAATACTGCGTTTTTAAACAAAAAGACCTGACATCATGTCAGGTCTTTTTGTTTTACTTATTTCCGCGCATAAGGCGTCCAGGTTTTCGACGAGAAACAATCAATTTGTTTGAGTATTTCTTCGGTGAACGAGTCTTTTGACCCTTACCAGTTGGACGACCCTGCTTGGTACGTTGGCGTCGGTGTCCTCGAGGAGAACGTCCTTCACCACCACCATGTGGGTGGTCTACGGCGTTACGAGCCGCACCACGAGTCTTCGGTCGAAGACCCATTTTGCGCGCGCGGCCCGCTTTACCAATAGATACGAGTCGGTGCTCTTCGTTTGATACCGAACCAACTGATGCCCAACCTTTATTTGAAACCTTACGAATTTCAGTTGAAGGCATTTTCAGGGTGGTATGTGTATCATCTTGAGCCACCACTTCAATGTGATTACCCGCTGAGCGTGCAAGCTGCGCCCCGGCACCGGGACGAACTTCTACGTTGTAGACGAATGTACCCACTGGAATTGCAGACATTGGTAGTCGGTTACCAGTCTTTACCTTAGCGGTTGCAGAGGTGATTACCTGATCACCAGCTTGTAGTTTTTGCGGCGCTAAAATATAGCGACGTTCACCATCGGCGTAACAAATGAGGGCGATAAAACCTGAACGGTTTGGATCGTACTCGATTGTTTCTACCTTAGCTGGGATATCGATTTTATTGTACTTGAAGTCAATGAGTCGGTAGGTTCGCTTGTTACCACCACCTTTGTAGTGGGTAGTAATTCGCCCCTGACTGTTACGACCACCGGTTGAGCGCTTCCCTTTTGTCAAAGACTTCAACGGATTGCTCTTCGTGGTAGTGAGCTTCTTTTTATACTCAATCACTGAGCCGTCGCGACGACCCGGTGAGGTTGGTTTATACTTTTTCATAATTTCAGTGTTAGAAACTAGTGATTTGCAAAGCAAATCTTATCTTCCTAATTTTGTAATTTAAATCTTTTCTTAATTTGAATGAAATACAAGGCGCTAGCTAAAAATTTTATGAGGTAGGCTACTTGCCTTTTGAATAAAATTTTCAGCGTAGCAACAACGTAGTTCGTCAAATTTAAACAAGATTTATTGAGTCACCCTTTTTAAGGTAGACATACGCCTTTTTCATTCCCTTTGCGTGGACCATCTTGCCACGAGAACCTTGTAAGCGTTTAGCTGGCTTTTTATTAACGATGTTTACCTTCACCGGCGTCACGTTGTAGAAAGCTTTTACTGCATCACGTACTTGATATTTAGTCGCATCCTTATGAATTTCAAATGTATACACATTCTTATCACCCATCATGACTGATTTTTCAGTCAGGCGAGGATTAAGGAGTACTCCATCAAGGTTATGGTCAGTCGCGAGTGCCTTTGGAGCATCGTTTACTTTCTTGTCCGTGGTTTCTTTCTTTTTTCCGAAAAGAGCCATGGTTAGTTTGACTTAGTGGCAGCAATGCGCTTTTCCAGAATCTCAACTGATTCTTTAGGAGCAGCCATTACTACATACTTGTAAGTGAGAAGATCAACTGGGTTGATGTCTTTAGCTTGCGCTACTTCGATGTTGCCGAAGTTACGGAAGCTCTTTTCTGTTGCGATGTCACGAGCAGGCAATACTACGAGTGCAGCATTTTTGCGCTTGCGAGCCATCGCTTCATTTCCTGATGCGTCAGCAATTGCTTTAAAAGCTGCCTTTGCATCTTTGGTCTTTGGTTCGTTCATGGCAAGATTGTCTACGAAAATAATTTCGTTGTCAGCTACCTTTTTCGAAAGTACTGTTGCCAGTGCTTTAGCCCGAACTTTTTTATTGATTTTAACTGAGTAGTCTTTTTCACTACGTGGTCCGAACGTCACACCTCCGCCAGTCCAGATTGGTGAACGACGTGAACCGTGTCGAGCACGTCCAGTACCTTTCTGCTTCCATGGCTTTTTACCACCACCACGCACTTCACTACGATCTTTGGTGTGGGCAGTACCAGCGCGAGCGTTTGCTTGCATACCGATAACCACTTCGTGTACTAGGTCAGGATTCCACGCAACTCCAAATACTGCTTCTGGCAAACTTATTTTACCAGCCTCTTTTCCTTCTGTTGAGAAAATTTTTGCATCCATATGATTGTTGTTACTTATGATCCGTAGACCTCTACTACTGTTCCTTTTCGACCTGGGACGGCACCTGAGACAACGAGAATGTTTTCATCTGCGTTGACTTGCAGCACCTTTAGATTCTTAACGGTAATCTTGTCGCTACCCATTCGCCCGGCCATTCGCACCCCTTTGAGTACGCGCATGTTACCAGTCGAACCAATTGAACCTGGTTCACGTTCTGAGTGCTTTTGACCGTGTGAACGACGACCTCCAGCAAACCCGTGACGCTTAACAACACCTTGAAAACCTTTACCTTTAGAAGTACCAGCTACATCAACGAACTGACCTTCTTTAAAGACTTCAACAGTTACTGCATCGCCTAATTTGTACTCTCCTTCAAAATCTTGGAACTAGTCAACTTTACGCTTTGCAACTGTACCTGCTTTCTTGGCGTGGCCTTGAGCAGCTTTATTTGCAGTCTTTGCGTCATCGAAACCTAATTGAAGAGCACTATTCCCGTCAACCTCTTCGGTTCTGACTTGGGTAACAACGCAGGGACCTGCTTCGATAACGGTACAAG
>CATMPJ010000026.1 GCA_950073265.1 uncultured bacterium | reverse complement strand
CGACTTACGTTTTGGTGACAAGGTCTTTGTGAATCGATCTGTAGCCGTAGCGACAAGCACAGAGCAGATTGCCGCAACCTTTAGTCTTGAAACCGAAACGGTACAAGAAGCGGTTGAAACACCAGTGGAGGCTACGACGATCGCTGCTGAACCGGAGAATGATGAAGTTGGGGTGGCTGAAGAGCCAGAGGTGACAGCTGCGACGACTACGGAAACAGAAGAATAGCGCCGATACATAGTGTGTGTTATAAGTTTGCAATGAAAAACTTTTGGCAAACAATCCCAAAACCATTTTTTGTGGTCGCACCGATGGCAGATGTCACCGATGCGGCTTTTCGCCGCATGCTGGCTACATACGGCAAACCGGATGTGATGTGGACTGAGTTTGTCTCAGCTGATGGTCTGGCTCTAGCACCAGAAGAGGGAAGAAAGAAGCTGCTCGCAGATCTTATATATGATGATGAAGAAAGGCCAATAGTAGCGCAGCTTTTTTCAAGTAATGAAGACCATATGGAAGCAGCTGCACGCTTGTGTGCTGAACTTGGTTTTGACGGCATTGACATCAACATGGGTTGTCCTGATCGCTCCATTGAAAAACAAGGGTGTGGTTCAGCGATGATTAAGACACCGCACGTGGCTAAGAAAATTATTCAAGCGGCTAAACGGGGCGCTCCTAATCTGCCAATCTCTGTAAAAACACGGGCTGGCTATAATGAAGATGAGATTGCTACATGGATACCAGCACTCTTGAAAGAGAGGCCGGCGGCTTTAACTCTGCATGCTCGTACTCGAAAAGAAATGAGTAAGGTGCCAGCTGATTGGAATAGGGTGGCACGTGTTGTCGCACTGCGTGATGAAATATCTCCTGAGACAGTCATAATCGGTAATGGAGATGTCTTGTCGCTTGAAGACGCACGTCAAAAAATTACTCAGAGTGGTGCTGATGGAGCAATGGTAGGTAGAGCACTCTTTGGTAATCCCTGGTTTTTTAATAAGAATCAGTCACTCCCACATCAATTACACACACTACCGACCCATGGAGTTGATCGAGAAAAAATAATATCGGCCGACACTTCTCGCAGTGACATTGAGTACATTACTATTGAAGAGCGCCTTCGCGTACTTATTGAACATTCAAAACTCTTTGTCGAGCTGCTGCCACATAAAAGCTTTAATGTGATGAAAAAACATTATAAAGCTTATGTGAATGGCTTTCCAAATGCGGCGCAGTTGCGTGGTCAACTTATGGAACAGTCAGACCCTGCCGGGGTTGAGGCAGTTGTCCACGAGTTCTTGCGCCTCAATTCTACAAACTAGCAAAACCTGTTACACTAGTGGTAATGACGGACTTGATGCAAGCAGACATTTTCTTTTTCATTGCGAGCATTGCTACAGTAGTATTTTTTCTTCTGGTGGCAATGGTTCTATTTCAAATATATAAAGTCGTTACAATAATTCGCAGAGTACTTGAGCGAGTTGATGCTGCTAGTGATGTTGTTGCAGAAGACGCAGCACATATCCGTCAGCTTATTACAAGTGGTGGCTTTTTCGCTAGTCTCTTTGGACTGATGTCTAGCGTAAAGCGGAGAGCAAAAACTCGTAAAACGAGAGAAGAAGACTAATATTTAAATTATGGCAAAAAAAACAACTAAAAAAGATTCAAATCTAGATGAGGTAGCGATCGGTGTCGGCCTTACTGCCGCTGCTGTTGCGGCAGCTGGTGCATACTTCTTATATGGAAGCGATAAGGCTTCTAAAAATCGAAAGCAAGTAAAAAGTTGGGCCCTAAAGGCAAAAGCTGACGTGCTTGAGAAGATTGAAGACGCCAAAGAGATGTCTCAGGAAGAGTATCAAGATCTGGTTGGCTCAGTCGTTACTGCGTATCAAAGCGCTAAGGGAGCGACTAAGAAAGATTTGAAAGAATTTGCAGCGGAAATGAGCGACCACTGGAAACAAATTGAAAAAGCTGCCAAGCCAGTAACAAAGCAATCTAAGAAGACGGCTAAGACCGCAAAAAAAAGCGCAAAAAAGGCTACTAAAACAGCAAAGAAAGCCGCAAAGACGACTAAAAAGACCGCGAAGAAAGTAGCTAAAACAGCAAAGAAGACAACCAAATAGCTGGCACGGCACACGAGTTGTTTGAGCCAAGAACGCCGAGGACGCAGTCCTCGGCGTTCTTTTTAACATGCTATAATCAAACCCATATGTCAGAGGGAGCACTGTACCGAAAATACCGACCGAACACATTTGCAGAAGTTCGAGATCAGGATCACATCGTCACCGTCCTAGAAGGAGCAATTCAAAAAGACTCAATACCACACGCTATTTTGTTTTCTGGTACACGAGGTACCGGAAAAACGACACTGGCACGCATCTTTGCTAACGCGGTGGGTACTGCTGAACACGACCTGTATGAGATTGATGCGGCATCCAATCGTGGTATTGATGATATTCGTGAGCTTAAAGAAGCGGTTCACACACTACCGTATCAAAGCAAGTACAAGGTCTATATTATTGATGAGGTACATATGCTTACAAAAGAAGCATTTAATGCACTCCTTAAGACTCTAGAAGAACCGCCAGCCCATGTTCTGTTCATCTTGGCTACGACTGAAGAAGAGAAATTGTTAGATACTATTTTGTCGCGATGCCAGGTGTTCCGTTTTAATTCGCCGTCCCGGGCGGTACTGCAACAGCTCGCTATTGATGTTTCTAAAAAAGAAGGCTTTTCTATGTCGCCGGAAGCGGCGGACTTAGTTGCGCTAGCGGCCGACGGATCTTTCCGTGACGCCCTCGGAATTATTCAAAAAGTAATTCTTGCTTCCGGTGATGCTATTGGCGACGCTGACGAAGTAGCAACTATCATCGGAGCACCAAAGACTCAGTCCTTACTTGCTATTGTTAAAGCGCTGCACACCAAAGACCGAAAGACAGCACTGACCACATTGGCCGATACGACTGCCGAGTCAGTTGATATGAAGTTATTTGCTCGACTATTACTAGAACACGTGCGAGCAATTATGTTGTTGCGCAATGTACCATCACGTAAAGAGGTGGTCTTGGCTGCATTTGGTACTGAAGCAAAATCTGTTATTGAAGAATGTGCTAATGCAGCGGGAGCGCTCAATTCACACACACTCCTAAAGCTACTTCCAGCGGTAGATCAAATTTCGCGTTCACCAATCCCGTCCTTACCATTAGAAATTGCATTTATTGATATTACTGAGGAAACCTAAGAAAGTATGAGACGAGTATATTTGGTGCGGCATGGGCAAACTAACTATAATGAAGAAGGCTTGGTCCAAGATGACTCCTCGGTACTTACTGATCTCGGAAAAAAACAAGCTGCTTTAATAGGCAATCGTTTGTCTAAGATAGAATTTGAACACCTTGTGGCAAGTGATTACATTAGAACGCAAGAGACTGCAAAAATTGTAGAAGGTATCGTTGAAAAGAAAGCAACTTTCAATCCATTGTTTCGAGAGGTTCGCCGGCCGAGTCGTCTATTTCACACTCTACATACTGGCTCTGATTATAAAGAATTTCTTAAAAGTGAGATTGCCAGCTTTGAAGTTGATGAGGATTGGCGAGATTCAGATGAAGAAAACTTTATGGATGTACAAAAAAGAGTTACTGAGGCCTTTGAATTTCTCAACACTCTTCAGGGTGATGTTGCGATCATTACGCACGGTCACTTCATTCGCAAACTAGTTGCCACTGTTGCAACTAACTTTAATCTCACTGCTCCAATCTGGAAAAATATGTACAGTGCCTTATGGACAACGAATACTGGATTAACGGTTTTACAGCAAAATGAGGAGAATGGTCACTGGAAAATAGTCACTTTTAACGATCACGCTCATTTTGCGGACAACTAATATGGATATCTATTTCGTACGACATGGCCAAACAATGGGCAATTTGGCGAAACGTCATCAGGCGGAACACACGCCGCTTTCGTCTTTGGGGAGGGAACAAGCGAGTAATGCAGCAAAGGAAGTTGCACAGTTAAATCCGACTCATTTAATCAGTAGTAATTTAGTGCGCGCGATTGAAACAGCGCGACCAATTGCTGAAACCACTAATCTCGATATTACAATCGAACAAAACTTTGCTGAGCTCTTCCGACCCAAGTATCTACACGGCAAACACCATCTAAGTCCGCAGTCAATATTTTATTACGCATTGTGGTTCTTTGGAATTGAGAATAGAAAATTGGCTGGAGAATCGTACGAACACATCCGCCAACGAATCACTGTTGCTAAGAATATCTTACAGCGCTATCCAAAAAATGCAACGATTGTGGTG
>CATMPJ010000025.1 GCA_950073265.1 uncultured bacterium | reverse complement strand
TCTAGCCGCCGACGCTCTCTGTGAGGATGCGCCGGAGCACGGTCTGAAGGACACCGCCGTTGCGGTAGTACTCCACCTCGACCTGGGTATCGATGCGGACGATGGTGGTGAACGCCGTCTCCGTGCCACGCGCTTGGCCGGTGTAGCACAAGTACCAGTGATTATTCGTGAAGGAGAACAAAGCGAACAAGAAAAACTTGAGTTAGCGATCATTGAGAACTTGCAGCGCGAAGACTTGAATGCTGTAGATCGTGCGCTGGCGTTTCGTCAGCTAGCTGACCAGTTTGGACTCTCTCACGTCCAGGTTGCGCAGAAAGTTGGAAGGAGTCGTGAATATGTCTCAAACTCAATTCGACTTCTAGCTCTTCCTGAAAACATTTTAGAAGATCTAAAACGCGGAGAGGTGAGTGAGGGGTTGGCCAGAACTTTATTAATGCTAAATGATCGCCCAGAAGAGCAACAGGTAGTGTTTGAAGAGGCAAAGCTCAAAAAATTGTCAGTTCGTGATGTAGAACGTATCTCCCGCCGCATCGCTACTGAAAAAGTGCGAAAGAAGACCTTAGACGACTTCAATGATGAATTGATTGAGATGGAGAAGCAATTTACTGAAGTGCTTGGTACGCGCGTGCAGATTCAGAAAACAGATTTTGGAGGTCGGTTAGCCATTGATTACTTCACTATTGATGATTTAGAGGCGATATTGCAACGTATGAATGCAGAAGCACGTGGTGAAGATGTGCAAAGTACTGTCGCTACCTTACAAGCTGCAACACCATTGCAATCAATAAACGCTGAAGAGGAAACACAGTCTTCACAACAAGTAGCCAGTCAGTCAGCAACAGTGACACAAATACCTTCGACTGAGCAATCCACAATAGTACCCACAAATGAACCTAATATTGTTAAACCAGATTCTGAGACTGAAGAAATGAGCGCGATGAAAAACATTCTGGCAGGTCTTACAGCCAATCTACACAAGCCGACGACTGAAGAAAAAAAAGAGTTCACGAAGCCAGAGTCAGTAGATACACCTGAACCTATACCAGTAGAACCGACTATTTCTGAGGCTGAAACTAGCAACAAGGCAGAGGCTGAAAAAACTTCAGAAGAAGATGATGATAGCGGTCTCTATTCAATGCATCGCTTTACGGTGTAGTTTGCTCAAGTGCAGTGCGAATACGCCGCCGAGCTACCGAGGTCTTAGCAAAGTCTAGCCATTTTGGGCTCGGGCGAGCTGATTTACGAGTTTCAATTTCTACTATATCGCCATTTTTTAGTTCGGTGTCGAGCTGCACCATCTTTTTGTTTACCTTTGCAGAGGCGGTATGACTTCCAACTTCAGAGTGAATAGTATAGGCAAAATCTATCGGAGTGGCGCCAACCGGCAGGTCAACCACATCACCGATTGGCGTAAAGACGAAGATGCGATTTGAGAAAAAGTCTGACTCCATGTCTTCGACAAAATTTTTAGTCGGTGTGTCATTTTGTTTATACGCTTGTCCAATCTGTGAAACCCAACGGGGAATTTTAGTATTATGAGGTTCTGTTGCTGTACGTTCGAGATATTCGTCGCTGGTCACTGCTCGACTCTTAAACGGTCGAAAGAGGGAAGGGATAAGTGAAAAGAAGCCCGTTGTTTTAGGTGGGTTGTCAGTGGTGGGAGCTTGTTTGTAAAAAATATGGGAAGCAACACCAAACTCAGCTTCCTGGTGCATCTGTTTGGTGCGGATTTGAATCTCCATGATGACACCGTTCTGGGTAGTGACGGTGGTGTGAATAGATTGGTATCCGTTTGGTTTTGGAAACGCAATATAGTCCTTCATTCGTTTTGGCAGTGGTCGCCACAACTTGTGTACTATCCCAAGGACCCTATAACAGTCCTCTACTGAATCAACAATGATACGCATTGCCATAAGGTCATATACTGCATCAATATCCCAATTTTTTCGTTTGAGTTTATGGTAGAGACTGTAGACCCCTTTTACTCGAAAGAAAGTATGAAAATTTGTCATTGTCTCTGCTAGACGACGTTGAAGGATTTTACGCTCGCGTTCGAGAATCTCGGTACTGTTTTTCGCTTTTTGTGTCAGTAGTTCCCGCACCTTTGCTGCATCTTCGGGATATACGTAGGGAAAAGCTAAGTCTTCTAGCTCTTTGCGTAGCTTACCCATACCGAGTCGGTGGGCGACTGGCACGTAAATCTCTAGTGTTTCTTTCGCAATACGAGTTTGCTTCTCTTTTGGAATGTGGAGTAATGTTTCCAGGTTATGAAGACGATCGACGAGTTTTATGATGAGAACACGAATATCTTGGCTGGTAGCTACAAATAATTTTCGTAAGCTTTCATTATGTCTGTCAGTTCCGTGATAGCGCACAGAGCTCAACTTTGTGACACCGTCTACTAAAAATAAAATTTCTTCACCGAATTCCCGCTTGATGTCCTGAGTGGTGACTGGTGTGTCCTCGATACTGTCGTGCAGAATACCGGCAGCGATAGTGCGTGGTGCCATTCCCATTGCGGCAAGTTTATAACCGACATTAGCAAGATGAATCATGTACGGTTCACCCGAGTATCGCTTGTGTTCTGCATGGGCTTTTTGCGCGTACTCATAGGCACGAGTAATGAGCTCCTTGTCAGATTGGTCTGGATTTGATACTTGGCCGATAATTTCTTGCGCGGAATACATAGTGTTTCATTGTAGAGACAGAATGCAAAACTGACAAGCAATCGTTTGTCATTAGTGTCCTTTTGGGATATAAAGAATTCTGTCCGCTCAAGGAGGGGTGGATATTTTGTTCTCAATTCGGGGTAAACTAATGTCGACAAATAATCGTAAACCGTACACGCTCATCGTCGACGCTGGTGAACATGCAGAGCATGTTAGCAGCTTGCTCAAAAGAGCTCTCATTCAGGGCTATAAAGCACGTGCTGTCCATGTGTACGATGGTGGGCAAGTTCGTGCGGTGTACAACATGAAGCAGATCGCTGACCCTGGAGAGTTTCGCGAGATCGCAAGAAAGCGACTGAAGCGAGAATTTCCTGACGTGGATTTCTGCGAAGGCATCTCAGTAATCCGTCCCAGATAACTGAGATAGTACACAACTATCGTTCTAGGGGCTGTGACGTTTGTCGCAGCCCTTTCCTTTAATTACTGCTTTAATAGTTCAATCGCCAGGTCAATGGTGATGTCTTTCGTTTTGATGTCATCAGGAATCATGATGCGCTTGAAGCCTTTTTTTAAATAGCGGCCAGATTTAGATTCGTACACGTTCACCAATTTTCTTGTCTTCGGATGAATTCCTAATTCTTTGCATAGTTTCTCGCCTTTACGTAATTGCTTTGGCTCTGCCAAAATTTCCATAGCACGCTCGTACGTAATATCGTACGGGTTGTCATCACCTTTGAGAGAACGGAAATCACCGGCGTGAGCAATGTACGGACCAAATTTCCCAGTATTAGCCATGACCGGTTCGCCGGTACTTGGGTGCTGACCCAGCTCGCGAGGTAGAGAGAGGAGTTTTGCAGCTAATTCAATGGTTACATCTTCAGGCTTTACCCCTTCTGGTAAGCCAGTTCGCCGCGGAGTTTCTGTTTTCTTGCCCTTCACTTTCTCGGGCGTGGCACCGAGTTGTACGTATGGGCCAAAGCGACCATTCAAAAGATAGATGTCCTCACCAGTCTTTGGGTGTTTTCCAATTGGTTCGTCATCTTTTATTTCTGAACCGTCGATTAAGCGTGCGCCTTCACAGTCCGGATAACGAGAACAAGACAAGAAGGTGCCGTTGCGCCCTAGTTTCTTTACCATTTCTGCGCCACAGTCAGGACATGGAAACTCTTTTGGTCCTGGTCCTAGAGTGGTTAGTTTTTGAATGTCTTCTTTGGCAGCAACGGCTTTTTGAAATGGCTCGTAAAAATCTTTGAGAGTTTTGAGATACTTGCGATCACCGGTAGCAATTTCGTCCAGTTCATTTTCCATCTCACTAGTGAAATCGTCACTAATATAATTGGCAAAATGTTCTTCAAGGAAACTGGATACTACATCTCCTGTGTCGGTTGGGATGAGGGTGCGACCTTCTTTTTCAACGTAACCACGTTGCGTAATTGTATTCATAATTGAGGCATACGTTGATGGCCGACCAATTCCTCTTTTTTCGAGCTCTTTAATCAAGCCTGCCTCACTGTAGCGGCTCGGTGGTTGTGTTTGCTTAGCTTCGATTTCAATATTGCTGCAGACAAGTTTGTCTCCTTTAGTAATTTTAGGTACCTCAGTGTCTTCACCGCGAGCACGAGGATCAATTTTAAGCCACCCGTCAAAGATGATACGTGAACCATTGACTGCAAAATCCGGAATCTCTTCGCTGGTCGAAAGTACGTTTGTTAATATCTTGGTGCGTTTGATTACCGCGTCGGTCATTTGAGATGCGACTGCGC
>CATMPJ010000024.1 GCA_950073265.1 uncultured bacterium | reverse complement strand
ATCTCCAAAAGCGAACTTGCTGGTGGTGGATGGGGCAATAGCGCAGAAGAATGCGATGGAAGCAGTCTTACGTGAGACTGGTGATGATATCCCAGTGGTCGCAGTGGTGAAAGATTCCAGACACAAACCAATACGCCTTATTGGTAACAATGAATTATTAAAGAAACATAAAGAGGCAATTCTACTTGCGAACGCTGAAGCGCACCGTTTTGCTATAACTTTTCATAAGCAACGCCGTCGCAAAAGTTTTCTACAGTAATGTATGAATGAACAGGGTGATATAATGCAACAGTATGAAACGGGTAGCAGTAGTGCGCGGTGGACCAAGTGCAGAGCATGAGGTGTCTCTTAGAACGGGTAAGGCCATTTTAAATTCACTGCAAAAAAAAGGGTATATCACGAAAGATATTGTTATCACCCGATCTGGTGAATGGCTAGACTCTGGTCTGGTTCGAAACCCAGAACAAGCACTCACTGCTGTTGATGTGGTGTTTATTGGTTTGCATGGCACATACGGTGAAGATGGACAGCTGCAAAAATATTTAGAAACCCATAAAATCCCATTTACCGGTAGCCGCTCAATGGCTTCTGGTCTGGCTTTTAACAAGTTGGCCGCGAAATCTGCACTACGAGACTTTGTCAGGACACCTAAGCATCATGTTTTGAAAGGTGAATCACTTTGGTCGGTTGCTTCATTTTTAGACGAGCTTATTGATTCCCTGGGCAATGAGATATTTATTAAGCCAGTGGCTGATGGTTCATCAAACGCCGCTTACCGTATTAGCAGCAGAGAATCGCTTGAAAACGCGCTTGATGTACTTCTACCAACGCATAAGCAAATACTAGCCGAAGAATTTGTGTACGGAAGAGAAGCAACTGTTGCGGTACTGGAAGATTTTAGAGGAGAAGCAGTGTATGCGATGCCGGCAATCGAGATTCTTCCACCACACGATCAAGCTTTCTATTCAAACGCAGCAAAATACGGAGGCAAGACCGACTTTATTTGCCCCGGCAGATTTACGTACGAAGAAAAGCAGAAGATGACCGATATGGCAATTGCGGCCCACACACAACTTAACTGTCGTCACTACAGTCGTAGTGATTTTATTGTACGAGATGGGGAAGTCTATTTCCTAGAAATCAATACGCTACCCGGCTTAACCGAGTATTCATTGTTCCCGCGCGCTGCGCGCACTATCGGCTTAGAATTTGATGATTTAGTTGAACACTTACTCCAACGAGCAAAGTAAAACCGCCTTACGGCGGTTATCTGTGGACCAGAGAGGACTCGAACCCCCGGCCTCCTCAGTGCAAATGAGGCGCTCTAGCCAACTGAGCTACTGGCCCAAGTGAAGACAAAAGATGGAGCTTGCTCTGACTTTTTGTCTGAACGCCGGGCCAGAGAGCGGATGCGCTTTGGCCCAAGCGAGCATTTCGCTTGGCACTTAGAAATGTCCTAAGTGGCAATATACTACCGCATAAGCCTCCATAGTCAAGCTCTTTTTTCCGCCGTAGCGTGTGCTATACTAGCGCCCGCAGAAGTAGGAGATCGTAATGAAAGTGTCTGAAACTGAAAAGCTGGAGACTCATCCTGATCAGGATAAAATCCGGCGACTCGAATGGATCTGCCTTATCAAAGGCTGGATTCGAAGACTCGAGATCAAACTGGCTCCCTCCCGGCCATTAAACGGGAGACTTTTGGGCTGTTAGCTCAGCTGGTAGAGCGCTTCCATGGCATGGAAGAGGCCGCAGGTTCAAGTCCTGTACAGTCCACTTCATTAATAAATTCTACTGAGACATAGAATTTATGCAGAAATTCTCAAACATTTTAAATGCGTAGTTTATTTTTCACTTTCTGAACCATATCTTCGGAATTAGCGACAGAAATGGTTTCAATCACGCCAACAACAGTTTCATCATTACCACCCGGGAATAGAGCGTCACCAAAAAAGATGCACTCTTCTCGTTTCCAGCCTTTGTGTGAAATTAACCGGGCGATATTGTAACCTTTATTCTTTCCTTTTTTAAAATAGTCCAGACAGGTACTACCGCCGAGTCTTACCTCAATAGTCTCTGATTCAAACGGAACAGCTTCCAGTAAGGCTTTGCGCTTCACGAAGTCCCCGTCAAAAGCCTTCTTTGCTTCAGGATCGGCGTGGTGTCCATAGATGCTTAAGGAGATTTGCGAACCTCTATCTTCTATCAGGTCAGCTTTGTCCGGCACGTTTTGATCGCACAACGCCCATACTTTTTTAATATGGTCTAAAATCTCAGCTTTCTCTGATTCTTCAATTTTGTCGAACCAAAGCTCAGTACCGTCGATATCAATAGTATGATTGCCGTTCTGACCCATCTTGATGATTTTAAGCCCGTCGACCTGGAATTCCATCTGCCGGTTGTGCGAGCCAGAGATTACACCAATACTCTGCTCCAGATTGGTGAGAAAAGCTTTAATCTCCGAACTAATTTTACTTCGGCTAGGTGTAATAGTACCGTCCATGTCAAAAAATAAATGCTTGTATGCCATTTCGCAATAGTAGTTTATATCCAAAAAGTTTCAAGAATGACTTTGGTACAATGTCGATGTATGGAAACAATCATTATTTTAACTGCGGTTTTGCAAGGGTTGGCAATTTCACTTGGGGTTGGTTCGTCAACCCTCGCCATAGTCAATTTTTTTGTAGCTATTGCTGATGGTAAAATCGACGAAATAGAGCGTAAGATGATGGGGGTAGTATATGTGGTGTTACGAATCGCCATGGTGGCGATACTAGCCACGACACTCCTCCTGATAGCGATGTCCTATCAAACTGGTATAAGTGTGTCTCAGGGGGCACAACTTACTATTCTGGCGGTACTATTTATTAATGCTGTGTTAATGACAAAGCATTTGATGCCTAGCAAGTATGGCCCTTCAATTCAGGCGGGAAGTTGGTACGCATTAAGTATTGTTTCATCTCTAGCTGCTATGGAAATTATTGAATACACTTATACGCTTTTTGCAATTGTTTACGTTATTTGGTTAGTCTTGGTAACGATAATCGTAAATGGCGTCATGGCCTGGTTAAGACCAAGGTAGTCCAAACAAAAAAGAGCGCTGAGCGCTCTTTTTTGTTTGGAATTTAGTTTAGCATTCCTGGCTTTCGATAGTAAATAATCGGAATTAGTACTAAGGTAATCAGTACAGAGAAGATGAGCCCAAACATTACTGCATAAGCCAGTGGTGCCCATAAGTCTCCGGCAAATATGAGTGGCACCATACCGATAACTGTGGTTGTGGACGTCAGAAGAATTGGACGCAGACGACTACTCGCTGACTCCAAGACTATTTCTATAGTTGGTAAGTCAGGTTGTCGTTTTCGCATTTGATTCATCATATCAATGAGTAGAATTGAATTGTTTACGACAATCCCTGAAAGTGCAATAAAGCCCATAATAGAAGGGAAAGACAGTGGGCTACGGGTGATCGCAAGTCCAACCATTATTCCAATGAGTGAGTAGGGAAGGATAGAAAGTACATAACGAGTGTGTAGATATGAATTGAACTGCAAGACCAGTACACCAACCATCAATAAGACTCCGACGATTAGGGCGGCAAACATCTCCATAAAAGCTTGGTTTGACTCTTCTGTTTCACCACCCCCAGTGCTGATAGTGATATCTTCAGGTATATCAATGTTTGTTTGAATTGCTTCCAACACAGCTGCCTGTACGTCACGTGCGTTTGCATCTTCTCGTACGTCTGCCGTGACGCTTACAACTCGTTCTTTGTCTTCATGAGAAATTACTGAACTAGACTCGCGGAGTGAAATCGTTGCAATGTTTTCCAGGGTAACTGGACCGGTCGGACCATCTATCGTGAGGGCGGCAATTTCGTTAATGGTGGTTACATTACTCTGCTGTGCGGTTATGTTTTGTCCCGGGTTTGTATTAAGTTTTACTACGACATCGATATCACTATCTGTCGTGGTCAAGGAAGTTGCCTCAGTCCCAAAGACGGCAGTGCGTAGGGTTTGTGACACCGTTAATGGATTTAGTCCGAATGCAGCGGCCTTTTCACGGTCTAAATCGATTACGTACTCAGTACTGTTGCTGTTAGTGCTCTTTTCTATGTTTGCAGTGCCAGGCACATTTTGTGCAATCAATGCAGACTGGTTAGCAATATCAGTAAGTGCATTCAAGTCATCGCCGAGAAACTTTACAACAATTGCTGCTCCGGTAGGTGGTCCATCTGATGGCTGGTCAACAGTAACAGTAAAATCATTGAAGATCGCCATTTGTTCTCGTAGATCCTCTACAATTTCTGTGCTCGTTCGACTGCGGTTAGGATCCAGATTCACAAAGATGTTAGCAAATTTTTCACCGCTTCCACCAGATCCAAATTGGCTTCCACTACCAACTGTTGTAAGGAAAGAGGTGATGTCTTCTTCGTCATAGAGAACTTCCTCAACGCGCCTGGTTTCGATGTCGGTAACCTCTTTCACTGTACCTTCTGGTAGTTCTACTTCCACAATGACATAATCGGTATCACTCTGTTCAAAGAATACAACTTTTACTAGCGGCCAAATCGGTAATAGGGTGTTCGCTACAAGCACAGAGCCCACAATGATGGCAATCGCGCCTGGATACCAAAAGCCCTTGCGCTTTGTGTCCGACCAATTTTTACGCTGCTTCAGCTTTTGTAACCAATTTGCGAATAAGAATGTTAGCGCTCCCGCAAGGGCAGCTGCGAATATGTTTACTGCCAGTAGCACTGCTGAAACCAGAGCTACTGCTAACAATGTCATATATTGGTGTTGTTTTAAGGGGCTTTCTAGGTATGCACGCAATTTGTCTTTGTACCAAATTTCAAGCTTTTGTGCATACGCCAATTGCTTTTGTTCAAATGGGGTAGCATTTCGTCGTTTTAAGAACGAGGCGGCAAAAAGTGGAATAATACCCAACGACACAAAGAGAGAAGCAAATAGTAGGAAAATCAGGGTAAATGGAATACTGGAAATGAATTGTCCGATTACTCCCGAAACAATAAACAGGCCGACAAACATAGAGACAGTTGTCAGAGTTCCTGAGATTAGTGGGGCAGAGAAGTCGTGGATGGTGCCAATGGCAGCCTCTTTTTTATCAATTTCCGGATTGTCTTTCATGCGCCTATTAATACCCTCCACCATAACAATCGCTGAGTCTACCAAAATTCCAATACCAAGAATTAGTGAGAAAAGACTCAAGAAGTTGATGGTATTGCCTGAGAAATAGAGACCGATAAAACCAATCAAGAATGATAAAGGAATAGCTAATCCCGCCAGCAAACCTTCGCGCCAACCAATCGCTGCTACGATTAATAGGACCACCAGAACAACCGTCTGCAGTCCTGAGCTTGAGAGTCGAATCAGGTCATCGCGAATCAGCTGTCCAGAGTCCAAAACGACTGAAGTTTTATAATTTTCTAGCAATTCCCCTGGGGATTGCAGTTCAGTTACACGCTCATTTACAGCGGCTGCAATAGTAGTAATGTCCCCACCAGATCGTTTATATACTGCTACATTAATAGCGTTATTTGATGGTTCTCCAGCAATACTCAGGCGAGAGAGTGAATTTGCAGGACTGAGCCCATCTTCTATCACGGCAACGTCCTTTACGTACACTGGTTGACCACCGCGCGTCGTGATTGCCACATTTGCTATATCAGTTGTATTTTCAATATCTCCCTCAAACGCAATATTGTACGAGATATCATCGGTTGTGATTTGGCCAATTGGGAATGTGCGGTTAGCAGCCTGCAAGGCGTTAGTGATATCTGTTATCGAAAGCTCAAATCTTGCCAGTGCGGCTTGATCAACAATAACTGAGACTTCACGGTTGCGGACTCCGGTGATTTCTACGCGAGAGACTCCAGCAACACTTTCTAGCTGATTTTCAAGCGTGTTAGAAAGGGAAGTGAACTCTTCATCTGACACATCACCAGAAATAGCGAGTGTAAGGATTGGCTGATCAACAAAATCTACTTCAGAAACTGTCGGATCTTCTGCGTCGGTGGGTAATTCGGGAATAATTTTATCAACCTCGTCTTTGAGTTCTTGAATGGAAGTGTCTATATCAGCACTAGCATCAAATTCAACGACGACGCTGGAGACACCTTCACGTGATGTGGAGGTAATACTGGAAACGTTCTCTAGATTCGAAAGCCCGCTTTCAATTTCGTTTGTAATGAGTGTTTCAATATCAAGAGCTGGTGCTCCGGGAAGAACGGTGGTGACAATACCAATCGGTACGACAACTTCAGGTGAAGACTCTTTAGGGATAGCTGCGACACTAAAAGCGCCAAGTACCAAAAGAGCTAGTAAAAATAAATAAGCAAACT
>CATMPJ010000023.1 GCA_950073265.1 uncultured bacterium | reverse complement strand
TGAAGGGTTCTTTATCTTTTCAATTCGGTTATACGCAGTCTGAGCAGAAATGAGGCAGGTCGGCATGCCAATACCGGGGTTGGTGTTAGCGCCCACGTAATATAAATTATCGACTTTTTTGGAAATATTATTCGGCCGCCAGAGGGCTGACTGGGTCAAGGTGTGAGCAAGACCGAGTGCTGAGCCTTTGTAACTGTTGTAGTCTTGTTCAAAGTTCTCAACACAATAATGTCTCTCATAAATAATCGACTCAGCGATTCCTGGGAGTTGCATGTGACTCTCGAGTTGCTCAATTGTCTTATCTCGCCAACGTTGCAACGTCTCTTCATTGTACGTCACTCCAGGTGCCATCGGCACGAGAACAAACAGGTTTTCACAACCTGGAGGCGCGACGGTTGCGTCTGTTTTACTTGGTGCGCACACGTAGATAGATGGATCGCTTGGAAAACCAGTGCCATGGAATATTTCTTTGAAATTTTGATCCCAGTCTTTTGTAAATAACAGATTATGGTGCATCAGATTATCGTACGTTCGGTTGAGTCCTAAATAAAGGATTAGTGCACTTGGGGCCATAGTTTTCTTTTGCCAGTAGGAAGAGGGAAATGAGCGATCTTTCTCGCTGAGAAGAGAGGTTTCGGTGTGCACCATATCTGCATCTGAAATCACAATGTCAGCAGTAACGGATGTTTGGTCTTCCAATATAATGCCGGTAGCGTGACCATTTTGAGTAGTGATGGATGATACAGGCGCATTGTATGTAAACTTGGCACCATACTTTTTTGCCATGGCTTCAAGCGCTTTCGGTAGAGCAGCTATACCGCCTTCCGGATACCAAATGCCACGATCAAAGTCCACGTGATTCATTAAACGGTACATTCCTGGAGCATCTTTCGGCGCTGTGCCGAGCAACACCATCTGGAACATCATTGCTTTGCGAATAATCTCTGAATCAAAGGTGGATTCAATGATTGACTGCATGCTTCGGTAAATTTGTAATTTGCGACCCTCCTTTAAAGTACGCTTGTTAAAGAAGTCAAAAAGGGAATCATAGTTCCGGTAGATGAATTCAGATTTTGCAATATCATACTGACGAGCTGATTCATCTAAATATTCATTAAGTTTTGCACCTGCTCCTGGTTCAAGCGATTCAAACAGCTTCGCATTTTTTTGGCGGTCAGCATAAAAATCATAGTGGGTATTACTACTTTGCAAAAAGATTCGGTAAGACGGCGTCAGTTTTTGAAGGCTAAAATGATCGGCGATATCTTCGCCAAGAAGATTAAAAAATTCTTCAAAAACATCAGGCATCATGTACCAGGAAGGTCCCATATCAAAGCGAAAACCGTTCGCACTAAATTCACGAGCGCGACCGCCTGGTTCTGAAAGTTTTTCGTACACTTCGACGTCGTAGCTTTTCTTTGCTAAAAGAGCAGCAATTCCTAGGCCTCCAATACCGGCGCCAATGATGACTGCTTTAGTTTGTTTTGACATATCCATATAGTAACGCAATATAAGTTTTTTTTAGTTTCGAAAAGCGTATTTTTTCATTTGGAATATTGTATTTTTTTCGCGTTAATTCTCTAATTATTTCTCGATAAAGGGCAGCTGCCGTGCGTACTGCGGGCTGCACGTTTCTCGGTAATAATGTAATGCCTTGCTGTGCGTATGTATATAAAGATTCTGCCTTGCCACAAAGTTCCTCTAGTAACGATCGCACCTCAGGTGTTGATGGGTCTTTGAGTAAATCTCCCTCTTTAACACTATGTTTGTGTAGTAAGTCTTGAGGTAAGTACACTCGACCGCGGTCGATATAATCTTCACGTATGTCACGCAAAAAATTTGTCAGCTGCATTGCTTCGCCCAGAGCTTGTGCGTAGGGAAGTGCGGCCTCATCTTGGCAGCCAAACACTTTCGTGAGCATTACTCCAATTATTTCAGCTGAACCGTACATATAAGCCTGTAGATCACTATATGTATCATAGCGTTTAATAACCAAATCTGTTTGCATGGCAGACAAGAAATCAGTTGTCTCTGTGTACGCGATATCGTGTTGCAAACAAACTCGTCGAAAGGCTCTAAGTATAGTGTCTGTGCCTTCGCCAGTGTGATACATTTTTTTCCACGCAGCACTAAAGAATGCCAATTCTTCGCTCGCAGAGTTTTCATCAGTTGCGTTATCGATGATTTCATCAGCCAGACGAACAAAAGCATAAAATATGAAGATATCGTCACGAATAGCTTTTGGTAGAAGTAAGGTAGCGGCATAGTAATTACTACCAAACATACGCTGGATTTCTCGGGCGGTATTTGTGGCTTCAGTGTTCATTATCTTTCTCGCTCTGCAAGCAACCCAATGAATTCTTTAAAGAACGCTTGCTCTTGCACACCAGGAAACTCATTTACTATGTTAGTAGCATTTTTAATACGCTTATGGATTTCTTTTTGCGCATAGGAAATTGCGCCAGTTTTTTCAAATAACTCGTTCAGTATTGATTCCACTTCATTGGAATGGTTCGTTTGTCTGTACTGCAGCACTTCCGAGTGTATTTCGGGATAGTTACTTTTAAGATAAGACAGCAGCATTGTGGGCTGGCCAGAATATACGTCGCTATACCGCTGCTTGCCTGATAGTTCGGTGTCAGATGTCACATCAAGTAAATCATCTTGTAGCTGGTAGGCTATTCCAATCTCGAGACCGATGCGTTCGAGTAGCTCAAATGATTCAGTGTGATTAGCTAAGAGTGCCCCAAGTTGTAGCGGTCTTATTATAGAATAATAAGCAGTCTTTAATGTGTTTTTCTCCTCAAGATCACTTTCTTCATAAGAATCGCGTGACAGTAAATCGACATCAATTAACTGGCCGATACAAACTTCCTCAACAGTACGGCTGAAATGTTCAAGTAATGCAGCGTGATTCTGCCTGTCAGTTGTAGCTTTAAAAAATTCTCGATACACCAAATTGAGTAAAATATCACCGGCAAGGATAGCTTGGCTGTTTCCTAGATGTTCAGCTTCGGGCGACATCTTGTATCGATTTGCGCTTAATGCTGCATGGATGGTTGGTTGGTTGTGGCGCACCACACTTCTGTCCATCACATCGTCATGAATAAGACAGAAGATATGTAGCAATTCAGTGGCTACTGCGGCTTGCAGTGCTGCAGTGTCTTCCGGATCACCACCATATAGAATAAAGCTTTGTTTGACTAGAAATGGACGAATTCGTTTTCCTCCTGCTATCGTTGTCGCCAGCAGAGCGGCGATTTCGCTACTGATGTCACTGGTAGAGATTGCAGACATCGTCTCAGTAAGAGTGCTAATTCTATTTGCTAGCTCAGCATCAATATGGTTTTTAAATTCAAGCAGCTCTTCTTTTATGGTCATATAGCTAGTTTAACAGGTATCTTTATTCATCTACTAAGCAAAGATGAATAGAATATGATTAATATAATATAGGTTGTTAACGAAGTGACTCTAGCTTCTGTAATAACGTGAATAGTTGTTGGAGCAGAGCTAATTGTCGCTTAAGTTCAGTTAGTATTGCCTGCTCCTGGTTAGGGTCGAATTGTGAGGTTGTTGTAGCTACTTTCCAGCAATCTTTCGCGTTGTCCCAGGGGGTTGTTCCTTCTGTCCCATAGAGATATTTAGCGTAAGCCATGTTGCCGTCTAAAGTAAGAATATCGTAACCCAGATTTGCCGCCGCCGGAGTGTGAATTGATTCAAAAAACTGAAACATTCCTACCATACCTCCACCTGAGCCTCCGCGCACCACATCGCCATTCTCGGTAAACTGTCGAAAATTTGATTCGCAGCGTGCAATTTCAATCATTACTGGAATATCGCTAAAATAATCGCGGACGGTGGTCTCAGATGCTGTTTGTCCGTATGTTATGTGGGGTCCGAATAAAACAAAAAGAAGAATCAGGTATTTTTTCATAGGAATATAGTATATCTCATTGAGGTGTAGGTAGTATAAAAAAATCAATCCACAGGCGCTAGGCTAGGTGATTTGTTATAATGAGTACTCTTAGCCAATAAGATATATAACCATGTTGACCTTATACTACAAACCAGCTTGTCCATTTTGTGAACGCGTATTGCAAATGGCTGATAATTTAAACATTGATCTCAATCTTAAAGATATTTCTGAGGACCAGGCAGCTCTGGCTGAATTACTTGAAAAAGGTGGGAAACAACAAGTTCCGTTTTTAGTTGATACAGAAAAAGATGTTTCCATGTATGAATCAAGTGACATTATTGATTATATGCGCGAACATGGTGCGAAAACTAGCGGAGATGCTGCTAGTAAGCCACGAGTCCATGTTGGTGGGTCGGTCTGTGTATCTTGTGAGGGCTAGCCGTTAAGTGATAGTAAATAAAATAAACAAAACACGTTATGTTACAGATCAACTATAAATACAATGATTTAGAAGAAGCTAAAGCGCTTACGCCAGTAATGGACGGCAAACTTCAGCCGGTACTGCAAAAATATGTTGATGACGGAGCGTCGGTACTTTGCGAGGTGGAATTTGAGAAAGTAGCCAATCATCAAAGTGGCAATATTTATCGAGCGGAGATAAATACAACGATTGATGGCACCTTGCATCGGGCTGAAGCGGTAGAAGTTAGTTTTGAGAAGGCAATAGATGAAGTACGGAACGAGCTAGACAAAGAATTACGACGAGCGAAAGGTAAACAGCAGTCAATTTTGAAACGGGCTGGTCGGAAACTTAAAGAAACTATTCTACGGAGCAGCTAATGATTGGAGGTAGCTGTTAAAATCCATCTCAGCTTTACCTTCTGGTACAACTCGGTAAAGCTCAAGTGAGCTGTCGGCTGAAAGGCCGGCAGCTTTGATTTTAATGCGTTTATCATTATGTACAAAAAAAGTATCACCAATTCCTTCCCAAGCTTTGATTTTGCACAGTAGAGAAAATGCCTCGGCACCAGAGGGCAAAGCCAGCGGACTGATATGAAGTTCATTAGCGCCCTTTTTGAACATTTTAGTATAGGTCGCTAGTTCATGGTTTTGTGACTTTGGTTCTATTTCTCCGGCCAGCCAAGCAGGGGTTACTTGCGCCAGTAACTTACCTCCCTGTGCTGCGAGTTCGCCATCTAATATCGGCCCAGAGATTGGCCAGACTTTTGGTTGGTATGCTTGTTGTTGTAAGATGGGTCCGGTATCCATCTTTTCATCTAGCAGCATGACAGTGACACCGACTGCTTCAGGCTGATTTTGCAGTATTGCAGTGCGGATTGGGCTCGGTCCACGTAGTGCTGGCAGTAGTGACGGATGTACGTTTAGGCAGCCTTTTTTTGGTAGTTCAAGTAGCCATTTTGGTAGGATAAAATTGTACGCCACTACAACAAACAAATCCCACTCGGTTGCAAAAAGTTTTTGTTTTGCGGATTCGTCTTGGTAGTTCTCTGGCTGGAACACTTCAATATTCTGCGTTTGCGCCCATTGTTTGACTGCCGGCGGGACGAGGGGCAGGCCTCGTCCCGCCGGCCGATCTGGACTGCACACAATAAGCTGAGGAATGATTCCTGCTGCCGCAAGTGCTTCCAAAGCAGGAATCCCCAATGGTTCGCCGCCGAAAAATACAATTTTCTTATTCTCCATCGTTAACTGAATTACCTGCTTCGCTCAGATTTGCTGGTTTTTTGTCAACGGGCCAGGTCTTTTCTGCGCGGTCTATGAACAGCGTGCCGTCTAAGTGGTCACACTCGTGTTGAATTATTTGTGCCAGTAGACCACCAGCTCCTCTTTCATACATTTTCCCGTGTTCATCAAGGGCACGAAAGGTGACATTCTTGTGGCGCGAAACGATTCCGTATTCATCTGGAACAGATAGACATCCTTCACCAACATCATGTGTCTTCTTAGAAGACTTCACAATTTTTGGATTCACTGCCACAAGCGTAGGGAAGCGCTCTTCTTCAGAACCACTTTGATCCTCAACCAGAAACATGCGTTTGGCGATTCCGATCTGTGGCGCAGCTATAGCGACTGCTGCAAATCCATCAACGTTGTACGTCTTGATAGCCGCTCGAAGACTTTTTAAAATCTTTGCTACTGTTCCATTACTAAAGTCCTCTGGTGTTAACTCTTCAGAAATAGTATGTAAAGCTGGGTGGTTTTGAGCGACTAGCTTAGCCATATATCGGCCACTATAGCAAAACTTATTGAAAACCGCGACTGACTTACACTATTTTGTCAGGATTAATTTCTACTTTAACAAACGGTGGTAGTTGGCTCGCTTTTCTTATTAGTTCTTGATATAGCTCCTGATCTTCATAAGGGACGCGCAGTAGACAGTGTTGCATCATTTTTTCTTTGGTTGAGGCTGGATTGTTATAGTGCTGCGCTAGCGGCGTGTTTATGATGTTGTCTACAATTGCTTGTGCTCGTTCACAAGTCTCGCGATCACCAGTCCAAGTTAATAATATGAAGGTGAAAAAGGGTGGATATTTTACTAGCTGCCGCAACCCGATCTCGTCATCGTAGAAACGCTCTATCGCTCCTCTTGCCGCGTATTCCAGAAGTGCATCCGGCTCGCTCCGTGTCTGCAATAAGACCTCTTTTTCTGAAACTTCTCGCAGCTTGAGTAATAGTCTAAATAAAGATTCATCGGCGCGCCAAGTTGGTGTAGCTCTGGCAGCATCCAGTGATATGACGGCGCTCACATCAACACCTCGATATAAGTAGGGGACAGCAACTTGCGTACCAATCAGTATAACGCCACGATTTGTGTAGAATTGTTCAATAATTTTTTTGGCCTTAACTTGAGTGGGGGCTGTTTCGCTATCTAAGACCAGAATAGTATTATCAGGATAGAGAGTCTTCCATTCGTCAACGACTTGTTGAATGCCAACACCTCGTTCTCTTAACCGCCACGAACCGCAGTGTTCACATGTATCGGCCGCTT
>CATMPJ010000022.1 GCA_950073265.1 uncultured bacterium | reverse complement strand
CGCTTTCTAAATTCCAAGATTCAAATCGTCGCCCAGCCGCTTTTCTTGAAGACATGACTGTACCACCGGAAAATCTTTCGCGATTTTTCATACAGATTAAGAGACTCTTTAAAGAATACAATGTCGAAGCTGCAGTACATGGGCATGGAGGTAATGGACACTTCCACTTCTATCCTCTTTTGGATTTTACTAAGAAAACGACGCCACGTCTGATAGAGAAAATGGCTGAAGCTTTCTACGACACGGCGATTAAATTTCACGGTGATATATGCGGTGAGCACAATGATGGAATTATTCGCACGCCATTCCTCGACAAAATGTTCTCAAAGCAGATGCTGAGCATTTTTGAGCAAACCGAACATATATTTGATCCCGATGATATTTTCAATCCCGGCAAAAAAGTAAATCCTCGCTTCGATATTCGCCATAACATTCGTACAACAAATTTTTGACAAAATACACTGTCAAAAAATCGTTAAATAACAAATATTCGCTTGAATATTTGTTATTTTTTGCTCTAACACTAATTTTTTGTCACAAACTCTGGACAAAGTGTTAGTATAGATACTGTATGCACATAAAAAACGAACACATTCAAAATGGTTTATTAGTAATCTCTGGTAAAGAGCACGGTCGCTTGTTTACTATCACGGATGGTATTATCAACGAGTTCGACCATCTAGAGAAACATCCACCTGAGTATAGTGACAACGAGGGTTTCTTTATTCGAGCTGGCCAAGGCGAACGCTATGGCTCTGGCAACCCACGCGAAGAAGATGACAAGAGAAACCTTGAGCGTTACATGAATGCCCTTGAAAATGAACTGAAAGCTGTCATTACAGAACTCAAACCAGAAACATTATTTATTATTGAACCCGAACATCTTAAGGGTAAAATAGAAGAACAATTCAAAAACCAAGACTCTGTTACCTGCGTGACCGTAGCATACGGAAACTACACCAAAAGCAGCGATGAGGAACTGCAAGCTGTGCTTGAAAGGTACAAGAACGAATCTCTCGACGCAGCAGATCCTGAATCAGTAGCCGGTGAAGAAAACGCTGAAGAAAAAAGAAAAATTCTGGAAACGGCTAAGTTAAGAAATTCTTAGTAAGAATTATCAGTCATGATTGCTTATTTTCTTAGAGCAATCAGTCTTTATTAAAGTTTAATTCTAAACACACACGTTATGTCAAAAAAAATTGCAATTGTAGCCACTAATGGATTTGAGCACTCGGAGCTCACTAAGCCCAAAGAGTATTTAGAAAACGCGGGCCACACCACTCAGGTGATTTCCATTTCTTCTGGAGAAATTGAAGCAGCCCACGACGCAGGGAGCGTGCCAGTCGACACAACGTTCGATGGTATCAATGCGGCAGATTATGACGCTCTCGTCTTACCTGGTGGTGTATCCAACCCCGATACACTGCGGACGCATAGTGAAGTAGTTGCTTTCATTAGACACTTTGTGGACGCTAAAAAACCTATTGCGGCGATCTGCCACGGTCCTTGGACGTTAATTGAAGCAGATGCGGTCGTTGATAAGAAAGTAACTTCGTGGCCTTCTCTTAAAACTGATCTCGAAAACGCTGGGGCCACCTGGGTAGATGAAAAAGTGGTTGTTGATGATAATTTAGTGACCAGTAGAAAGCCTGACGACATACCAGCCTTTAACGAAGCCTTTGGAAAACTACTTTAGTAAAAAAGCCGCTAACGCGGCTTTTTTATTACTGGTTTCGGTGCGGACAGCCTGCCCAACAGCATGGTCGGCGCTCTCCTGCAGTAAGCTCACTAATCACACGAGCCACGTGTTCATCACGGGTCTTTTGTTGCTTTACGGAGATAGTCCAACATATCCACTCATTACGCGCCAGCGGCGTAATATCTTCCCATGTCTTCAGCGCTTTTGGCTTTGCCAAAAGCGCTTCTTTCAGGTCAGTTGGCGTTTTGTGAACAGTACCGTGTTTCATTAAACTTGTTGTGAATCAGTTGTAACGCAATATTAAACTCTCATAAACTGATCGACATCGGGAATTGGCATAATTTCTTTGCCTGTTTTTTCGTCGCCATCTTTGTATTTAAAGACTGATATGTTTCCATCAAGTTCGATATATGCATACTCTACTTGACCGATATTTCTTACACCGTTAATGCGTAATTCTGACTCTAGTTCGGCCTGCGTAATACATTCCGCTTCTAGCGCTTTATGTATCACCTCACCCTGTTTCACCAAGAGATTGGGCCGACTATTCACAAACTTTTCAAAAAAGCGCCATTTGAGCTTCAATCTTGATGTTCCGAACTGAAGAGTGACAATAGTAACAATAATCAATGCAGCATACAGCAATGCGACTGTTGGATAGAACATCACGTCCCCCACCGCTGAACCGAGCGCAACAATCAACAACATTTCCACCGGAGTCATCTGTTTACGGGCTTTCTTGCCACCAGCCCGCAAAAAGACAAGTGCAAAACAATATATGACCAATACTCTGAATGTGATTTCTAATAAGAATACCCATTCGCTTTCTCCAAAAAATATCTGTGCAACGTCAAATGTAGTTACGGGATCCATAATGTGTTTATGTTACTTCAATAATATATAAGTCTACTGCAGATCTTACTGTTCTCCAACAATGGTGTAGTCGACTGATTAAAATTTTCAGTGTGTGATTCTAAAATTTAATTTTTCCCGACGGAGAAAATAATTCCACCGACTCAATACTCTCGTATTGAGTCAACGTATCTTTCAAAACATTAGTCAGATGTCTGGCTTCACAGCTACTTAAGCCAGATATTTTATACCCTTCTGGATCATTGTCATTCGATATAGTAACTTGTGCAATCCCATCATTAATTACGACCGATTCGTACCTGCCATAACGTGACAACTCCTCTGCAAATAGATACTTTAAAGACGCATCAGCCACTGCAGTAGTCTTAGGTACTTGGATTTTTTCTGGGTAGGTGATTCCGCAATCATTTAAAATCACTTCTTCTTTATCTTGCAGATATACGGTCAATTCCATCAAATCATCAGCTGACGCAGTTTCTTCTGCTCCTTTTTCTACACTATCATCATTGTCTTTCTGAGAATCAGAATTGTCATTATTTAAAAAAACCAAAGCAACAATACAAGCAATGGTAACCATTGCTATTAAAATCAATTGTTTTTTTCCTGCAGCAAAATTAACCATGCCATATCATAATAACCTGACAGACTCCCACAAACCACTTGTTTTAAGCAAGTGTCCTGATACAAAAACAGCCTGCAAGCTTCCTTACGGGCTATTTTTGCAGGCTTCATTTTCAATGCATCTAAGATGGTCCGCGACACAAAGTACAGCTTTTAGGCGTTTATGACTTGGCTTCCATAAGGGCTGTTTACTTGAGAATGCCAAATATATGTTTATTAATCTCCCCTTCCTAAATTCTGCACCAACCGTAAAAGGAACATCTTTAAAACCCTCACTCCTCAAAAGATGATTTATCCAATCACTGAGGTCGGCAGAAAAAAGTTCTACTTCAGCTGCCGAACAGGAATCTGGCAACACTAGATGTTGCTCTTTCTTTCTAGGGCATGATATTACCCAAAGTGAAAGCACTATATCGTCTTGTTTATGCCAACCATTAGACCGAGCAGTCGGTCGAGGTGTGAAATCAATGGACATAACCAACTCCCAATACTAGAGGTTGAAACTATCAAGACAATACAAGTTTTTTGTATAATGTCAATACGTTTTTGGTGCGCTATTCTAGAGTCTCAGGACATGCTTCAAACACCCAAGCACTGCCAGAGCCTTTGAGTAACGTTATAATAATATAATTAGTTTAGTTAGAAGATACTTTTTGATACGTCAATACACCACCGCGATCTAAATACACCAGTTCTAAGTCAGTTTCATTGATTGTAGTAATTGAATAATGGTATTGCTCACCACCTTCACTAATTCTTAAATAGGTCATAGCTGGATCAAGAGGAGCTTCAATAGTACTGACTGGGTCGTTGGTAGTGAATACTTCCCACGAGCCTTCGCTTTCAACTGTTGTCTCACCTTCATACCGCTCTATTACTGAGCCGTCAGCGCTGAATATTTTGTATGAATTAACGTCGGTTGTGCTTTGCCATCTACCAGTCAAAGCTGTCTCAATCTCTGTATCGTCTTCATCTTCCCCTTGGTTATCAATAGTTTCTGAATCTGTTTGTTCCGTATCGCTTTGCTGCGTATCTGAGCCAGTTAGTACAAACACCGCTACCATTGCTACAACAATAACTAATAAGACTAGAATGAGTTTTTGCATGTATATATTATTTAAGTATTAATTATTCAGTATATCTCACTATTAAAGAAATACCCCTGTTTATCTTAAAATTGTTTCTTTAAACGAGTGAGCCTTCTCGTGATAGAACCAATCTAATATATTGCCCCACAAGGTTATTTTGGTTGTGAGATTCAAATCTTCAACGACCCTTCTCGAGCGTTAGTGTTTCGGGTGTTCGGGACAGCCATTCCTTGAATATTCTTGATACTCAAACCATGTTATTGATTGCTTGTTAGCCATGTGTCTTTCAATCAATTCCAAATCCTCCTGCTTTAAAGTAGCGAATTTTTCATAAGGACCCCATTCCGCCATTTTTTGAATCAAATGATCAATAAAATGTGAAGGATCGTTATCGCGATAAATATTATGTAATGGAACATTACAAGAAACACCCCCTTCACTTGTTAAGACAACCGCCACAGGAGCCTCACTTGGTCCACTAATGTAAACGATAGGGTGCCAAGCTTCTTGAAATTTTCTTTCTGTACCCCAGAGTACATCACCTTTTTTAAACTTGCCCATAAACGAATCATATACAAAAAGTGACAAAAGTGACACTTTTTGATGAGTCTATTTTAATACCATAACTAAACTTACCAGCACCTACAGTCAAGTTATCCGTAGTTGCTGAAATCTTCTAGATATTAAATTTTGAGTATTGAGCACACCACTTTATACAAGAATAGTTGAGGGTTAAATTGGATATAGGATAGCAAGTCTGTATTGAGTTTTATGAGCATCATAAATTATTTTTTAGTAGCGCTTTATAACTTATATATATCAACATATTATAACTTCTAGATATTTTGTATATAAATTCAATCTCGATAGAGCAATCTGTATCCGTATCTAATTTTGAAATACTCCAATCTATACTTTAAAAATCCCTTCGCCGCCTAATGAAATAAGTGTTATTTTAAGCCATTATCTACTTGTATTGGACAAAGAAAAAGCACTCGAGCTTGACTACTGTGAAGGTGGGCGTATAATGTTGGTACTATTTAGTTCTTTATCTTTAAAAAATTATCTAAATCTAATATGACAAATGAAGATCCATTGAGAGCGCTGGTTAGCAGCGACGCAGCTGCTACAAATCGCAAGCAACTAGCTGAGCTTGTTGCTCCGTATGCTGTGATTGATGATAAGAGCAAAGAGTTTAGCTTTTTGCCGCCGTTTACCGCACTAAACAATCGTAGTAAGATCGAACTAGTACTTGCTGTTGCCAAAGCACGTCACCTACTATTTGATGTAGAAGACGGCCTAACTCCTAATGACATTATAGCACTTTCAGTTATGCCCGAGGGTAGTGTTAAGTCTGGTCTGCGTAATTTACTTTCAGAGCACAAGATAAAGAAAGATAAAGGCACCGGCCACTACTACATACCTAGTTACCGTATCGCTGAAATTAAAACTAACCTTCAAGAGTAATCATGTCAGAATCTTTAGAAAAAAAGCTCCATGAACTTGAACTCCGTGTTAAGAAACTCGAGAACGCTCTTACCTCGGACTCTATTGCCACAAAGCCAAAAACAAAGAAGATGTCAGCAAAAGAATTTATGCTGACCAAAGACCTTAAGACAGTCGTACAAGAAGTGTTGGCACTATGCTACTTCCTTGAACAAAACGAGGGCATGGAATCATTCAACACAAATGACATCATGTCAGTGTTCCGTCTCGCAAAAGTTAAGTTGCCAGCCAATATAAACGATACTGTGAACAAAAATATTGCTAAAGGTTATATAATGGAAGCTGCTGATAAGAAAGACACCAAAAAGGCTTGGACGCTTACTGCTAGTGGTGAAACCTTCGTTGAAAGTGAACTGTCTAAATAACACTATATGAAAAAGGAATCATTAAAAGAAAAATTGCAGACCATCAACACACTTGTGGTTGAGTGCTTGGCTGAACTCGGAGATCCTGAAGCCTTAACCAATGATACGAGTGTCACTAAAACGAAGTCAAAGCAAGCAACTGAAGATATTAGTGTACAGATTGCTAACAAAATTGGTGATTGTGAAGAATATGATCTCATCGAGTCTAAAGTACTTGATGAAGGTGACCAGCAGGCAAAGATTTTGATGTGTTTCTATGTATCAAAGAAATACTTTAATAACCACTGGCTCACGTCTGGAGACATTGTTAAGGTTACGTCTGAACTAGGAATAAAAATTGATGGTGGAAATGCTTCTAACGGACTCAAGAAAATGCGTTCATATCTTGAATCTGAGGCCTCTCGTAAAAATGGTGTCGCCACCAAGTATAGGCTGAACAGAAACGGTCTTAAAAAATTTGAATCAATCTTAAATGAGAAAGACTAGCAAGAAAGTAATCACAGGACCGTCAGACGCCATCTCTACTCTATGGCAAGAAGGTTTTTTCGTGCGAGCAAAATCATTCAGTGACATTGTTGCGGCCATTACAAAAAGAGGTAGCAACTTTGAAACTGACTCCTTGCGTAAGTCCTTACAGCGAGCAAAATTCATTACCTCACAGAAAAATAAGACAGGCACAATTTATATTCAAAGACACCCCTTTGTCAGTCAAGAGGTTGATGAAATCCAAGAAGATCTGTTTGATCAAAAACTCATCAAAAAACTCGGTAACGGATTCGATCAAGAGATCGCTGACCTACATTTAAATTTTGGTAAAAGTGGCAACTGCACCGCTTTCATTCTGCGGAAAATTCTTGAAAAACTAATCTATCGCGCATTTGCGAAAAATAAGCTTGAAACGAAACTTAATGACAAAACAGTACCTGACCGACTAGTAGGACTTAAGACAATGATTAATATCGCAGCGAAAGAAAAGATTGGTGGTACGCCTTTTTTAACTAGTTCGACTGCCAAGGAAATCGGAGGAGTGAAATTTTTGGGTGACACTTCAGCACATAACCCTCTTGTGAATGTTGATATGAAGACTATTATTCCTCAGATGCCATACATAATTACAGCATATAAGGAGCTCGCAGAGAAACTTTAGTGTTTCGTGAAGCAGAGTAAAAGACTACTCACACTGAGCAGTCTTTTACTCTGCTTGATTCGAGCCTTCTCGAGTACTCGAACTAGCTCTGTAATTGGTGACCCTACGGGGAATCGAACCCCGATTTCATGGATGAGAACCATGTGTCCTAGCCGTTAGACGATAGGGCCATTTAATGTCGATAGTTATACCAATTTTGGAGGCTTTTTGAAAGCTTTATGCCTTGTAGATAGCTGCTCTTGCACTTTTCTTATCATGTAGTATTGTGTGCGGTCTTGAGTCAGAATCATTACTTTCTCAAGCGTTCAGCAATGGTGCTGGATGGCTCATTTCAACAACTAAGAGGATTATTGTTCATGAAGCATCATGATAAGGCTCGCATTGCTGTTTCGGCTGTCGCTATCAGCACGCTGCTGATTTCGGTCGCTCCGGCATTCGCAGCGATCTCCAGCGGAGCACTGGCATCCACCAATCGTGAACCGTCCGCACCCGCCGTGGACCTTTCTGTCGCTATCGGACAGCTCATGGACGCGAAGCAGTCCATGCAGCAGACGCTGCCGAAGTTGCAGGAACCGGATACCGCAAAGAGTACGCTCGATTTCGGCGATATCATCTCCGAACTCAAGCGAGCTGGCCTGATCGCGGACGAACCCGGCCGGCTGGTATCGATTTACGTCGACAAGGGCGCTGAAGCTGCGTTCAGGCAAATCGATACCATGCTCGACGAAGCAATCGACGATGCCAACCTGGTTCAGACGCTTCACGGCGAGTCGGATCAGCTTGCCGCGAACGCAGTCGCTGTTGCGCAGGCGTACCAGGTACACGGCGTCTGGCTGCAGAACTTCGCGGCACTTCTCT
>CATMPJ010000021.1 GCA_950073265.1 uncultured bacterium | reverse complement strand
CGACTAAATAGCGAGAACGGGATTTCGTACACGGAGTTTGCGTACCCACTACTGCAAGCGTATGACTACCTAGTACTCCATCGTAACTACGGATGTGATTTACAAGTAGGAGGCTCTGACCAGTGGGGCAACATGATTGCGGGGACTGATTTGATTCGTAGAAAAGAAGGAAAGGTAACGCACGTAGCAACAGTCCCTCTGATTATAGATAAGACAACGGGGAAAAAATTTGGAAAAAGCGAAGGTAATGCAGTCTGGCTTGATGCGGAAAAAACATCACCGTACCAATTCTATCAATTCTGGTTAAACACAGCCGATGAGAATGTGTTTGATTATCTCAAACTGTATACACTACTTTCGCTCGAGAGTATCTCTGAGCTTACAGCGCGGTTTCAACAAAATCCAGGTGCCAGAGAAGCACAAGCGGCCCTAGCGTATGAAGTCACCAAAATTGTACATGGCGCAGCGTTGGCTGAGGCAGTAAAAAAGGTTTCAACCGTACTGTTTGGTAGTGCTGAAGTAACTGCTTTTTCTCCTCTTGAGAAAGAACTAATTTTAAATAATGCCCCAGTGCTCGCTGTTAGAGAAGGGGTCACCTTGGTTGATGTCTTGGTGGAAAGTGAGTTGGCGAGCAGCAAGCGAGAAGCGCGTACGTTCGTGGAGGCGGGAGCCATCACCATTAACGGTGAAAAGGTTGAGGATCTGGAATACGCGCTGTCCCAAAAGGACTGTGTATCTGGTTTGCTTCTGTTGAAAAGAGGTAAAAAGCAACTGCGGGTTATTACGATAGAGTAAAAAAGCGCTGGCCATGTGGCCAGCGCTTTTTTATTACATTTCGTCGATATCATCGAAGCTATCGTAGTCGACATCTTCCGCGTCTTCCTCAAGGTCGTCGTCTTCATCTTCTTCCTCCTCGTCTTCCTCCTCATCTTCATCTTCATCAACGTGGCCAAACCCTTCAACATCGTCATCAGCGACATCATCATCGTTGTCTACTTCATCGAGAATATCATCATCAAGAGACGCTTCCTCGTCATCGATATCTTCCTCTTCGTTGTATTCTTCGTCGCTGGTGAAAAAATGAATCATATACGGTGTAAAAATTAAGGTGGCAATAAGACAACTAACCCCAGGTTTTAGTTGTTGCTGCGATTTTACTGTATCTAGAAAAAAAAGCTAGTCCTTAGACACGACCATTGACGGCAAGGCAAGTTGTCGCCACTGCGATTGCGTCATATTCATCGTCGAGGGCTTTTTCTGGAACATTTCTTACCAATCGAGCTACCATATCCATCACGCCTTGTTTATCACTTTTTCCATAACCAGTCAGCGCTACTTTAACTTCTTGCGGCCCGTATTCAAAAACAAGACAGTTGTATTGTTGGGCGAGAAAAATCACAATACCCCGTGCGGCAGCCACACCAATAGCGGTCTTTTGATTTTGGTTAAAGAAAAGGGTTTCGATCGCTAGAGCGTCGGGTTTGTATGTTTTCAGCACTTTGGTAAATGAACTACCAGCGGTAAAGAGGCGCTCGTTAAGCGAACTCTTCTTGTCAGTTTCTATACAGGTAGAGAAAATAACCACCTCTTTACCATCAGCGTCGTATTCAAGTATTGCTACACCAAGCCGATCGTATCCTGGGTCTACACCGATCACTCGCATAATTACTCCTCATCACTATCAGCTGCTGTGTAAATTTCCACCACGTCGTCTTGTTCCTCGATACTTTCTATAAAACCTGCTAATTTTTCTCCAGTCTCGTCGTCTAAATCCATCGGGGTGTTGGGGGTGTATCCAGCAGCACTTTTTGTAAATGCCCAAACAGCACAGCCGGGTGTCCCGAGCTCAAGACCAGCTTTGGTGAAGATGTGTCGTATCTCGGGAGCAGTGCGGTTATTGTTGTCTGTCACTACTTTAATAAGCATAGCCACTCCGCCGGGGCCGTATCCTTCAAACAAAATCTCCTGTAAAGCTTCCGCACCAGCCCCGCTCCCTTTAGCTAGAGCGCGTTCAATATTGTCTTTTGGCATCGAGTCTTTTTTGGCACGTTCGACTGCCGCCAATACATTCGCAGCAGTTACATCACCTCCAGCATCCTTGACCGCAATGGTGATGTTGGCCGAGTGCTTAGAAAAGATCTTACTTTTCTGAGCATCGGTTGCCGCTTTTTTATGTTTTATTTTTGACCATTTGTTGTGTCCTGACATATATTACGTATTTAAATGCCCGTAAGCTTCCGGGCTAGTAACTCGACCTCGTGGAGTGCGCTCAAGCAAACCGCAACGGATAAGGTAGGGTTCAATAACGTCTTCAATGGTTGATGATTCTTCACCGGTGGCGGCCGCGATGGTGTTAAGGCCAACTGGCCCCCCATTGAATTTATTGGCAATTACTTCGAGTACCGCTCGATCCGTCTTTCCAAGTCCGAGAGAGTCGATGTCTAAAAGATTGAAGGTCTTTTGTAATAGCTCTGGAGTCAAAGCGCTATTTTCGAGCTGCGCTAAGTCACGGCATCTTTTAAGGAGATAGTTGGCGGTACGGGGAGTAGCGCGACATCGTTTGGCTATATCTGCAAGCAGCTCATCACTTACTTCAACATCGAGCAGTCCGGCTGAGCGTTTAAGGATTTGTGCAATCTCATCTGTCTCATAAAAATCAAGTCGGAATGTACCACCTGAAAAACGCGATCGCAGCGGGGAAGAAAGTAGTGAGATGCGGGTGGTTGCGGCTACTAGTGTAAAGGGTGGTAGCTCAAGTTGCACGGTACGCGCCGAAGGACCTTTCCCGATAATAATATCGAGCACACCGGATTCCATAGCGGGGTACAACACTTCCTCAATGCTTTTGGAAAGTCGATGAATTTCATCAATGAAAAGCACGTCACCGGGCGAAAGGTTGGTGAGAATTGCCGCCAAGTCACCAACCCGCTCAATCGCTGGTCCAGAAGTGATGCGCATGTTGGTGCCTAGTGTTTTGGCGACAAGATTGGCCAGCGTGGTCTTGCCAAGACCTGGAGGGCCATAGAGAAGGATGTGTTCAGCTGCATGACCACGTTCACGCGCGGCCGTAAGGAGGATGCGTAGATTTTCTTTTGTTTTAGTCTGACCAACGTATTCTTCCCAGGTTTGCGGCCGAAGAGATTTATCAAGACTGCTGGCGTCATCGCGGGTGATTTGTGGTCGTGGAGTGTCTGACATGTGGCCAGTATAGCAGTGAATGAGCAAACGAGCCAAAGGCGACTATTGCGAATTTACTTCCGAATTTGCGACTCTAACCCGTCGCAAATTCCTGGAAGCCTACAGAACAAAGGCCTATAAAAAGAAACTTGACAAATATTTCAAGTATGCTAGTATATTGCTAATTCGATCTTCACGGTAAATACAAATGACGGCCACCAGCCGCCATTTAATTTGCCCCGCTCACCTTCAAGTATATAACTCTCTAAGCAACTTGGATGCGTTGCGAGGGGTTTCGTGGCGCTCACCCTAGAGTGAGGGTGCTACGAGCTTTCTTAGCGCGGCATTCACTTTCAATGCGGAAGCCTTGCTTAGAGAGTTATAAACTGGAAGAACAGAATGTACCTCTGACAGTATCACAGATTTTTCAAAATCAATATTGACCAGAAGTAATTTCACTTTTTGAATAAGGAATCAGCGGGACAAATGTTCCGCTGATTTCTTACACAACATGTTTCAAAAAGTCGTCATCAGCTGGAGCACCTGGTGTGGTACCTTCGCTGGTCTCTACTGTCCCAGCCGCTGGTAGTTCAACCACACGACCAAGTTCTGCCAGGGAAGTGATTCCCTCAAGCACTTTTTCAATACCATCAGCTGCCATAGAAGGAATGCCTTGTGGTTTAGCAGCTTCGAGGATGACGTGTTCGCGCGGATCACGAATAACAGCCTCTTCGACTGCTTTGTCCATACTGATACCCTCTATAATAGCTTGTCTACCCTTAAAGCCAGTATCACCGCATTCCGCACAACCTGTTGGACGATACAAAGTCACTTGTTCCGAGAGAGTTGGGGGAGCGGGGTGGGTGGCGAGAATAGTTTTGATAGTAGAAGTTTCTGAGGCATCAGCAATGTAAGGTTCTTTACAGGCAGCGCAAAGAACTCTTACGAGTCGTTGGCCAAGTACAATGTTTACTGCTGTACCAAAGGATCGAGCGTCGATTCCCATATCAATCAGCCGCGCAAATGCAGCGGCTGCACTATTGGTGTGCAACGTGGTAAACACTAAATGGCCGGTCTGAGCCGCGTGAATCGCAGTCTCTGCTACTTCTGTATCACGAACTTCACCAACCATAATTATGTCAGGGTCTTGACGCAAGATAGCGCGCAGTCCGTCCGCAAAGCTATAATCGTCACCTACTTGTGTCTGTACGATACCGTCGAGTTTGTATTCCACCGGATTTTCAATCGTTATAATTTTCACCCCATCGTTGTGTGCTTCTTTCAAAAAAGCGTATAGAGCAGTCGTTTTACCAGAACCAGTTGGGCCAGACGTAATAATAAGACCGTTGGGTTTTTTTAATTCAGCTAAGATAGCTTCCTTAATCCTCGGATTAAGGCGTAAATTTTCCATACTAAAACTAGCCACACTAGGATCCAGTATACGCATCACGATTGATTCGCTCTGCGCACCTGGAATGATTGAAGAACGCACCTCGATGTGTCGTTCGCCAGTGTCGAAAGTGAAGCGTCCGTCCTGAGCAACTTTTTTAGAATTAAGTATCATTCCAGACAGCAATTTTAAGCGCGACAACATGCGCTCGTAGATATAACTATCAACATCGACAATGTCATGTAGTACACCATCAAATCGGTACCGAACCCGAACTGCCGCACCTTCTGGTTCAATATGAACGTCAGATGCTTTTAGGGCTATTGCACCAGCAAACAGCAACTCAATGGTTTCGGAAATTCGTCGAGAGTTATTAATAGTGTTTATACTTTTCAACTCACTCTGTACGTCGCTAACTGCTTTTATTTTTGTCATCAGCTGGCTAATGACTTGCGGATCAATTTCAAGCACACCCTTTTTTTCTGCGGAGCTGGTGGTGATATCAGCGTAACGCTTCCAAGCATGTTCCAAGCTCTGCGTTGAACACATAAAAATAGTGACTGTGTATTTACGTAGTGCAAACTCCTGTACCAAAGCTTGCACCTTTGGGTCGGTCGGTTTTTTGGCTGCTAAAGAGATATTTTTTTGTTTAATGTCAAAGCATACCACCTCAAGTTCGCGCGCTCGTTTCTCTGGCAGAAGGGGGATTGCTTCCGGATTAATTGAATAGCCTCTTAGGTACACGTACCCATAACCTAGTGTCGGTGCGATTTGTTGTATGTATCGTTCTTCCTCACCGGCACGCCGGTCAGCAGCATGTAAACTGTCTTCGGAATTAGTAAATTGAACCATTGTCATCAATGATATCATGTGGTTTTCAGGTCTGCGGCAATTTGCTACAGTGCTGTATCTATGAAGGAAAAAATATTCACCGTATCTGAGTCAGAACTTAGTGCTTTTGTGTTCAAATGCCTTTCTTGGTTACCAAAAAGTGAAAAAGCTGTCGTACTCGCATTGTCTGGTGAACTTGGGGCCGGAAAGACAACTTTTGTTAAAACCCTAGCAAGGGAGCTCGGTGTAAATGAAGTGGTTACAAGCCCGACCTTCACTCTTATGAAGAGTTACGAAACCAGCAATGAGAACTGGACGCATCTAATACACATGGATGCTTATCGGATTGAAGACCTTACCGAATTGAAGCCTTTGCGGTTTGAGGAACTTTTAACCAAACCAGGTGTACTTTTTTGCATTGAGTGGGCCAATAAAATCGCCCCCGCCTTACCGCCAGATACGATCTGGATGCAGTTTGAGAATACGGCTGATGATGTAGTGAGAACTGTGCGGATTAGTGGAGAAGCTGTAAATGGGTAGACCGGCTTCAGCGCGCTATACTGATACTAATGGCAAAAAAGGAAGAAAAAGAAACACTGGTGCTGCTCGACTCACACGCAATTTTACATCGCGCGTACCACGCGCTACCGGATTTTTCTTCACCAACCGGCGAGCCAACTGGTGCTTTGTATGGAGTCACCACCATGCTCTTGCGGATTATTGAAGAATTCAAACCAACCTACATGGTCGCTTGCTACGACCTTCCTGAGCCAACCTATCGTCACGATGCCTATGAAGGGTACAAAGCAGGGCGAGCAAAGACGGATGATGCATTAGTTACACAGATTAATCGTTCTAGAGATATTTTTGCAGCATTTGGTATTCCGATATACGAAAGGCCGGGTTTTGAGGCAGATGACATGCTGGGTACGATCGCGCATCTCACAAAGGAAAATAAAAATATTAACGTCATCATTGCCTCGGGTGACATGGACACATTACAGTGTGTCGATAAAAAACGAGTACAGGTATTTACCTTAAAGAAAGGAATCAAGGACACCATCTTATATAACGAATCTGCTGTACTCGAGCGTTTTGGATTTGGTCCAAAGTTAGTTCCTGATTACAAAGGTTTGCGCGGGGACCCATCCGACAACATCCCAGGCATCGTTGGTATTGGTGAAAAAACCGCCACGACACTGATCACTAATTTTGGTGGAATTGATGATATATACAAAAAACTAAAGAAAGATGAGCAACAATTTTTAGATGTCGGTATTACACCCCGCATCATCGGTTTGTTAAAAGAAGGGGAAGAAGATGCGCAGTTTTCAAAGATGTTAGCAACTATTCGCCAAGATGCTCTTGAGAATTTTGATGTGACACAGACACATTGGCGTGATCGATCAGACAGTGATTCTATCTTAAAACTATTCACCGAACTTGGATTTCGTGCGGTTACCGACCGGGTTAAGAAATTGTTCGCCATCACTGAAGAGGCAGTGATTGCAGCGGTGCATGAAGTGTCTCCAGAGGAACATAAGGAGGTAGCAGTACTGCTCTGGCTGCTTGATAGTGAAAGAACTAATGCGTCAATCGATGACATTCTTGATTACGGTCAGTCATTTTTAGAAACGAAAAACTGGCCTGACACTAAAGAGGCACTTGTTAAGAAGGTCAAAAAGGAAGGGTTGTGGCATCTTTTTGAAGATATAGAAAAGCCATTAATTCCAATCTTAGATCAGATGAAACAGACCGGAATCAAGCTTGATAGTTCATATCTTGAAAAACTCTCAAAAGAATTACACAAAGAGTTAACTGCACTCGAGAAAACTATTTATAAACAAGCTGGTCGTGAATTTAATATCAATTCACCTAAACAGTTAGGAGAAGTGCTGTTTGATGACCTGCAACTAAAACCAAAAAATGCCAAGAAGACTGCCGGTGGCCAAAGATCAACTAAAGAATCAGAGCTCGAAAAGTTGCGTGACGAACATACAATAATTAAGGACATTTTACGTTATCGGGAATTGCAAAAATTGGTATCAACGTATGTCGACGCGTTACCTAAAGAAGTTGGCAATGACGGTCGAGTGCATAGCACCTTAATTCAAACCGGTGCAGCAACTGGTCGCATGGCGAGTAAGGACCCTAATTTACAAAATATTCCAATTCGTTCCAAGGAAGGCCGAGCGGTTCGCGGTGCCTTCGTTGCCGAGCCAGGTTACGTACTGGCGGCGATCGATTACTCACAAATTGAGTTACGAATTGCGGCCATGCTCTCGAACGATCCAGCGCTAGTTGAAATCTTCAAACGTGGAGAAGATGTTCACTCCGGGGTAGCACAGCGGGTATTTAAAGTAGCGGCGGAAGAGGTGACCGGCAATATGCGCCGCAAAGCAAAAGTAATTAATTTCGGTATTTTGTACGGCATGGGTGTTAATGCCCTTAGGCAAAATTTAGGAGAAGATACTACCCGAGCAGAAGCACAAGAGTTTTTAAATGCGTACTTCAATACCTTTACTAGATTGGCGGAATATCTTGAAGATACTAAAAGTTTTGCCGCCGCACATGGGTATACAGAAACAATGTTTGGCCGCCGACGACGTTTTGCGGGGATTACTTCGACTGTGCCATTCATTCGAGCTGCTGCAGAGCGTATGGCTATTAACGCACCTATCCAAGGAACCGAAGGGGATATCTTGCGTATTGCGCAACTCAGCATTGCTCGCTTTATAGAAAAAAAGAATATGCAAAATGAAGTACGAATGTTGCTTCAAGTGCATGATGAATTGATTTTTGAAATCAAGAAAGAAAGTCTCAAGACAGCCATTCCTAAGCTTAAAGAAATTATGGAGTCAGTCTTTGACGGTAAGGAGACTCATGGCGTACCCGTTGTAGTTGAAGTGAAGACAGGAAAAAACTGGCTTGAAATAGAGAAATGGGAATAGGGTAGAATGTTTGTATGTTAGCGGTTTTTTACGGAACAGACAGAACAGCAGTGCGCAATCGTGCGGCATCTTTTCTGAAAGAAAAGATGCCGCATGTTGCCGCCGATACCATTGACGGAACCAATGCAGCGGTAGGAGAATTGGGTACTCTAGTTGACGCACAGTCTTTATTTGGTGGGGTGGAAGTGTACATCATTGACACCCCATCTGCTAACACCGAATTTGAAACGGAAGTTACTGAGCACTTAGCCAATATGGCGCAATCACACAATGTATTTGTGGTGCTTGAGAGTGGCTTACTGGCCGCAGCGCGCAAAAAATATGAGCGACATGCAACAGAAGTAGAAGAGTTTATAGCAGAAAAACCCGAACGCTTTAATACGTTTGCAATGGCGGACGCATTAGCAAAACGAGATAAAAAAAATCTCTGGGTCCTCTTGCAAGAAGCAAAAATTTCCGGTCTGCGCCCTGAAGAAATTACGGGTATGTTATGGTGGCAGCTAAAAAGTCTTCGTCTAGCAGCTATGACGCATCATGCAACAGAAGCGGGTATGAAGGACTATCCATACAAAAAAGCCAAAGCCGCACTACGAAACTTTAATCACGGTGAATTAGAAAAGCTATCTCAGTCACTACTTGTTTTGTATCACGAAGGACATCAAGGTCTGACGGATATGGATTTGAAATTAGAAGAGTGGGTGTTGTCAGTGTAGTTTACCTCCACCAACTTCACTCATAACAAAAGTCCCGTCGTGCGTCCGCCCACCAGGACTCGAACCTGGGACCCTCGGCTTAAAAGGCCGCTGCTCTACCAACTGAGCTACGGGCTCTGAATTTTCCTCAAAAGGCGGTCGCAAACTTACAGTAATAAATGCTCAGAATAGACCGAAAATGAGCCTATTCCAGGCTTCCTTCAATGCAGGTTGTATCAAACCCGCCTCTGGTATTGTATAAGGTCGTAACCTGTAATTTATCAGTTTTCAAGGCGGTTTTTAGATCGGTGTAAATTCGTTTGGTTACCGCTTCCTGGTAAATACCAACATTCCGAAAGCTGATGAAATAATATTTCAATGACTTGAGTTCTACACATTTTCCTCCGGTGGGAAAA
>CATMPJ010000020.1 GCA_950073265.1 uncultured bacterium | reverse complement strand
ATTTGAAACGGGGAACATTCAGTCAAATCATTATTCCTGAACCAGTGCAATTCACGGGTATAAAGATTTTTTACAAAAACGACCTGAAGCCGCCAAGTTTAGGTTTGCTCTCGCCAAGTGAGGTTTTGAACCTCAATCCCAAACCGATTTTTGTGCAGTACCAGTGATTTGGTACTGGCCTATTCAAGTCTGATGGTAAAATTCACTTCACTTTACATGCTTTGAGCATTTGTAACGACTGTTTGTGGTTAGTCACAGGCTTCGGGGCACACAGTCTTTGAAACAAGGTATTATAAAAATAAGTATGGGACGACAACTTCTATACAGTGAGCAAGAATATGCTCGCGTTAAATGGTACATCGTGAGTAGTGGCAAAGACGGCACTATTGATGACATTATGTGTGTCACGAGACACGGGTACTTAAAAGCAGGTCAAATTCAGGAACAGTTACATAATGAAGGACTTCTTGATCTGAATGAGATTCGCGAGTTTGATGAGTAAAAGCCAGCACTAGCTGGCTTTCTACATATTTTGGTGCTTTTTAGGTGATGGTGTACTATGTAATACACTAGATTATTTTAGCCAACATCATGAACGAAGAAACAAAAACAAATCCCTCACACGTCGATACGGAACAAGTTGAGTATACGACACCGGCTGCATCAAAGGATGCAACCACCAGAGCAAATACTAAAAGCCGTAAAGCAGTGTACATCGCTGCGGCGATTGTATTCGTATTAATTCTACTTTCAGCCATTTGGTATGTAATGGAACGAACTGATAGAGTCTCGACTAATTTCTTCGGTTTCATTGAAAGAGCGCAGCTAGAACGTGAAGCAATAGCACGTGTAAATGACGTAGAGATTTCCGCATATGATCTCTCAATTAGCGAGCAGCAAATAGCTGCCGCAGCCGCTGCACAAGGTGTCGATGTGAATGATGCTGACACCCAAGCCAGTATTACCGAACAGGCCGTCGAAATGCTCATCAATACAGAACTATTGCGCCAGGAGGCAGAGTCTCGTGGTATAAGTATCGATGATGAAGCGGTGGACGCTCGCTATGAGCAGCTGGTGCAAGAGGTCGGAGGGGAATCAGTTCTAGAAGAGAGGATGGAGCAATTCGGAGTTACTGACTCAGTGCTGAAACGAGACATCCGCAATGAACTCGTTATTCAGACGCTTCTTGACCAAGTGTTCGCTGAATCAAGTATTGAAGTGTCTGATGCTGAAGTTGAGGAGCTATACAATTCTGCCGGAGGTGCAGAAGGTGGGTTACCACCACTAGAGGAAGTACGAGCACAAATTGAAGCTCAGGTGCAGAGCACTAAAGAACAAGAAATCGTAGATGATTTTATTGAGTCGTTGCGTAATCAATCGACTGTAGAGGTTTTGATAGAGGTATAGTAGCGACTTTTAACCATACACATTACCGCCGCTGGGCGGTTTTTGTGTACGGTATACTTAGTGCATGTCTCACGAGAAGGAGCTGGCTCGCACTCTAACCTACAGAAAAGAAGAGCGGATGGATTTGTTACGTGCTATGCCACTCAGTGAGCGCAGTGCTGTGTTTGAAGAGTTTTCTCCATATGTGCAGCAAGCAGTGATTAAAGAACTCAAAGATCATGAGTTAGTCGACATGCTTGATAATATGGATATGCGCCATGCTGAGGGGGTGTTGGCTCGAGTGCAAGAAGTAAAACGTCGAGCTCGCATTGTGCGTCGATTAAAAGGAGAGATTAAGGAAAAGACAGAATATTTTTTACGCTTTCATCCCCAAGCAACTTTGTCTCTCATTAATTTCAATTACTTATTTCTTTCCAGTACTTTAACGATTGGAGAGGCTGCGGATATTATTGACGAACATTATGATGAAACCGGTAAATATCCCGAGTTGCTAGTACATGAAGACGGCGTCCTGATTGGAGAAGTGCAGTTTTCAGCATTAGTTCGTGAACGTAATCGCAGTTTACTTAAACGCTACGTGAAGCCCGTCACCACTATTCCATATCATACTGAAGTTCCGAAGATTATTGAGACAATTGTGAGTAGTAAAGCTAAAAAACTAGTCGTACTAGACCGGGATGAGAGCGTCTTGGGATTGATGTATGCAGATACAGTTCGACCGTTGTTTGGCAACTTACCAGCTGAATCGTTGTATGACTTTGCAGGTGTGGATGATAGTGAGCGTCCTTTCGACTCGGTATCCACCAAGGTACACAATCGGTACCGGTGGCTTATTTTGAACCTGGCGACCTGTTTTATGGCTGGGTTCGTGGTTTTGCTTTTTCAGGAAACACTTGACGCTTTAACTATTCTTTCAATTTACATTCCAATCGTTGCTGGAATGGGCGGTAATGCAGCAACGCAGTCATTTGCGATAATGGTTCGTGGTATAACGCTGGGTACCATTTCTCTCCAAACTGCAGCCCCAGCAATACTGCGGGAGTTATTTGCAGGCGCTATTAATGGTGTGATTATCGGTAGTATTGTGGCTCTCATATCTTTGGTATGGAATGGTTCGGCGCTCCTTGGTTTGGCGGTCGGCTTGACTCTCGTTTGCGCGCATATGGTTGCTGCAGTTGCTGGAACTGCAGTACCATTAATTATGAAACAACTTGGCAAGGATCCGGCGGCGACTTCAACTATATTTATTACTACGGTGACTGATGTACTTGGTCTCTTATTTTTGTTCGGTTTCGCGACAATTATCTTACTCTAAGGTAATCATGCTAAAATAATTTTTATGAAGACGGCCGAGAGAATCGTGATGGTATTGCTGCTACTCTGCATATTTGGCGGGGTGGCTTGGTTATATTTCACTCTAACAAGTGACCGGGCGTCACTACGTGATGCAGTAGCTCGTGGTGAATATGAAATACGCACAGAACCTACTCAGGATGAAGCAGGTGAGACCCAAGAAGACTGGCGGCGCTTTTACCCTAGTACGATTCCGATAACGATTGGTTCAACTACTGTGGCTGCTTCAGTTGCTGATACATTGCCAGAACGGATTCAAGGCTTGTCTGATACTCCATATTTACCTGAAGGTTTAGTAAAATTGTTTGTATTTGGTGCTGAAGGAACTCATGCGATTTGGATGAAAGATATGCAATATACAATTGATATCCTGTGGGCAACAAAAGAAGGTGAGATTGTTCATATTGAAGAGTCAGTTTCTCCAGATACTTATCCTGACTCTTTCTCTTCACCGGTTCCTGCCTGGTATGTAGTAGAGGCAAACGCTGGCTTTGTGGAAGCGAATGAGATTGAAATAGGAGACACTATGAAAGTAGTGACTCCTGCACCGTAGATTGCTTTATTTTCAAAAAATGGCATAATATGCGCGTACGATGGTCGCTCAATGTATATTGAGAGGAAAGTCCGAACACGCCCAGTACAGCTGTATTGGAGCAGGGTAGCGGGTAATGCCCGTCCGTGGTAACGCGAGAGGTGCGAGCAGAGACGCTGGGAGCGAAAGCAAACAGGTCCCTGTAAAAAGGGATAGTCACTTGAGAAATCTATGTGAGTGAAACGGCTAAATCCTTACCTGCGTGCAAGGCCGTGCTTTTGCCGGCTCACGGCAGCGGTGCTGCTGTCATGAGCCGGCGAAAGAGAGCTGCTTGAGGTGGTGAGTAATCGCCATCCCAGATATATGACCATCCAGGTACATACCTGACAGAATTCGGCTTACGTACACAAAACCCCCCTCGGGGGTGTTTTTGTGTGTGATAAAATAGACTACAAAAGAGGTAATATAATTTAATACTAATATGTCTAACAGCTTTATCCCGCGAGCCTTTCAGCCACAACCAGCTCCACAACCCGAAACTCCTAAGATTGAGACGTCAACTCAGCCCGACAAAGTGGGAAGTGTCTTACTAAGAGCGAGTCAGTATCTGGTTGTTGCTTTAGCGTTTCTGCTCCCGATAGTATTTGTACCAGGTGTTCCGGTTGCTTTAGGTTTTAGTAAATCAATCGTAGCTTTTTTCTGTAGCTTGATTATTGTGATGTTGCTCTTCCTAGCGTCACTTCGTTTTAAATCTTTACAGACGGTTGTACCACTCCCGCTTCTCCTCTTTGTTGGTGTGGTTATTAGTGCCTTCGTGTCAGCGCTATTGTCTGGAGATGTGTTAGATGCATTGCGCGGGTCTTCAATGGGTCCGCAAACAGCGGGATTTATGGGGATACTACTTCTTGTGATGGTAGTTCCTCTTGTATTACAAAGATCGAAATTAATGTTCTTGTACGCACTGGGTGCTTTTGGGACTGGTGTCGGTCTGGTGTTCTTATATAACATCGTCAGATTTATATTCGGACCAATTCTACCGGTTGGCTTATTCAACGAGGTGACAATTTCACCACTTGGTGGTCTTAATGATTTAGCGGTGATTGCTGCGGTCACCATCGTTGTGAGCTTCATTACGCTATTACAATTGTCACTGAAGTTGTGGATGCAAGCAATAATTGTTTCTCTTTCGGTCGCATCACTCATTGTCTTGATGGTGGCAAATTTTTTCTCCCTATGGATTGTGATTGGTTTCTTCTCACTTCTATTCCTCGTGTATGTCTTATCTAGAGATACCTTGTTTGGTAGTGAGACGGAAGTAAAAAAGGATAGCACTGTTACTCTTATTGTTATCTCATTACTGACTAGCATAATCTGCGGATTCTTCGTTGTTGCCGGCGATTTTGCTGGAGCAAAAGTCTCGCAAGTCACCGGTATTAACTATATTGAAGTTCGACCAGCTTTAGGTGCAACCTTGGATGTCATGAAAGCAACCTACCAAGAGGATATACTGCTTGGTGCAGGTCCTAATCGTTTTGGTGATGCATGGCGACAGCACAAAGACAGAAGTATTAATGAAACTCAGTTTTGGAACGTTGATTTTAACGCTGGGTACGGTTTAGTTCCGACGTGGTTTGTGACCTTCGGCTTATTGGGGGGTATATTGGTGATAGCGTTTCACCTTTCATATCTCTATTTAGCGTACAGAACATTACTTAAATCTAAGTTACAAGATTCATTCTGGTTCTACACTGCAACCGTGTCATTTGCTACTTCAATCGTATTGTGGGGCATTATGTATGTCTACGTGCCCGGTTCGGCGGTCTTGTTAATAACTGCTTTTTTCACGGGATTATCGTTTGTATCGTTTCAGGCGTTATTACCGGCATCTTCACTGATGCTGCCCCTGTCAGGAAATCGAAGACAAGGTCTCTTCATGATGGCGCTGACGGTTGTGTCGATTGTGGTTTCTTTGTCTGTAATGTTTTCAGTTACTAAACAATACGCGGCTGAAGCAACTTTTGTAAAAGCACTTCAAAACGCTGAAAGCCCCGAGGAATTTGAAGCATCAGTACAACAGGCCTACCAAATGTATCCAGAAAAATCATTTTTGACAGCGCTGAACCAGCTAAAAATTAATCAATTGCAAAGCTTGCTTACCGTCGCAGAGCCAACTGAAGAAGATCAGAATCGCTTTTCACAACTCGCCCAACAATCCATTGCCTTGGCACAGGAGGTTATTGCGATTGATAGTACATCACCGCAACCATACGGGGCTCTCGCCGATATATACAATATACTTGATAGTGCTGGCCTTGAAGGTGCACGTGAGCGAACCTACGCTAATCTAGACTTAGCCCAAGAACGAGACCAGCTTAGCCCTGTCTACGATTATAGTCGAGCATTCATAGCTGCTTCTAACGGTGACTTTGAGACTGCACGAGGTCGTATAGCAGATGCGCTAGCATTAAAAAATAATTATACCGATGCCCTCTTCTTGCTATCACAGATTGCAATCGAAGAAGGAAACGTAGAAGCGGCGATTGCAGCTACCCAACAAGTAGTTACGTTCGAACCTAACAATCCGACTCGTTACTACCAGCTTGGTATTTTGTTGGCGGCAAACAATCAGCTTGATGACGCAATAGCTAGTTATGAAATAGCATTACAATTAGATCCTGAATATGCAAACGCAAGATATATGCTCGGATTAGCCTATGTAGCATCAGGTAATTCAAATCAAGCCTTAACAGAGTTTAGGACGCTGGTAGAAACTAATCCTGATAATGAGACATTACGCTCAATAATTTCTGAAATTGAAAGCACTGGAGGTTTAGCAAATCTGAATTTAGGCTTACAGTCCCCGGTAGAAGAGTCACAGACAACAACTAATACTGAAGATGGAGTTGTTACTTCAAGTTCTCCCGACACCGACCTTATCTCAACGGTTAACACCGAACCAACCGACGATAATGATGGTAGAGCTGCTAACGAATCATCGACACAAGCTGCTGAATAACGCATGGTACGAAGAGTCTTTAACATAGTGTACAGAGAAGTGCGCGGTCTGCATCAGGCCGCTTACATTCTTGCCTTGTTTGCTGTCGGATCACAGTTGCTTGCTGTTATTCGTGATCGCTTATTAGCACATGTGTTCGGTGCTGGTTCTACGCTAGATACGTATTATGCAGCCTTCCGTGTCCCAGACTTGTTGTTTGTTCTCTTCGCCTCTATCGTTTCGGTATACGTACTATTGCCTTTTGTTAGTAGAGAAGTTGCCTCAAATAAAAACGATGAGGGTCACTCACAAGTGCTCTCTCAAGTGTTTACTCTTTTTCTGATTATTTTCTCTAGCATCGCGGTTGTTTTAGCGGTATTCGCGCCGTGGTACGTGCCCAGACTCTTTCCTGGTTTAAGTGATAGTTTTGATATTCTTATATCTTTACTACGTATACTGCTTTTACAAGCTTTCCTCCTCGGATTATCCAACCTCTGTGGGGTGGTGACGCAAGCGAGTAATCGATTCGTGTTGTTTGCATTGAGTCCTATTTTGTACAATTTGGGTATTATCTTTGGAATAGTTGCTCTGTACCCATTGTTTGGTTTAGAGGGTCTCGTCTATGGAGTGGTGTTTGGCGCACTGCTCCACCTTCTTATTCAAGTACCGTTTGTGTTACGGAGTCAGTACCGTTTTTCACTGAGTACAATATTTGACTGGTCACTATTGCGTCAAATACTAGCAATTGCGATACCTCGCGGTTTGACACTATCTATAAATCAATTAGTCTTGTTGTTTTTTATTGGTATAGCAACCACCATGGCCGCTGGCTCAGTCTCCGTCTTTCAGTTTGCTTTTAATCTACAATCGGTACCATTAGCTGTGGTTGGAATGAGTTATTCTGTGGCGGCATTTCCTGCATTATCACGCCTTCTGGCGGAAAAGAAACAAATCGAATTTAACACACAGCTCTTGGTTGCTTTGCGTCACATTGTCTTCTGGTCAGTGCCAATTATTTTTTTAGTTATTGTACTGCGCGCTCAGATTGTGCGTGTGTTGCTCGGTAGCGGTGCTTTCGATTGGGAAGACACAAGACTGACCGCGGCGGTGTTGGCAATATTCGTGGTATCACTAGCTGCACAAGCTGTTTTATTGTTATTGATACGTGCGTTTTATGCTGCAGGAAAAACGTTCGTACCACTTGTTGTATCCTCGGGGGCGGCTGTTATTGGAGTCTCTTTTGCTATTGTCGCCGTTAATGCCTATGAAAAAAGTGCTACGTTTCGTTACACAGTTAGTGAATTGTTCAGACTTGACGCGGTGCTTGGCTCAGAGGTATTGGTGCTGGCTGCTGGTTTTGTACTTATGCAGGTTATACAACTAGTGCTGCTCCTTATTGCCTCAAAGCAAGTGTTTGGTATCAAGTACCACTCTTTAGCACGACTAACGACACAAGCATTAGTTGCTGGCGCCGGTGCAGGTTTGGCTGCATACATAACACTCAGTTTTGTAGTGGTTGGTGTAAAACAAACAACCTTTATAGGTATTGGTCTGCAAGGATTTTTGGCTGGTTTGGTTGGTATAGCAATAGCAGCTATTTTGTATTGGCTCATGAAGGCTCCTGAAGTAGAAGAAATATACCGGTCCTTCAGAGTGAAGTTGCTTAAGACAGACGTAGTACGAGAACAACCAGACACCCCACTGCGCTAGCTTTTTTCTCATACTACGATAGAGTAAGTCGATTCATGAAGCGAGAAATAAGAAATTTCAGCATTATTGCTCATATTGATCACGGAAAATCGACTCTAGCTGATCGTATGCTTGAGGTCACTAAGACGGTTGAGGCACGTAAAATGAAAGAGCAGGTTCTAGACTCGATGGAGTTAGAGCGCGAACGCGGCATAACGATTAAAATGCAACCAGTGCGGATGTCATACCAATTGAACGGGACAGACTACGAATTGAACCTAATCGATACCCCTGGTCATATCGATTTTTCATATGAAGTTTCTAGAGCTCTAAAAGCCGTAGAGGGGGTTTTGTTGCTGGTTGATAGTACGCAAGGAGTACAAGCACAAACGCTCACTACATTGCAAATGGCAAAAGATCAGGGTCTAACCATTATTCCAGTCTTAACGAAAACTGATGTGCCACATTCGCGTCCGGAAGAAGTTGGTGAGGAAGTGATTAATCTACTGGGCTGTACACGTGAAGACATAATGTTGGTTTCAGGAAAGACTGGTGACGGTGTTCCAGCCTTGCTTGAAAGAATATGTGCCAGCGTACCAGAACCGCGACTGAGTCAAATGGATACGTATCGTGGACTTATTTTTGATTTCCAATATTCGAATCACCGCGGCATTATTGTGTTTATGCGTGTCTTTGATGGAAAAGTTAAGAAAGGGGATGTTTTAAAATTTGCAGCCAGTAAAAAAACGTTCACTGCTCTAGAGATTGGCGTCGTTACTCCACAAGAGACACCACAAGATTTTCTTGAGGCCGGTCAGATTGGCTACATCGTCACCGGAATAAAGGAGCCAGGCATTGCCTCAGTCGGTGACACGTTATTACCGGAAAAATCATCAGTCGAAGCTTTATCTGGCCACCAAAATGCTCGCCCTGTAGTGTGGGCTTCAATCTTTCCAGAGAATCAAGATGAGTTCACGCAGCTACGACAGGCGTTAGAACGTTTAAAATTATCAGATTCCTCACTTTCATTTGAAGAAGAATCTTCAGGTGTGCTTGGTCGAGGCTTTAGGTGTGGTTTTTTGGGAATGCTTCACCTTGAGATTATCACCGAACGCTTACGGCGCGAATTTAATTTAGAAATTATTATCACGGCACCTTCTATCTCTTATGAAGTAACGTGGCCGGATGGTAGTGTTGAAGAAATCTACGCTGCTACTAGATTTCCAGAACATGGAGAGAAAGCTACGATTCGTGAACCCTGGGTACTCGGACAAATTATTTTGCCGAGTGATTATATGGGCAACGTTATGACGCTTTTATACGAACATGAAGCTAGTGTTATTGATACTGAAGTGTTCAGTGACGGTCGTACATTACTGGTTATTGAGATGCCATTACGTGAATTAATGCGGGGGTTCTTCGATAAGTTGAAAAACGCCAGCAGCGGATATGCGTCCCTCTCTTATGAAATTGCAGAAATGAGGCCAGCTACAGTAACAAAACTTGATGTAATCATTGCTGAGGAAATTGTGCCAGCTTTTTCACGGGTGGTTGGGATGATGCGAGCAGAAGTCGAGG
>CATMPJ010000019.1 GCA_950073265.1 uncultured bacterium | reverse complement strand
TGTCTGCGCAAACTTTTCAACATATACGACGGCCAACTTACTCGAGAGGCACAGTTCGTAAAGGCAATTGATAAACTTGATCCACACATTCATTTTTTTGATACAAAATATAAGAAGGTCTTTGAACAAAATCAAATTACAGCAGAAAAGGCCATGTCAATTAAAGAACCGTATTTAAAAAAATTCCCTTTTATAAATAAGTGCAATCAAACAATTCATAAACAGATGCTTGAGCAAGATTTTTATTTCAGAGAATCATACTAACTGCATGCTACAATTTTCAGTATATGGATACAGTGTCGGCAAGTGATTTTGCAATAAAAACTGAGGGTTTTGAAGGGCCACTAGAGCTACTTATCGAACTGGTTGAGAAACGTAAGCTTCTTATTAATAACATTAGCTTGGCTGCAGTGACAGATGAATATATGTCACGTGTGCAAGCGATGCAAGAACAGTCGCTACCGCACACAGCTCAATTCGTGGCTTTAGCTGCCACGCTTTTGCTGATTAAATCTAAATCACTTTTACCGGCTTTGGATTTATCCTCGGAAGAAGAAGCAACGATTGAGGATTTAGGGGAGCGTTTAAAGTTGTACCAAATTTATAGAGACATTGGCTTACAGATACAAAAACAATTTGGACAATCGGTTTTGTACTCAGCTGAATACCAACCGCCTAGAGAACCATTATTTTTAACTGATGAATTTTGTTCAACCAGCGCTTTACACGAAGCAATGCGAATGGTTATCACTAATCTTCCTCAGGAAAAGGAACCGAAACAAAAAGTCACCGTAAAGCCAACCATATCTTTAGAGGAAATGATGGACAGTTTACAAAAAAGAATCCAGCGACAATTTCGATTTTCTTTTTTTGATATTAAAAATGAAGAGCCAGAGCACAAAACGGTGATTGTAGGTTTCTTGGCAATATTAGAATTGTTCAAACAAGGTGACATATTAGTCACCCAAGAGGGTAGGTACGCGAATATACATGTCGAATTAGAACAGCAAGATATTCCGCGGTATTACTAAATAAAAAACAGCCTAGATCTCAATGAGTCTAGGACTGTGTGCGGTAGCCGGAGCGACCATGTCGCTCCGGCCCCTGAGCTTATCTCACCTCATGGGTGAGGGGTTGGGTTGAAGAACTGTGCAGGAATAGCTCCCTCCTGCGCCGGCGCGCACCGCGTTCAGCGGTCGGCGACCGCCAGCGACCCGAAGGTCGTCAGCGCGTCGATGCCGGTTGCGAGCACGTTGCCCGCGACGATCGCGTTTTCGTGAATAAGGCTGGTGATCACCAGCACGCCTGGTCGAGCCAGGTCGTCGAGAGGCCGATGTAGCCCCCGCCGCCGCTGTCGTCGTGCAGGCCGCGCGCGTCGTTCGTCGAGTTCACCACAGCGTAACCGGTGCCCAGTCCGGGCGGGTAGCTCGTCTTCATGGAAGTACTCCCGTGTATGTCCTCATGCACCATGCATGGGATGCCAATATTATACACATTTGAAATTATTTGTCAACATTTATCAGATATATTGGCAACGGGGAAAACAAGGCGAAAAACCATAGGTTTTTAGCCTTCAGGCATGATAGAATGCCAGTAATATGCCACTTGATGTACTCGTAGAAGCAGTGTTGTTTTATAAGGCAACTCCACAAAAAATTTCAACGCTTAAAAAGCTGTTTGCTGTCTCAGACGAAGACTGGCAGCAGGGTATAGAACGCTTAGAAACACGACTAGAAAGCGGCGCGACTCGCATTGTTCAGACCGACGCAGAAATCCAACTTGTCACTGCGCCGAACCTGTCAGAGTTTATTGAAGCGATGCGTAAAGATGAACTGAACGGTGATATTGGTAAGGCTGGTGCAGAAACGTTGGCAATTGTTTTATACCGGGGGCCGGTCACGCGAGCCGAAATTGATCGTGTTCGTGGAGTTAACTCAGCATTTATCTTGCGAAATCTGTTAACTAGAGGACTGATAACGCGCCAGTCAGTAAAAAACACCTATGCCTTTGAAATAAGTCCCGAATTACTGCAACATCTTGGCATCACCAAAAAGGAATCATTGCCTGAATATAAAAATTTTATGGACGCAATCGATGCGTTCACACCAGAAGTTGAAAGCGTATGAAATTAATTGATTCCGTAACCCATAAGCGAAGAGTCGCGATTGTTGTGCAGCTAGGCATTTTGGTAATGATTCTGGGTGGTTTATTTGGTCAACTTGCCTATACCAGAAACGACAATACGGATGATTCAATTGATTTAGAAAGCGTGGCGGTTGTAAAGCCCGCTACAGAAAAATGGGAGCACCTTAGCCAAACTCAAGTTCGTGCTAGAGCAGCCTTTGTGTATGACGTAAATAATGAGCAAGTCTTATACGAAAAAAATGCATCGCAGACATTACCGATTGCATCAATCACCAAGCTGATGACCTCGATGCTCTCATATGAACTTATCGATCAAAGTGAAAGCGGGGAAGTATCACTTGATGCACTACGCCAAAACGGTATTTCAGGCCTAGAAGAAGGTGAGAAAATTAGTCTTAAAGACTTGAGCCAATTAGCATTAATTGGCTCATCAAATGACGCGGCTTATGCACTTGCAAGCTCAGTTGGTTCTTACTTAGGTTCTAACAACGCCACAGCGCAGTTTGTTGCAGGGATGAATATCAGAGCTGAAGAACTTCAACTTGATAGCCTCGAGTTTAAAAATCCTACCGGCCTAGACCTTTCGCCTACCGAGCCGGGAGCGGTGGGCTCAGCCCGTGATGTGTCTTTGCTGCTCGCACATATTGTCTCAAATTACCCAGAAATTGTTGCACCAACGCAACTAGCAGCTGCCAGAGTCTATAGCGGAACAGGACAATACCATGATGCGGAAAACACCAACGACGCACTCTATCTCATCCCAAACCTTTTAGCTTCTAAGACGGGCTACACTGACTTAGCGGGGGGGAATCTTACTGTTGCGTTTGATGCCGGTTTTAACCGACCAATTGTTATTACGGTACTTGGTTCCACCAGAGATGAACGCTTTTCTGATGTCGTTCGCATAGTTCGCGCGTTAGAGGCAGATATAGCAAATCAATAATATGAATTTTACTCTACTTTTTAGCATCACTCCTGCCATTGTCACATTTGTGATTGGTATTTTGATTACCCCCATTGTAACGCATTTTCTCTACAAGCATCATGTCTGGAAAAAACAAGGTGGTAAAACTGCGCTAGGTGGAAAAATAGCCGAGGTCTTCAACGAACTTAAAGGAGAGCATGAGACAAAAACACCACGCATGGGAGGTATCGTCATCTGGGCCAGTGTGATGATTACGTTAATCTCGTTTTACGTATTATCTTTACTGCTTCCAACAAGTTTCTTTACTGATCTTGATTTTCTTACTCGTTCACAAACTCTCATCCCGACACTCGCACTCATCGCTGGAGCCGTGATTGGTTTTTTAAACGATTTCTATGATGTCACTCACAAAGGAGGAGGGTTACGATTGCGCGTTCGTTTACTCTTAATCCTGAGCCTTTCCGCAATTCTTGGCTGGTGGTTTTATACCAAATTAGGAGTAACTGCTGTGAACATACCATTTGACGGCAGTCTGGAAATTGGCTGGCTCATCATTCCTTTCTTTATGTTCTTGACACTGTGTTTGTACGCGAGCGGCGTTATCGACGGTATTGACGGCCTCTCTGGCGGTGTCTTTGCAGCAATTTTTACTGCTTATGCAGGCATAGCAATTGTCCAATCGCAATATGACTTAGCAGCATTCTGTGCGGCTGTGGTGGGCGGTATCCTGGCGTTCTTGTGGTACAACATCCCACCAGCTCGATTTTGGATGACCGAAACAGGCTCAATGGCACTAACATTGTCTCTTGCCACGGTTGTGTTCATGACTGACAAACTAGGGGACGGAAATGGGGTTTCGCTTTTATTAGTTGTCGGCTTGCCGCTCGTGGTCACGGTGCTTTCAAACGTCTTACAGATTCTCTATCGCAATTGGACTGGCAAAAAGTTATTTCGCATCGCGCCTTTGCATCATCATTTTGAAGCGATCGGGTGGCCATCGTATAAAGTAACGATGCGCTATTGGGTAGTTAGTATCATGTGTGCCTTACTAGGAGTAGCAATTGCAGCCGTAGCATGAGTAAAAAACCTAAATCAGTCGACACTGTATTGCTCACTATAATTGTCATTATGGTCGCTGGTGGTTTTATGATTTTTTCCTCCGCATCACTTGGTTTAATGGCCAGAGATGGGGCAAGTTTTGCGTCAGTGGCACTTAGTCAGTTTCTTTTTGGTATTGTCGGTGGGGGAGTAGCACTGTTTGTGATGAGTAATATCTACTATCGAAATTGGAGGAAATATGCGTTTTATATATTTATTTTGACTCTCACCCTAACGGCTGCGGTTTTCATTCCTGGAATTGGGTTATCACATGGTGGTGCAACCAGGTGGCTTGATCTTGGTTTCACTACACTACAGCCTTCAGAACTTTTAAAAATCGGCTTTGTTATCTATATCGCTACCTGGTTTTCAGGTATGCACGGACGAGTGCGAGACTGGCGCTTTGGTTTATTACCGTTTGTAGTCATGGTGGGCCTTGTCGGTGGTGTCATGCTACTACAGCCTGACACTGACACTTTTTTGATTATAGCGGCTGCAGGCATGGCCATGTACATCACTTCCGGTGCACACTGGCGCGACCTAGCAATCATAATTGGAGCAGGTGTATGTATGATTGCGGTGCTAGCATTTTCGAGGCCATACGTCATGGACCGCCTAACAACTTTCATGAATCCAGAAGACGACCCGCTTGGTAGCGGGTACCAAATCCAACAATCGCTCATTGCCGTGGGTTCTGGCGGGACTTTTGGACGTGGGTTTGGCCAGAGTATTCAGAAATTTGATTACTTGCCAGAAGCAATCGGCGACTCTGTGTTTGCGGTGTATGCAGAAGAATTTGGGTTTGTAGGCACAATTTTGCTAGTGATTGGATATGTGAGTTTTTGTTTGCGTGGCTATCGAATTGCCGCACACACACAAGACATGTTTGGATCTCTCTTAGTAGTAGGATTTGTGACTATTGTTACAATCCAAGCATTCTTAAACATCGGAGCAATGGTTGGTATAGCACCACTATCGGGCTTGCCCTTACCATTTATTAGTCACGGCGGCACAGCTTTATTTGCTACCCTGGCTGCACTTGGTATTGTTTTAAATGTGTCTAGATATCAAGGCCGTAAACAGACGCTGTGATACACTTTCAATAAGATATAGATATGAAAATTGGGTTTGTAGGTGGCGGTTCAGGTGGACATTTTTATCCGCTCATTGCGGTAGCAGAAGTGCTTTCTGCTTACCCGGCGAAGCCAGATCTGTACTACTTTGGTCCTTCGCCCTACAACGAAGAAGAGTTGGCTAAACATAGTATCAAGCACGTCTCCTGTCCAGCCGGAAAACTACGACGATACTTTTCGTTGCAAAACTTTATTGACTTGTTTCGGACTTTTTTTGGTTTTTTTATCGCACTTTGGAAGTTGTATGTTATTTACCCAGACGTTATTTTCAGTAAGGGTGGGTATACTAGTGTTCCCATATTAATTGCTGCACGGCTTTTACGCATCCCAATCGTTATCCATGAATCAGACGCGGTACCAGGAAGAGCAAATAAACTAGCAATGAAATTTGCACGCTACATCGGTATTGCCTATGATGACGTGGCGCAGTTTTTTCCTCCTGAAAAAACTGCGCTCGTCGGCATCCCACTTAGGCAATCAGTTCGTACTATCAATCAAGACCCTTTCACAACTTTAGGTATGCCGAATGATAAGCCTTTAATATACATCACAGGTGGTTCACTAGGCGCTGATAGACTTAATGACGTCGCTTTGGAAATACTCGACGAACTACTACCAAATTATCGAATTTTCCACCAGACTGGATCAGTTCACTATGACAAACTGTCACAAACCGCAAATGCACTTCTTGCAGGCAATCCGTATCGAGAAAATTATTATATCCAGGGCAGTATTTCAGGCGAGATGATATCAAACCTGTACGATGCAGCGTCAATTGTTGTTACCCGAGCAGGCAGCACCACTCTCTTTGAAATAGCTGCCCACAGTCGACCAGCTATTATTGTTCCTATTCCGGAGAAAATTAGTCATGACCAGCGAACCAATGCCTATGCTTATGCAGGCAATGGTGCAGCCGTAGTAATTGAAGAAAAAAACCTGACCCAACATTTGCTAATTGATGAGATCATCTCTATTATTGGTGATCAAGAAAGGTGGCAGACAATGGCAGCCGCAGCCAACCGCCAGAGTATGCCAGAGGCAGCAGAAAAAGTGGCCAACATACTCCACCAGATCGGAAAAGAACATGAGTAATACAAACAGACCAGTTGTGACCAGATTCGCACCGTCTCCGACGGGTTTTATGCATATCGGCGGTGTTCGAACCGCTTTGTATGCCTATTTATATGCAAAGAAGAATAACGGAACGTTTATTTTACGTATTGAAGACACAGATAAAAATCGAGAAGTTGATGGTTCGATTGCACACATCATGGAGTCACTGTCATGGCTTGGTTTAACGTGGGATTTTGGTCCGGACAAGCCAGGACTATTTGGGTCTTGCTTACAATCAGATCGATTGGACATTTACAAAAAATACGCACAGCAGTTGGTCGACAAGGGTCTGGCGTATCCAGATCCCTATACAAGTGAGCAGCTCGAACAATTTCGTAAAGAAGCTACTGAAGAAAAACGTCCGTTTCTGTTCCGTAAGCATCGACCAGACACGTATGAGACATGGGATGGCACAAAGCCCCTACGTTTTAAGGTTCCGGAGGTGAAGCGCTACAAATGGCACGATGAAGTGCGCGGCGATTTAAGTGCCGGAGAAGAAATGTTGGATGATATTATCATCATGAAGGCCGACGGGTACCCAACTTATAATTTTGCTCATATTATCGATGACTTGGAAATGGGCGTAACTCACGTTATGCGGGGTGAAGAATTTATCGCCAGCACTCCTAAATTCCTTAGTCTCTATGATGCCCTTGAGATTGCTCGACCAATCTTTGTAACCCTTCCACCTATCATGGGACCCGACGGGAAAAAGAAATTAAGCAAACGTGACGGAGCAAAAGACTTGCTTGAGTACAAGAACGAAGGCTATTTGCCAGCGGCGATGAACAACATGCTTGCACTCACTGGCTGGAATCCCGGTGGTAATAACGAAATTTTTACCATGAGTGAATTGGTAGAGAAATTCTCACTTGATCGTATTCAACGTTCTGGGGGAGCCTTCAATGAAGAAAAGCTTCTCCACATGAACAAAGAACACTTGAAGTCACTCTCTGGAGAAGAAAAAATATCTTACTTCATTGATGCGTTACCAGAAAGCACCAAAACATTGCCTGGCTATTCTACAGAACAGGCTTCGAAACTAGCAGTAGTTGTCTTTGAGCGGGCTGCCCTTAAGAAAGAGATCACCCAGGCTGCAGAAGTAGGGGAGTACGACTGGGCATTTTCTGATCCAGAGTATGAAAAGACCCTATTGCAATGGAAGAATGATGATTCACTTCAAGAGGCGCTTCCCAGACTGGAAAATGTGCATAAACTACTTGAGGATGCTGATTTCAGCTCCACAGAAGCGATTAAGTCAGCAGTCTGGACATACGCTGAAGAAACAGGGAAGGGGGAAGTGCTGTGGCCATTGCGAGTAGCGCTTTCTGGTCGCCAACAGTCACCCGATCCTTTTACCTTAGCTTACATATTGGGTCGTGAAAAAACACTTGTTCGTATCGCACATGCTTGTGATAAAATAAGTGGGTAATGAAACGTATATTCGTAGCCTTTACTGTTGGGATTTTGTTGCCACAAATAATTTTTGTTGTACCTGAAGTTGCGCAAGCGCAATCCGAAGTAGAACGATTGCAGAGCCAAATCAGTGCGCGTAACGACCGATTGGCAGAAATTGAAAAAGAAATTGCTCGCTATGAGTCTGAATTAAAAAAAGTCGGAGGTGAAAAGCAAAGTTTACAAAAGGCTATTAATCAGCTTGAGACTGAGCGAAAAAAGGTCGGTGCTGAAATTGCGCGCACTGAAAACCTAATTGCATCAACCGACCTGGAGATTGACAAGCTCTCAATCGAGATTGCGCGCACTGAGGAAGATATTGAGTCCACACAAGCCGCTGTTGCCGCCATTATCCGCAGTGAATTTAAAAACGAAAGCGAGACACTAATCGAATTACTTCTTAATCACGAGAAGTTATCTGAATTTTGGAGCACGCTACAAGCGCACGATGATTTTCGTGAAAGTATGGGTGAAAAAGTAGCTGAGTTGGCCAGTTACCAAACTATTCTTCGCGAGAAGCGTGGGGACTCGGTAGATAAACGAGGCGAGCTGGCATCATTAAAAGATGAATTCGCAGACCGCAATCAAGTACTCGTTAACAATAAGGCTGAACAAAGCCAATTACTCAGCGCTACCAAAAATGAGGAAGCTGAGTACCAGCGCATATTGGCAGAGCAACAAGCTGCTCGAGAGCAAATTCTCGCAGAAATCCGCAAGTTTGAATCTGACTTGCAGTTTATTCTTGATCCAACCAGTATCCCAACCGGCGGTTCCCAAGTATTTAATTGGCCACTAAAGAGTGTGATTATCACGCAGTTTTTCGGCGGTACTGAGTTTGCCAAACAAAACATGAGTGCCTACGGTGGTCGAGCGTACCACCCAGGAGTCGATATGGGAGCTCCACGCGGTACAGCTATCTACGCACCACTTTCAGGCACGGTGCGAGCAACTGGTAATACCGATCTCGTACCAGGTTGTTATTCATGGGGTAAGTGGACACTCATAGACCATGCAAATGGGCTGACGACACTGTACGCTCACCAAGACACGATTAGTGTGTCAGCCGGTCAGCGAGTAGCTACAGGAGAAATAATTGGCTATGTAGGTAACACCGGATTCTCAACCGGTCCGCACTTACACTTTACCGTGTATGCCTCTGAAGGTGTAAGTGTACGCAAATTCAACGAAATCAAGACCGTAACAAGCTGTGGTCCAGCTACCACACCGATTGCAGCCACTGAAGCATACATCGACCCGATGTTGTATCTGCCACCGTATTAGAAAGTCGCTTCTGTGGAAAAGTAGGGGATAGAGCGTGGATAAGCTGTAGATTACCTGTTATTATGTAAGTGCGATACAGTGTATCGTAGGAACTTACCCGAATCGAAGCCCCGCACCGCGGGGCTTCGGGGGCAAATAGAAACGGCCACAGGGCCGATTTTTTGTTACTATGTATGCGCGTATGGCAACTACAAATATCGCAATCAAGGATTGCAGCACATGTAAATCCGGAACTTGGAAAGACTATCGATCAATCTACATTGCTCAATTGATTGCAAACAGTGCTTATAAAAATGTAGTTATAATAACTTCTGGTAATGCAGGATATTCACTTGGTTTACTACTTAAAGGAACCGATATAAAGTTGTATTGCATTGTGGAGGATACAATTCAGGAATCCATAAAACAGAAGTTAGAAACGGTTTCAACTGTAATTTGTACAGATCTGCGTGAACGATTCCTAAACACAGAAGCATTAGAAAAATTATGTGACTTATCAAAGAGCACATGTTTTAACGCAACGGAAGCTTTTCCTGACGCATACATAAACTTACTTATCAATGACGAGGCTTTGATGTATGACTACATTATATGTCCTGTTGGTAGTGCTGAAGCCTTTTTAGGCATAAGTAAAAAACTTGAAGAAAGTAACTCAAAAACAAAACTTATTGGTGTAACTGCGGAAGCCGCCACATCTATTGCAAATAAACTAACCACACCATGGCGTCCACTCGCTGAACAAGTTGAACGCGTAATTGAAGGTGGACGAGGGGAACTATTATATATTCCTGAAGAAAGGGTTGTAGCAGCGTATGAAGCCAATAAACATTTACAAGCAGAGCCATCTGCGACTATTGTATGGGCGGCTGTAGAAGAATTACCGGAAGGAGCAAAAATCTTAGTTATTAATTCGGGACTCGGGTTAGTGTAAATCAATGTCGCACAATATTTGAATGGGTGAGGTAGATAGGGAAGTGGGGCCTATTTTTTGCACTTAGTGCTAACTTACAGCAACAGTATCGTCTGTCTACTGCAGATATACTACAAAGTAACAAACTCCGCTACAGTAGTAAGTGAAGATAAAAAGAATCTGAAAAGCTGAAAGTAGCGCTGAGCAACTCGTAAATTTTCTTCAATCTGACTTCCCTGTATTTTTAAAAATTTTTACAGACGTAAGGGAAGTGCTGTATAAAGAACTTACACGCACCCAAACTACTACATATACGTGACATAAGTATCGCGCTATGCCTTTTTAAAACGCTTAAAATCGATTCTACGGTCTAGAAATATGAACTGAATGATTAAACAGTAAACAAGCTGTTCATGGATGAAAGTACACGATGGTTCGTATGGATTCTAATGAACTTAAAGAATGTAGAAATTTACGTGAGGCATAGTATTAATGGCGCAAAAGCGATTGTGCAACCATGCACATCATCCTTCTGGCATGCACGCACGAATCACGCCGATCTTATTGCGATATTACATATATACAGTAAAAGCCTTGTATAGTAATGTCGCAAAAGATATATTGTGCGACAATTAAGAATATTTGAATATATTACTTACTCGTTTAATGGGTGTGGTAGTTGTTCTGTTGTCGGGTCACTGAGCTTAAGCAGCAAGTACTACTTCCCTTGTGCCTGTGCCATGTAAACTAGGTTGTATGCGATTGCAGCTATTGCTGCAATGAGGAATGTCCACTCAATAGAAATAAAGACGGCCACAAATGAAATCAGTACGAGCGAGAAGGCTCTTCCTAAATGCTGTGCCATTTCTCGTAAGACAGTAAACTCATCAACGTAACTCCCCTGCTCCGCTGACGTGTCAAAGATAATAGACGTGTATGGTGTGCGAGCCATCATCCGCACAATATTATGAAAAAGTCCGACAAAGAAAACTTGGAAGGCTGAAAGTACGAAGATCTTAAACACCCACCCGAGCGCATTTAGTCCACTACTGAACTTTAGGGTTCTGATAGCAGAACCTGTGTGTTTATCAAAATAACTCCCTAAGAACAATTGAATGATAATTGTTGCCGCTACGACTACTGTAGAAACCGCCCCTACTTCTAGGAGATCTCCGTCTAATATTTCGAACAAAAATATTGGCCAAACAATCAAATTTACAATGGTCTCAGCCCCGACCGCGAATTCC
>CATMPJ010000018.1 GCA_950073265.1 uncultured bacterium | reverse complement strand
ATTGGGCGGAAAATTTGATGGCATAGCTATACGTGTACCAGTACCTGTAGGCTCAATTGTTGACGTAACTTTTGTCGCTAAGAAGAAGACTACGGTAGAGGAAGTAAATACTGCACTAAGGAAAGCAGCAGTTGATCCAAAGTGGAAAAATATCTTTACTGCTACTGATGAACCAATCGTATCATCTGACATCATTGGGTCACGTGTTGGTTCTATTGCTGATCTTGGTCTGACTCGTGTCGTTGATGGAGATCTGGTTAAGGTGTTTGCCTGGTACGATAATGAGACAAGCTATACGCAGACGCTAGTAGAACATGTCTCCGCTGTAGCGAAACATCTTTCTTAGATACACATGATGGGGCAGACGCATCAGCAAAAGATAATTCATATTGCCGCTGACCACGCTGGTTTTGATCATAAAGAAGCTATCAAGTTGTGGTTAGTCGAACAAGGTTTTTCGGTTATCGACCACGGCGCGAAGCAGAAAGATGATGAAGATGATTTCCCTGATTATATCGGCGGCGCTGCAGCAGCGGTTGCAAAAGCTCCTGAACAATCTATAGGGATTGTTTTTGGTGGTTCCGGGCAAGGTGAAGCGATGGTAGCTAATCGTTTTAAAGGTGTGCGGGCTACGGTGTACTATGGCGGAGACTCTAAAATAATCACGCTCTCCAGAGAGCATAACGATGCTAACGTTTTATCTATCGGCGCTCGCTTCGTTGATATTTCTCTAGCAAAAAAAGTAATTGCCGCCTGGCTTAATGCTTCTTTTTCTGGCGAAGAAAAACGCATTCGTCGCAATCGTAAGTTAGAACATTTGACTTAGAGACTTATGAAATTTCCGGTAGTTCCAGCTATTATTCCTAACGATTATGAATCACTCCTGGCGTTTTTACGGCGGACAACATATGCGAGTGAAATTCAAATTGATGTAGTCGACGGAAAGTTTACTCCAACTATAAGTTGGCCGTATGCTCCAGAAGGGAAACCGAAAGAAATTACTGTTGCTGCAGATCGGTATACTTTAGAAATTGACCTGATGGTGGAGAATCCAGTTGCTGCGGCCCTAGCCTGGGAGCAGGCGGGAGCTGACATGCTGGTCTTTCATGTTGAAGCACTTTCACTCGATGTGCTAAAAAATTTCGCTAATAAAAGTCAAGCTTCCATTGGGGTAGCGTGTCATGGTGCTACAGATATGGAATTGTTTTTAACCTATGCAGCAGTGGCAGACTACGTACAGTTAATGGGTATTGCTGAGATTGGCAAACAAGCCCAGCCTTTTGATTCTAGTGTGCTCGATAAAATCAGGATCGTACACGAATCTTTTCCTGAAAAAATGATTAGCATCGACGGATCGGTAAACCCGGAGACGATACAAAAACTAGCAGCCGCCGGGGCGAATCGCTTTGTAGCTGGCTCAGCAATTGTCGGTCAGCCTGATGAGGTGCTGGCCTACCAAAAACTAGCAGCGCTTGTTAACTAGAGGTCGTCACTGTTCGGTTGTTTGCTATAATCAGGGTATTGTATGAAGTACCTTAGTTCCGAAGAAGTCCAAGATTTAGAGCTGAAAGCGAATGAGATTCGCCAAAGCATCATCGAAATGTTGGTAGAAGCACAGAGCGGTCACACAGCAGGTCCGCTGGGAATGGCGGACATATTTACGCTTCTCTATTTTGCCATTCTAAAACATGATCCGAAAAATCCCGATTGGGACGAGCGAGATCGACTAATTCTTTCTAATGGACACATCTGTCCAGTTTTATACGCCACGCTTGCCCATGCTGGATATTTTCCTGAAGAAGAGCTACATACCTTGCGAAAGTTTGGTAGTCGTTTGCAGGGGCATCCTCACCGCCAGGCATTACCTGGCTTGGAAACAAGCTCAGGGCCGCTAGGTTCTGGCCTGTCCCAGGCGGTGGGGATGGCGTTGGCTGATCGTATTGATAACCCATACTCATCAAAATTTTTCTACTGCATTACTGGCGACGGAGAATTAAACGAAGGACAAATATGGGAAGCGCTACTATTGGCTGGAAAGGAGCGGCTCAACAATCTCATTGTGATTGTCGATCGCAATGGAATCCAAATCGATGGATACACAAAAGATGTTATGCCACTTGAGCCACTGGCCGAAAAACTAGCCGCTTTTAATTTTGACGTGCAAGAAGTGGATGGACATAGTATGCGCGCACTTAATGATGCGATTGGTAAGGCTCAGGCGGTATACAGCCAGCCGTCCATTATTATTGCGCATACGGTTGCCGCCAAAGGAGTTGATGTCTTTGAAAGAGATTTTAGATGGCACGGCAATCCACCTGGTAAGGGTCCAGAAGACAGGGTGCCAAGGGATAAGCAGGCAGAAGTTGCACTACAGAAACTTCGAACTCTAGGTGGGCTTATTAAAGCTCACGACATTGATTAATTTTCCCAAAATTAGCGTATGCACAAACTTTTCAAGAAATTATTTCCAACTCCGTATGCGGCATACGTCTTAGTCACTAATTTCTCTGCAAAGTGTGCCCCTACATCTAATTTAGAAAAAATTACAAACTAGCTATGACATTTGCAAAACATTTACAACCAAATATTACTTCTGGAGAAGTGCCTAACGCACCAACACGCAACGGCTATGGAGACGGCCTTCTGGAGGCAGGGAAGCGAGACGAGCGAGTGGTGGCGCTGGCAGCAGACTTAACTGAATCCACCAGAACTAATCTTTTTGCAGAAGCGTTCCCTAAGCGTTTTGTTGAAGTCGGGATTGCTGAACAAAACATGGCCTCGGTTGCCTCGGGAATGGCCGCTATGGGCAAAATACCATTTATAGCATCGTACGCGATGTTTTCCCCGGGTCGTAGTTGGGAGCAAATTCGCACCACCATTGCCTATAACAACGCTAATGTGAAAATTGTTGGTGCACACGCAGGTGTGTCGGTTGGTCCAGATGGCGCAACCCACCAAGCGATAGAAGATATTGCACTGATGCGGGTAATGCCGAACATGGTAGTCATTGCCCCAGCTGATGAGCATGAGGCGCGAAAAGCAACACTGGCCGCCGCTCAGTATGAGGGTCCGGTATATTTCCGTCTCGGACGCAGCGCCACACCTGTAGTCACTACTCCTGAATCACCGTTTGAAATTGGTAAGGCCGAAGTTTTGTATAGACGAAATGAAACGCTTGAAAAGAAAGTGGGAATTGTTGTCACTGGCTCACTTTTATACAACGCATTAAAAGCAGCGCAACAGTTAGAAGCTGATGGGATTGGTGCTTCTGTATTGCACATGGCTACCATTAAGCCGCTGGATACAGAGATGCTCGAGAAGTTTGCTATCGAACACGATGCACTTATGACCATCGAGGAACATCAAATTGCTGGAGGACTTGGTAGTGCAGTCACCGAACATCTGAGTAGCGTTCGACCGATACGTGTTGAGCGAATCGGTGTTGCAGATCAGTTTGGTCAATCTGGTGAACCAGATGAATTAATCGCGCATTACGGAATGGATGTTTCAACCATTGTAAAAACAGCGCGTTCATTATAACTTTGTCGTGCTACCATAGCTATGAAGAGAGTATGAAATACTCGAAGCATGGTTTTACCCTCATTGAGTTATTAGTAGTGATTGCTATCATCGGAATTTTAGCGTCGGTGGTGTTAACGGGATTACAGAACTCTCGTGCAGCAGCCCTCGACGCCAGAAGAAAATCTGATGTTGATCAAATCATCAAAGCCCTTTTTCTATATGAGTTAAAAGAAGGAAATTTTATGACCGCTGGAAGTGGTTGTGGGCATGCTACAAGCAACGGAAACGGTTGGTTTAATTATTCTGGAGGAGGATATGCTACTTCAATGGCCCAGTGCCTGGTCAATGCCGGGGCCGCTTCGGCACTGATTGTAGATCCAACCGGGGACGTAACCTCCACTCCTTCAGCTGGGAATACTTATATGAAGTATTATTGTACACAAAGTGGCAAACTCAGGACGTATGTGTACGCTAAGTTAGATACTCTGCCACAAAGTAGTACCGCTACGGATTCAACCTGTTGCACAAGTTGTGACAGTGCTTACGGGATGAATTATTATAAACAAATATAGCTATGAGTAATCTAACATTTAACGAAGAGCAATATAGATCTCGTTCCCCAAAAAGAACACTCGAAAGGGGTGGATTGATTGGTCTTTTGATCCGAAAAGGCTGGGCAAAAGATGCTAGACAGGCTACAGCAATATTATTTTGTATACTTGCAGTGTGCGCAATTGTTCTCGTTGTCTTGTATTGGCCAGGTGGTGAGCAAAAGACACTGACTCCAACGGAAATTCAACAAGCAGGCGGCCCTAATGACCCAGGGATATACGGTAACTGAATCTATGCTGGCTTGCCAGGTTCGGGTGATATATAAAACCAGCCGCGTCCCTAGGGACGCGGCTGGTTGCAATTTAAATTTTTGTCGGCAGGTAATCCTCAGGACGATTTGTAAGGAACTCCTCTAACTTTTCACGGGTAAGTAATCCTTCCTGGGCCCCTACATACTGTACGACTGACATGGAGTTAATTGGTCCCCATGAAAGGGCTTCGGATGGGTCTTTCCCGAGAATGATAGCTGCAGTAAAAGTGCTAGAGAATGAATCACCGGCACCGGTGCGATCAACTGGTGGAGCCGGATCAGGATACATAGGCATGTGCCAAGCCTGATCGTCAGTGTCGACAGTGTACGCACCTTTTGGTCCATCGGTGATGACTGGGATAGTGGGGCCAAGTTCTCGTATGCTACGGATCAAGGTTGGAATGTCTTGTTCTTGAGTACGTAATATCTGTTGCGCTTCTTCTTTATTACAGAAAAAGATTTCAGTATTTTGGTACACGTCTTTAAGCGCTTCGTGGCCGAGGCTTATTTGGAATGTACCAGGCTGGAAAGCGAGTTTTGTCTCATTATTTTTTACATATTCTGCAATCTCGTGATGGTACGGAAGACCATGTTCACCGACAGAAGAGAAGTAAAAGAACTTTGGCGCAGCAGGAAAATCTGGCAAAGCATACGGGTATTCAGCATGATTAATTAAGATTGTTCTTTCTGGTCCGTACCGCAACACATAGTGATAATTAGTCGTCATGCCTTCGTGTATTTTTACAAAATCAGTGTGCACGCCGCGGTCGCGCAAAGCTTGTAAGCATTCTTTACCAAACTTATCGTTACCAATGTTTGTTACGAGACCGGTCTCAAGCCCGAGACGAGTCGCCGAGGTGGCTGCGTTTGGAGAGTTGCCCACGGCGGGTACAACGACAACATTGTCATAGGGCAGCTTGCTTCCAAAAGGCATGTGCAGCGTCTTGTTACCAGTGTCTAGGTCAATGGAAACGTCTGCTTGGTCTTTATTTAGTTGAATAAAAGCGTCGATAAGGATATCGCCAATGGCTACGAAATCGTATTGATGAGACATAATAGTGTCAGTATACCATTGTGAATAAATGCAGATTATGAGAACTGGGGGCTTTTGCTATAATACTCGGACGTATGAAACGCAATTTAACTGTGTGCCTAGTATTGGTAGCTCTGCTTGCAGCACCACTGACCACAAACGCTGAAACCACAGCCGAGCGTCGTGAGCGACTTACTCGTGAGTTAGGCGAAGTGGAGAAACAAATTGTGAATCAAACTCGTTTGGTGGAGTCAAAGCGAGCCGAGCGCCAGTCACTTGAGCGTGATCTTTCCATAATTGAAGGGGAGATCAAGCAGGCGCAGCTTGGTATTCAGGCTCGCGCGGTTGCGATTGAGCAACTGTCGGATCAAATTGGTGAAAAGGAAGTTGTGATCTCGATTCTTGAGGAGCGACTAGCAAAACAACAAGCATCGCTGGCGGAGCTGGTACGGCGTTCCGCTATCGCCGAAGACTATTCATTGGTTGAAGTGATGTTAAGTAAAAGTAACTTCTCAGAGTTTTTCAGTGAAGTTGCAGTGTATCAAGATATCAAAGATTCGCTTAATGAATCGCTGAAGGCTTTACATGGAATTCGTAGTGACACCTTAGGCGAAGTGGATACGCTCGAGACTAAACAACAAACAGAAGCTGAGATGAAATACATTCAGGAGTTGGAACGAGAACAAATCGAGGCCAAGGAGAAAGAGAAAGAAGTTATTCTGGCGGAGACAAAAGGCGAAGAGGCGGAATACCAACGAATTTTAAATGATCAAAAACAGACCGCAGCGCAACTACGAAATGCTCTGTTTGAACTGGCAGGTGGCGGTGGTGGTATTTCTCTACCGCAAGCAATCGAGCTGGCTAAATACGCTAAAAGTATGACAGGAGTTGATGTGGCATTGATACTAGCCATCCTCGAACAGGAGACTAATATTGGAAAAAATCTGGGCAGCTGTTTGTTTACTGACCATAGCAGTAACCGTCCGGTTATGCACCCGACAAGAGACGAGCCAGTCTTTTTGGCAATTGCTGATACGCTTGGTTTTGATCCGTATACACGAACGGTGTCATGTCCAATTTATCAAGGCGGGTCTCGAGTTGGTTGGGGTGGGGCCATGGGTCCATCACAGTTTATTCCGTCTACCTGGGCATTGTATGGAGGAATGGTGCAATCTGGCGGTGGTTGGGTATACAGTCAGTCAAACGATCGAATCCGAGCTATAAATGGTGGTACTGGGCCGGCTAATCCATTTAATAACCGTGATGCATTCTTGGCGACGGCGTTGCTGTTGAAAGACAATGGTGCAAATGGAACATACGCTGGCGATCGCTTAGCAGCGTTGCGATATTACGCTGGTTGGGGTGGTGCCTCAAATCCTGCAAATGCCTTCTATGGTGATCAGGTAATGAATCGTAAAGCTAAGTTTGAGGGGCAAATCAAAATCCTCGACGGATCCTAGACTTCCACAATTAGCGCTGAGCTTCGTCACTACGAAATTTTGCTCAGTCAATGTACATCGAGTACACCTCCTTCGCAAAATTTCTGAGTTCCTTGCTCAGCATCTAATTCTGAAAGTCTAGACTAAGGATAATGAGTTCAACTCTTGCAGAAAAGTCTATCTGAGGGTATAGTTCTGGCCACAAAAGCAGTAGGTGGCCGCACTTACTATATTCCAGAAACCTCCAGGGTTTCATCGCGGTTGCCGAAGTATTTGATTGTATGAAAAAAGATATTCATCCAGATAATTACCGCATGGTAATTTTTAAAGACAACACAAGTGGGGAGCGTGTATTAATTGGCTCAACCATCACTACGAACAAGACAGACAAGTGGACAGATGGTCAGGAGTACCCGCTTACCGAAGTTGACGTATCGAGCGCGTCCCATCCGTTTTACACCGGACAGGAACGTACTATGGATACTGCCGGTCGGGTAGAGCGCTTCAAAGCTCGTCAAGCAAAGGCGAAAAGCAAATAACAACCCAGCTACGTTGTTAGACTACAGAAAAACACCCTCACTGGGCAATTGCCCCATTCGGGTGTTTTTCTTTGTCCGCCTAGTATCTGAATCATCCTTTGCTTTTCGCTGAATGCGTAAAAGCATTATGCTAAACTGGCTTCATGAAAGTGGTTGTTGGTTCTAAAAATAAAATAAAGCTCCAAGTCGTTGAGCAAGTATTTACGAAAGAATTTAGCGAATCACTCATTGCAGTGGCTGGTTGTCATGCGGAATCAGGAGGGAGTGATCAACCAATGGGGCTAGAAGAAACAAAAGAAGGTGCAAAAAATCGTGCTTTGCACAGTAAAGAGCAAATACCAGAAGCCGATTACTGGGTAGGGATTGAAGGCGGTCTGGTTGCAGTCGACTCCAATTTATATTGTGTTGCCTGGATGTGCATCATTAGTAAGCAAGAAAAGATGAGTCTGACACACACCGCAAGTTTTTTAATTCCCTCAGAGATTGCTAAAAAAATAAAGTCCGGACAGGAACTCTCAGACGCGGCTAATGAAGTTCTTGGCTCTGAAAGCTCCAATCGCGACACTATCGGTATTCTGACAGATTACCCGTGTGGAATACTACACCCAAGCATTAACTCTAGCTCTGCTGCCTTTCACTAAATCACACCTGTATGAGGGCAGATAAGATTGTTTTTTCATACTTTTAGCGTAGTATAGCCAACACATTATGGAATTTGACTCAGAAAAATTACATACCTTTCGAGAGAATCAGAAAACGCAATTTATTGCGTCGCAATTTGATACGCTCGCAGCTCAAAAGGTAGAATCAGAAGAGCTTGCAGCAGCTGATCCGGAAATGGCTGAGTTGGCTAAAGACGATATCAAAAATATTGAAACGCAGATGCAGGCGCTCTTTGTCCAGATGGATGAAATTATAGAGTCAAGCAAAGAAGAGGAAGTGAAGCCCTATGGTGTCGTACTTGAAGTACGAGCTGGTGCTGGTGGCGATGAAGCGTCTTTATTTGCTGGTGAGCTGGCGCAAATGTACGTCGCGTACGCAGAAAATAAAGGTTGGACGGTGATGAAAGAAAACGAGCTTGAATACGAGATCAAACATCCTGATGTCTACGAAGCGCTTCGTCATGAGACTGGGGTACATCGAGTGCAGCGTATTCCGGTAACGGAGAAAGCGGGTCGTATCCATACCTCTACGGCGTCAGTGGCAGTTCTGCCGATGCGCAAGGTTCCGAAGGTTGAAATAAATCCAAGCGATATTGAAATGGAATTTTCGCGCTCCGGTGGAGCAGGGGGGCAAAACGTCAACAAGGTTGAAACAGCTGTACGACTCGTTCACACGCCAACGGGGATTGAGGTGCGCAGTCAATCAGAGCGCTCTCAGTTAAAAAACCGTGAGAAAGCCATGGCACTATTGACCGCTAAGCTGGAAGCTTTCCATGAAGAGGAAGAGGCTAAGAAAAATGCATCTGAGCGAAAAGGGCAGATTGGTACCGGTGATAGATCTGAGAAGATTCGTACCTACAACTTCCCACAAGATCGCATCACTGATCACCGGATCAAACACTCTTGGTCAAATATAGAGCGGGTGATGTCAGGAGATATTCAACATATTGTTGATACGCTGCAAGAGGCCAGCGAAGCGATATAAACTGTTGCGAACCAGGTACCCATATGGTACTATGCCGCCGCTATAGGCGCAGTGCGCCTTTTGCGTTCTAATTACTTATATGTCAACAGAAAACAATAATTCAACTCTCATTCAGCGCCTCTTTTCAGCCGGCGCTCACTTTGGCTTTAAAAAAAGCCGCCGTCACCCAACCGTGACACCATATCTATTCACTACTAAAGAAGGTGTAGACATCTACGATCTTGAAAAAACTACCGCAGCCCTCGATACAGCAAAGGAAGCTCTCAAGCAAGCTGGTCTTATGGGCAAGACGGTGCTGTTTGTTGGTACGAAAGATGAATCGTCTGTCCTGGTAAAAGCAGCGGCTGAGGAGGCAAATGCACCGTATGTAACTAATCGTTGGATTGGTGGCATGATCACCAACTTCAGTGAAATCAAGAAGCGAATTAACCGCCTTGAAGTGCTTCGCCAAGAAAAAGAATCAGGCGAACTAGAACGCAAATATACTAAAAAAGAACGAGTTGTGATTGGGCGCGAAATTGAAAAACTATCTTTCAATTTTGCTGGTATCTCAGAACTAAACAAGACACCCGATCTAATGCTAGTAGTCGATCCGCGCCACGACAGTATTGCTGTTGAAGAAGCGGTGGCAAAAAATATTCCGGTAGTGGCCATTACTGGTTCTGACAACGATCTGCGACATATTACCTATCCAGTGGTAGCTAATGACTCACTGCAAGCAAGCGTCAAAATTCTTCTAAGTGAGCTTACCGCTGCGTACAAAGAGGGAGTTGCTGCGTACGTGCCAAAGCCGGCTGCCCCGCGGGAAGGTGGAATGCGCCGTCGACAAAACTAAACTAAGTTGTCGGCACTCACTCAATAAATTATTTGTTCTTAAACTTTTTAACGTATGGAAATTTCATCAGCACAATTAAAGGAACTGCGAGACAAGACTGGTATTTCAGTCATGCAGTGTAAGAAAGCTCTTGAAGAAGCGGAGGGTGATATGGATAAGGCAATCATCATCCTAAAGAAAAAGAGAAGCGACGCGGCTGATAAAAAATCAGATCGCGAGATTGGTGCTGGTGCTGTCGGTTCGTATATCCATAATACTAATGAAGTGGGAGCACTGGTGCTATTGGGTTGTGAGACAGACTTCGTCTCTAAGAATCCGGAATTTGTTGAATTGGCAAAAGAGATTGCAATGCACGTTGCGGCCATTAACCCGACGTATGTAAAGCGTGAGGATGTTCCAGAAGAAGAAATAAATAAGGCTAAGGAACTCTTCCAAAAAGAAGTTGCAGACAAACCAGCGGATATGCAAGAAAAGATTCTTGAAGGTAAATTAGCTTCATACTTCAGGGATCAGATTTTACTCGAACAAGCATTTATTAAAAATCCGGACAATACCATTGGTGAAATGGTAACTGGAGCGGTGCAAAAATTTGGCGAGAACGTTCAGGTTGTGAGTTTTTCACGCCAGTCAATAAAATAGACAATGTCTGCTGTAACTACAGTGTTTATTACGAGCGTCGTACTGTTTACGGCGCTTTCGTTTCTGATTGAAACAGAACGAAGGAGAGGTTCTCGAGTTGCGCTTACTAAGGTGAGGGATTGGCTTGATGAGATGATTGAGCGATTCTTTACGTGGCTTAGAGAGGCCTGGGAACACTTCATTCAATACGTTGTTAAGTTAGGTTTATATTACAGTTTGCACTCTTTATTGCGCACTCTTCTCCAAGCACTGGTCGCTGCGTACGATTATTTGGAAAAGCATTTTGAGACAAATCGTTTTCGGGCTCGAGCTCTCCAAGCAGAGAAGAAAGCAAAGGGCACAAACGGACACTTGAACGAAGTTGCCAAGCATAAAGCGGAGGTGGCTCTTTCTCCAGAAGAAGAAGACAGATTGAGGGAGGAAAAACTCGAAGAACGGGACTAGCGAAGTTCAATATAATTTGGTAAGATTCCGGTCAATTAAATATACAGATTGCTTCAAGTTACAAAACGTAAAAGGCTTGGAGCCAGCTTAGCTCAGTTGGTAGAGCAACGGATTTGTAACCCGTAGGTCATCAGTTCGAATCTGATAGCTGGCTCCAAGCCTTTTATTGCGTAAAGCCAGCCTAGCGAAGCTGGTGGAGTTGCAACAGTTTGGGAAACTGCTGCAAAGATTTGTAACCCGTAAGCAAAGCTTTCTGACTGCTCTCGCGCCTCATGTAAAAGTAAGCTCTTACATAGGTGCTCGATTGTCAGTAGGTCATCAGTTCGAATCTGATAGCTGGCTCAAAAAATTGAATCAAAAAGGGGCCGTCGAATAAGCTCGACGGCCCCTGTGTTGGGTGAACAACGACCTAATGATCGTCTTCGTTGTCGTCACATGTGTGACAGAACTGTCCTCGCCCCTCCTCATAATCCAGCGGCGATCCGCACGTACATTTTCCGTGCGGCGCGCTGACGTTGCTTGCGTGATTCGGGTGGTCCTCGTCCCTCATTAGTGTATCTCCGTAATCTAGGGAATGTAAAGCTATCACAGCTTTATATCTTGCACAACAACTCTTTATTTCGGCCTTGAAAAACGGTATACTGGCGGGTACATTTATGGAGCTAGAAGACCAGTCGCACCTGTTACCGTACGCTCGTCGTGGGGATTTTAAAGTGTGA
>CATMPJ010000017.1 GCA_950073265.1 uncultured bacterium | reverse complement strand
GCAGAAGATGGCTTCCGAGACCGTGATTATGAAGACGCGATTGACTACGCTGATGACGCCGAGGACTTAATTGAAGATGCGCTCGACGAAATTGATTATGATCGCTACAGCCGCAATAATCGTGAGCGAGCATTTGATGCGATCGAAGATTTCGAGGATGATCTACGTGACGCCTGGGATGAGGTTGATGATTCTGACGCTAGTCGAAACCGCATTAGAGACGCTGAAGATTACTTAGAGGATGCCGAAGATGCACTGGATGACGCTTGGGATGCATATTACGACAACGATTATGATGATGTTCTTGATTACATTGAGGACGGTGAAGATTATGTCGACTGGGCGTTGGATGAAATAGACTAATAGCCCAAAGCCCGGCATGTAAAAAACCAGCAATAGCTGGTTTTTTACATGCCGGGCTTTCGTACCCGTTCTTTAAACACGTATTCTCGGAGTTTCTTGCTGGCTTTGAGCTGTTGGTAGATCAGGGTTGGTTTGACGACTGTATGTACCGAAACTTTTTGTGTAGACTGACCACTGATTAAAAGCTCGAAACCTGCCGTTGTGTATGAACAAGTTACAAAGCGACCACTCGCAGTGCGTCGGTTGGTGCGGATCTCGCCAGGAGCAATCATTTTAATACCAGGAATTTTTTCTAACTCGCGAACTACGTTTGTAGCAGTTTCGGTTAATGAGGTGTGTTCTCGACCGCGTTGTTTTGGCATTGATAAGTATAAATTATGAACGTTGCTGAAGATACGTTTCTGCTAACGCCAGTTCTTCTTTTGTGTTTATACCAAATGCAGCTTCTATTGGAGCATCTACAGTAGCAATAGGGTGATGCTGCTCGCACGCAATCTTAACCAGATCAGTTAGATAGTACTCACCTTGCGCATTTTTGTTTTGAACCGTCTCTAGATTATTCCACAGCCAGGCAGCGTCGAAATAAAACAATGCCGGATTTACTTCACGCACCTGTAACTGTTCACCGGTAGCATCTTTCTTTTCTACAATCTCCGTGACGTTTCCTGACTCGTCTCTCAGGATTCTTCCAAATGAGTACATGGCCGCGCGCCACTCTTCAAAATCAGGCACCGTGATGGTAGCCATACCAAGTACAGTATTTTCTGTATGTTTGAGGGCGGCTAGTGATGTAATCGTTTTTGCATCGACGAGAGGATGATCCGCATATAACACAATTACTGAGTCAACCTTGCCTTCGAGTGCTTCTCGGCAAACTTTTACCGCATGGCCCGTACCGAGTTGTTCGGTCTGCTCAACGTATGCGTAATCTGAGCCAAGTGTTTGCTTTACCAACTCTGCTTGATTGCCAACCACAATAACCGGTGCGTCACATACTCCCGAAGCTTCAACTGAGTCGAGAAGATGTTTTATAAACGGTTTTCCGTTCAGTTCTATAAGTGGCTTTGGCAAAGCACTGCCCATTCGTTTGCCTTTACCAGCCGCTAAGATGATACATGCTGTTTTTCCCATATCAGGCTGTATAGTAACAGATAATTTGTGTTAAAAATTTTTGCAGCACACGTATCGTAAATTTCTAGACAATACGTAAAAAGCCCGTGCACCAATAGTGCACGGGCTTGGTCTGCCCGCAAACCTCCTGCTTGCGACTTACGGCTCTTCGAACAGGTCTGCGCCGTTCAACGGCTTGGAGTAGAGGCTCAAGCCGACGCAGAACGCAGTACTGACAAGTATAGATACCACACCGCCAAGGGTGAGGAGAGAGGCCAGCGCAACGTCGCCAGTAAGAATCACCTCCCCGATGAAAAAGGCGGGAATTGATATGACCACTGCCGTCAGAGCAACTGGCCGCGTCACGCTGCTGGCAGAGAGCACGGCGATATAGGCGGCGATAGCCGCCCCGCCCCCAATGGCTTCGTGGATGGCGAAATATGTATCGGCCGCGCCGATACATACTGCAGCCAGTGAAAACCAACTGAGTTGCTTGAAAATCTTCCAGATATTCTGCTGCGTGGTGTGGTGATGCGTAAGGGGAGCCAGCCACGCTGCTGAGAGCATGTTGACGCAGGTTCCGATAGTCACCGGTACGATTGCAGCTAAAAGAACATTTTGCATAACGCGTTCCTCCCTATAAATTGGTGCGTAGCTTGCCATTAAACTCCTTATTTTTATAAAAGTCAACGGACAGAAGTGAGCTAAAGTGTCTATTGTGTTTTCTTCGCGCGGATAGCTAGAAGCAATTGACATTTCAAGTCAATTTGGTACTCTAACGCCGTTCCAACCTTTGTCGCGCGTCCGTTTCAAGACGGACACAACAAACAAAATAATGGAATGGGAATCCCTTATAAGACCGGCCGTTACCTGTTTTTAGTAGGGATTCTCACTCACGCCGCCACTGTGCGGCTCGTTTCCGTATTGAGACGAGTGCGAACACGCGGGTTACTAAATTAATCACGATAGAAGAATGTCACGTTCACTATATAAAGGACCATACGTTGACGAAAAACTCCTCAAGAAGGTCGCCGGCAAAAAGCCCGGAGAAGGTGGAGTAATTAAGACCTGGGCTCGCCGCAGCACTATCTCACCAGAAATGGTCGGATTTACCTTCGGTGTGCACAATGGTAAGGATCACATTTCTGTGCTCGTTACTGAAGACATGGTCGGTCACAAGCTCGGTGAATTTTCACCAACTAAGAAATTCTGGCGTCACGGCGGTAAGATGCAGAAGGAACTTGATCAGAAGAAAAAAGAAGCTGAAATTGCAGCAGCAAAAGCTGCTAAAGCTGCTAGCTCTGCTAAGAAATAAGTATGAAGGCAGTACTAAAAAATTATCGTCAGTCACCTCGTAAAGTACGACTTATCGCCGATCTCGTACGTGGTAAAAATGCCAACGAAGCCTTGACCATTTTAAAATTTGTAGATAAACGTGCCGCTGGGCCATTTGCAAAAGTTATCGCATCTGCGATTGCAAATGCAAAGGACCACGGTAAAAACGTAGACAAGCTATACATCAAGCGCGTAGCGGTTGATAAAGCACCTGTTCTTAAGCGTTTTATGCCTCGTGCTCGTGGGTCTGCATCTCGAATTAACAAGCGTAACAGCCACATCTCAGTTGAGTTGGGCGAGAAATAATCTATGACACACGTAGCTCACCCGTATATTCAACGCATTGGTATCAACCGTGACTGGAAAAGTCGTTGGTTTACTACCAATCCAAAGCAGTTCCGCGAATACCTGCGCGTTGATGCCGCGCTTCGAAAGTTCTTCAAAAAGCGCCTTAAAGGCATGTCTGTAGACGCGATTGAAATCGAACGCAGCGACAAAGAAATTCGTATTATCATCAAGACAGCTAAGCCAGGAATCATTATCGGTCGTAGTGGTGAAGGGATTGCAAATCTTCGTAAAGAAGTTGATCTATTTTTGCGGAAGCAAAAAACAGAAAGCAAGCCGGAACTCAAAATCGATGTTGAAGAAGTCCGCTCACCAGAATCATCTGCACGCATCGTCGGGCAAATGATTGCTGAAGGTCTTGAAAGACGTCTCACCTTCCGCCGTGTAATGAAGCAAACAGTAGAGAAGGTAATGGCTAACCGAGATGTACAAGGAGTCCGTGTGATTCTTTCCGGTCGTCTTGGTGGCGCAGACATGGCTCGCAAAGAAGAGCTTAAAAAAGGTCGAATCCCACTACAAACCCTACGCGCTGATATTGACTTCGCTCGTGTGGAAGCAAACCTTCCGTACGGTGTGATTGGTATCAAGGTCTGGATTTACCGTGGCGACGTATTTGGTGACCGGACTGCAAACAAGCAGGAAGCACCACGCGCTGCCCGCCCACACCGCGCACCACGTAACCATAAATAAGTATGTTGGTTCCAAAGAAAGTAAAGCACCGTAAGTGGCAGACTAATCGCATTAGCGATCGTCGCCTACAACGCCCAGACACTCGTGGTACAACCGTATCGCTTGGTCAGTATGGCCTCAAAGCAGTAACCGGTTCACGCGTTCGCTCAAACCAAATTGAAGCCGCCCGTCGTGTGATTTCACGTACGGTTGGTAAGACTGGTCGGGTTTGGATTCGTATTTTCCCTGATCGGCCAATCACTAAGAAAGCAGCAGAGGTACCGATGGGTAAGGGTAAAGGTGATCCAGATCACTTCGTATTCCAAGTACAACCAGAACGCGTTCTATTTGAAATCTCTGGCGTATCTGAAGAGGTTGCCAAAGAAGCAGTGCGTAAAGCAACTGCAAAACTTCCATTAAAAGCCAAGTTCGTGCGTCGTGAAGACTCACTTGCTAACTAGTTCAATTGCGTATGACATCAATGGATAACATCCGTAAGCAATCAGATAAAGAACTTGTTGAGACCGTAGCTGAAGCTCGTAAGACTATCCGCGAAGAGCGTTTCAAAGACAAGTTTAGTCGCAAAGCGAAAGAAATTCGCAATGCCAAGACCGTGGTTGCTCGTGCGCTTACCGAACTAAACGCACGCCGACGTAACAACGAAATCAAATAGCGTATGAGTAACACTGAAAACAACGGTCGCGTACTCCGCGGCAAGGTGGTAGCAAGCAAAATGACTGACACCATCACCGTAGCAGTCGAACGCTATGTAAAGCACCCTAAGTACAAAAAGTACTTGCGTCGCACGAAGAAATACTTGGTGCATGACGCGGGCAACACCGCCAAGGTAGGCGATGTGGTCGACATTACTGAGGTTCGCCCAATCTCTAAGCGAAAGAGCTTCGCGCTCGTAACAAAAAAGTAGCGTATGATTCAACCACAAACAATCGTAAAGATTACAGACAACTCAGGTGGTAAGGTCGGTCGAGTATTTAAAGTACTTGGCGGCTCAAAGAAACGCTACGCTGAGCTTGGAGAAATGGTGGTACTGTCAGTACAGACTGCAGAACCCCGCAAAAACGTGAAGAAGAAAGACGTGGTCTATGGTGTTGTCGTTCGACAACGAAAGCCATTCCGACGTAAGGACGGTTCATACGTAAGTTTTGACGATAACGCAGTTGTGATTATCGATAAAGCAAAGAAAGAACCACGCGCAAACCGCGTCTTTGGTCCGATTCCACGTGAGCTTTCAGAAGCTGGTTATCAGAAAATCGTTTCACTTGCCCCTGAGGTGGTGTAGATTCTAGTAAGAAATTCATATGAAAATCAAACAAGGAGACACCGTAAAAGTGATTGCCGGAAAAGACAAAGGTAAAACCGGCAGCGTACTTTCAGTCCTAAAAGACACAAATCAAGTAGTGATTGAAGGTATCAATGAAGCAAAGCGTCACACTAAAAACCGCCGCAGTCGTTCGCAAGGCCAAATCATTGAAAAGAGTATGCCAATCGACGCGTCGAACGTGGCCCTCATGGAAGGTGATAAGACCGTACGAGTTGGCTACACCTTTGAAGGTGAGGGCGACAAGCGAAAGAAGGTGCGTATCTCACGCGCTTCAGGAAAGAAGATTTAATCGAAGTTAAGAAATGAGTATGGAATCAGTACAGGCTCTAATGAAAAAGTCATTTGATGCTCTGAAGCAAGACTTCGGGTACACAAATGTAAATCAGGCACCGACTATTGAAAAGGTAGTAGTGTCAGTAGGAACGGGTCGCGTTGACGATAAAGCAAAGATTGCGCTTATCCAAGACCGGCTTGCGGTTATCACTGGTCAACGACCATCACCGCGTCCGGCGAAGCAATCTATCGCATCATTCAAGTTGCGTGAAGGTGATATCATCGGCTACCAAGTAACCCTGCGTGGTACACGCATGGTTCACTTTCTCGATAAGTTGATTCACATCGCGTTGCCGCAGACTCGCGACTTCCGCGGTCTGAAGACTACCTCTATCGACGAAATGGGTAATTACACGATTGGTATCAAAGAACATACCATCTTCCCTGAAACTGCCGATGAAGATATTAAAGACGTGTTTGGTATGTCAGTCACTATCGTGACTACGGCCAAGACTAAAGCAGAAGCAGAAGCTTTGCTAAGGCATGTGGGACTACCGTTGAAGAAAAAAGAAGAAGCGAACTAAGCTTCTTTCAGAAGCAAGAAAAAACTGGCCACTAGTGGCCAGTTTTTTCTTGCTTGACGAATAACACTTTAAATAGTATTTTCATCACCACGTTAGCAAGGGAGGTTGCTATGGATAACGTTGTTCCTTTTCGCACTCCCCGGAAGTGGCGGGGCCATCTGTGTGGAGAGATTCTCGAGTCAGCTTACATTCGGTTTCTGACAGCCGACGCCGCATTAAGTATGCTTGATCATATCGGCGTGTCGGTGACCGATCTGGCACGTATGCAATTACAGGCCGTGGATTTTGCCAATAATCCCGTCCAGTCACAATTCTGCATGGCGTGCGCAGCTGAAGTGGGCGCAGATGAGCGCCCGATGACATCCGAACATATGCTGAGAGCTGCAGCTTGGCGAGGTTTACATCGAATCAATTACAGCACGTTGGTAAATATACTCTATGCCAGAATGAATATTGACTTCGGAGCGGTAAAGATCGCTTTGCCGGTGATTAGCCAGCGTGGAATGGTGTCATATGTGGAGCCGGAGTATTGGGGAGAGGGTCAGGTCAGACTCGTATCTCGCTCAGTTCTTGATACCAATGTTCACCCCGAGCAGGTGTATATGTTCGCGAAGGTCTAAAAGCCCCGCGCCGCAAAAGGCTCCGTGCCTAGCGATGCGGGGCCTTTTCTATATGCTATCGTATACTTGACAGTATCGTTTAATTATGATAGTATTGTAAAACCTGTGCAATTCGCCAGGCAAAACAATAAGGAGGCGTTCATGCGCTCACCCCAGTACCCGCCGGGCAAGAGCCCGCACGTGAAAAAGGAAACCTCGATCCCGTTCGCCGGCGTCATGCTGGCAGTGCTGCTGTTCTTCTCCAACCTGCTGACCGTCGGCGCGCGCTTCGTGGTCGATGTCGGCCGCGAAGTCACGCAGGCGTTCATGCCGTCCGCCGATTCGGCGCCGCGGCTCGCCTTCGCCGGCGACTCGCCGCCCGGGCGGGTCTCGACCGGCCGCCGCGATCAGAGCTTGCAGATGGATCACTACTCGCGCGCCGGCGGCTATCTGCCGCGCGACGCGCGCCATGCGGCCGGCCTGTTCGGAGGCGGTGGTATCGCCTCCGCCTGATTACATAAAACGCGAACGACGCAAGTTGAGCAATCAGCTTCGCGTTTACTCGCTTCCACACAAAGTGTGATTAAGACAAAATCATGACTACGTAGTGGACTGTTCCCAAAAAATGACCGTGAGCGGTCATGCCCCCGTAGCATCTGAAAAGATGCACGGGGGCAAATTTTTATATTGCAAAATTGAATGAATAAAGGAGCGCAATGCGCGACTATTAAGAATTTATACAGGCTCCTCGTCGGATTCGACCTATCAGGGGAGAATCCGACGGCGGAGAGCTGTAAATATGGTTTTTTTGAGCAAAAAAGGTTGCAAAACGTCTTTAAATCAGTATACTTGCTGGCACCTGTGGGAAGGAAACTGACTACTGGAAGGCGAGTTTGCGATAGCTTACGAGCCGGATTATTAGGACGTGCAGTTACTCATTCTGAGTAAGACGGCGTCAAAAACTAAATAACCCAAATCTAATGGCAAAAAAGTCTATGATTGCTAAGGCGCAACGCGCGCCTAAGTTCAAGTCACGTGTCGTACGACGATGTACCCTTTGCGGACGTCCGCACGGCTACTTACGTGACTTCGATATGTGCCGAATTTGTTTCCGCGAACTCGCACATGAAGGCCAGATTCCAGGGGTAAAGAAATCATCATGGTAGGAGATACAATTGGCGATTTCATTATCCGCCTCAAAAATGCTGGAATGGTAGGTAAAGATACGGTCTCAGTGCCGTACTCAAAGCTACGCCACAATATTGCAAATAAGTTGGTTGAAGCAGGATATCTTTCTGCAGCTGACTCAAAAGGCAAAGAAGTACAAAGCAAAACGCTTGAAGTAACGCTTCGTTACGAGAATGGTATACACCGCATCAACGGCGTAAAGCGTATTTCAAAGCCCGGTCGACGTTTATACACCAAGGTTGCAGAATTGCATCCGGTTAAATTTGGAAAGGGACACCTTATCCTTTCAACTCCAGCTGGTATCCTCACTAACGAGGAAGCAAAGGAGAAGAAAGTGGGAGGTGAGCAACTTTTCATGATTTGGTAGTATGAGTCGTTTAGGAAAACAACCAATCACTATTCCAAACGGAGTAGAGGTAACACTTGAAAACGGTGTTATGACCGTTAAGGGTCCAAAAGCAACCCTAACCCAAAATCTTCGTGATGATGTAGAAATTAAAATCGAAGATGGTGTCATCACGCTCTCACCGCGAGAGACTGATCTCGCGCCAAAACTATGGGGTACGTATGCTTCAATCATTCGCAACCTAATCCAAGGTGTGACTGAAGGATTCACTCGTATTCTTGAAATTCATGGCGTTGGGTATCGTGCGGCGGTTAACGGAAACCAAATCGTATTAAACGTTGGTTTCTCGCACCCAGTAGAACTTGATATTCCAGAAGGAGTCTCAGTTGAAGTAGTAAAAAATATCATTACCCTTACCGGTAATGATAAAGAAGCACTTGGACAATTTGCTGCAAACGTACGTAAGGTTAAGAAGCCAGAAAACTACAAAGGAAAAGGTATTCGCTATCAAGGTGAGTACGTCATTATTAAGCAAGGTAAAAAGGCTGTTTAGGCAACCGTTTGTAAATACATAAAATCATGTCTCACAAATCAACAACCAAAACAGCAAAACGAGCCGTTCGGCATAAGCGTCTTCGTTCGAAGATTGCTGGTACTGCTGCCCGTCCTCGCCTTGCTGTCTTCAAGAGCAATACAGCAGTGTACGCACAACTCATCGATGATGAGGCCGCGAAGACACTGGCTGCAGCAGACTCTCGAAAAGAAAAAGGTACACGACTCGAATCAGCTAAGGCGGTTGGTGAAGCTATCGCTAAAAAAGCAGCTGAATTGAAAGTATCAGAAGTCGTCTTCGATCGCGGCGGATTCCAGTATCAAGGAATCGTTGCTGCTGTTGCCGAAGGTGCACGCGAAGGAGGACTTAAACTCTAATCGCACTCGCTTAACAAATAATAAACATATAATGTCAGAAGAAAAACAGCCGGAAGCTACAACTGGTACAAAACCAGAAACTGCTCTTGAGCCCGCTTCTGCTGCAAAACCGAAGTACAACGACGATGCAGCAGCGCGAAAAGCACCCGATGCACCTGCTGCGAAGACCGACGAGCGCCGTGGCGGCCGCCGACAACAAGGTGGTCAGCGTCGCAACAACACACGACGACCGCGTCGTGGTGGTCCTCGCGAGCGAGTGCGTCCCGAATTTGATCAGAAGATTGTCAGTATTCGCCGGGTTACCCGTGTGATGGCTGGTGGTCGTCGTTTCTCATTCTCAGTCTCAATGGTAATTGGTGACAAGAAGGGGCGAGTTGGTGTTGGTGTCGGAAAAGCCGGCGATACACAACTTGCTATTGAAAAAGCAGTACGTGACGCTAAGAAAAACATGATTACTATCCCAATGACAAAGGAGGGTCACATTCCTCACGATGTACATACGAAGTATGCTGCTAGTGAAGTAATGATTATGCCTGCCCCTGGTCGCGGATTGGTAGCTGGTTCTTCAGTGCGTACCGTTCTAGAACTTGGAGGAGTAAAAGATGTTACTGCAAAAATCTTCTCCCGTTCAAAAAACAAACTTAACAATGCTCGCGCTGCTGTCGAAGCGCTTAAGCAGCTTAAGAAAGGGTAACCATGCAGTTACACGAATTGAAGCCGACTACCCCGCGCAAGACCGCAAAGCGTATTGGTCGAGGTGGTAAACGAGGTAAGACCTCAGGAAAGGGTCACAAAGGACAGAAAGCACGTGCTGGCAACAGTACGCGTCCTGAAATGCGCGAACTTATTAAAAAGCTGCCAAAGCTTCGTGGTCATGGCGTAAACCGAGCTCGCACTGTCAATGCAGAACGCGTACTGCCAGTGGTGGTGAATGTGTCAGCACTTGATGCTGCATTCGACGCTGGCGCGACAGTAAATCCGAAGACAATTGTAGCTGCTGGTCTAGTGGCAACGAGTCGAAAGAAAGCGCCGGCAGTGAAAATCCTTGGTAATGGGGAAATCAATAAAAAACTTAACGTAGAAGATTGTCAGGTATCAGGCTCTGCTAAGGCGAAGATTGAAGCGGCTGGCGGAAGTGTGAAATAAGCGTTAGCATAGACTTATGCAAAATTTCTTTCACAAACTTAAAGTAATCGTCACTGAGCCAGCAATTCGCAATCGGGTACTCTTTGTATTCTTTGCGCTTGCTATCTTCCGAGCGCTTGCCGCAGTACCGATTCCTGGTGTTGATCAAATGATCTTGGAACAGTTCTTCGCGAACAATCAGTTCCTCGGACTACTCAACATTTTCTCAGGTGGAGGATTGGCTAACCTGTCAATCGTAATGCTCGGTGTTGGTCCGTTTATCACGGCCTCAATCATCATGCAGCTGATGACAGTAATGTCACCAGCGCTCAAAAGCATGTACTCAGAAGAAGGAGAGGCAGGCCGAGCTCGCTTTACGCAGTATAGCCGTATGCTCACGGTACCCCTAGCTCTTCTACAAGGTTTTGGGTTCCTGACCCTACTTGAGAGCCAAGGAGTTGTCTCACAGCCAACGACATTCGACTTTATCGTTAATGTCATCCTTATTTCAGCTGGTTCAATCTTACTGATGTGGATTGGTGAATTAGCAACCGAATATGGTGTTGGTAACGGTGTGTCAATTATTATCTTTGCAGGTATTGTGGCCAGCTTACCAACAACTATTAGTCAACTTGCGTTCTCCTACAACCCAGCTCAGCTGCCGCTGTATCTTGGATTTGTATTTGTGGCTCTCTTCATAATTTATGCAGTGGTATATATGACCGAAGCCGAGCGACCAGTGCCCGTAACCTACGCTAAGCAAAGTCGTGGTGGTAAGACGTACGGGGGCAGTACTTCATACTTGCCGCTTCGTCTCAACCAAGCTGGAGTGATTCCAATTATCTTCGCGCTTTCAATCCTTTTGTTCCCACAAATGGTATTGAACGTTCTGTCAGCATTCAATTTAACCTGGGTGCCACAAGCCACAGAAATTGTGAATCAATTCATGGCTAATCAAGTCGCGTATGGCGTAACCTACTTCATCTTGGTGTTCCTCTTCACGTACTTCTACACCGCGGTTACGTTTGATCCGGATGCAATGGCGAAGAATCTCCAACGAAATGGTGCCTTTATCCCAGGTATCCGTCCAGGTAACCACACCTCTGAATATCTTGGTAACGTAGTAACTCGCCTTACCTTGGTAGGTGCTATCTTCCTCGGTCTTGTTGCGGTACTTCCGGTTGGAATGCAGATACTAACCGGTATTGCAGCACTCGCAATTGGTGGAACAGCAGTACTTATTGTTGTAACGGTAGTGCTTGATCTTATCCGGCGTCTTGACGCTCAAGTTTCACTGCGTGAATACTAAAGAGAAATCTTAAAATCACATTGTCTACGTCGTTAGGCTACGAAAAAAGACCCTCGCTGGCCACCTTGGCCCACTCGGGTCTTTTTTCTTGTCTGCCTAGTATCCAACGCAATTTTATAATTTCTCAATCCGCCTCGTCATAATAGAAATTCTTGCTTCTCTTTATTAGCGCTCGCAGTTTTGCGAAGGCACGAAAAAACTCACTCTTAAGAGTGGGTTTTTTCGTGCCAATGTTTAGCGCGTTCATTAAGAGTCGCTTTGCAGCCAGTTTTTATATACCTCTGAGACAACCAAAGCCACCGATTGTGGCGTGTGATGAGAAGTGTTGATTATGTAGTCAAAGTTATCTTTATTGTATGGGTCAACTTCATATAAAGACATAAAACGCTTGCGCTCATTCTCCATTCGTTCTTTCACTGATTGCGTCACCGATTCAAAGGTGTGATCACCACCCTCGTTATCGCGGGTAGCGTTGGTCTGAATATCTCTAAAAATCCGCGCTGTTGCTACTTCTAAATCAAGATCGAGATACACTTTAAAAGAGTCCGGAATCCAATAAAAGCCCAGGCGAGAGTCGACGACAATATCGTTCTCATCGCGCAAGTTGCGCAACTCAGCATCAATTTTCTCATCCAGATCGTGCTCATTGGCAGCCTTACGGTTATACGCCTCAAGGGTGATGTGTTGTTCTTTGAGAAGCTTGCGCACAGTCTCACCTGAAGAATGGCGGGTGTAGCCTAGAAGTTCTGCTACTTTATCTGCAGTAGAAGACTTACCACTTCCGGGCTTTCCCGAAATGGTAATAATGTGCTTTTTTTGCATGAGAAAAGCATATCATTTTTGTTGCAAATGAGCGAAAAAGTTGCTACCTTTTGGACCTATGGAATTGGGTGAACATCCGGGGCATGTTTTGTTACTTATGGCGCCGTCAGGGAGCGGAAAAAAAAGCCTTGTCGATAGTATTTTGGCAAACCACCGCGACATTTACTTTGCCAAAACCTACACTTCCCGAGCGATTCGTGAGGGCGTAGAAGAAAATCCCCTCTACTCTTTTGTGTCAGTAGAAACCTTCAAAAAAATGATTGCCAATGATGATTTTGTGGAGTGGGCAGAATATAGCGGCAACTATTACGGTACCCCCAAAGCAGAAATTATTGATCCTCTTACGCACGGTAAATTGGTGTTTAAAGAGATGGAGTTGCAGGGGGTGCAGCAAATTCGTAGTATTTTTCCTGCCGAACACGTTACAGTTGTGTATATAGATGCTGGTCCCTGGGAACGTTTGAAAGAGCGAATTGTAAACCGAGCTCCAATCTCAGCAGAGGAATTAGAGGGGCGTCGTCTTCGCTATGAAAAAGAATCTGCATACGCACAGGAGGCAGATGTAATCATTAAAAACCATGACGGTCATCTAGCAGAAGCAATTAAAAACATGGAAGCTGTCGTTAATGGTTTGGTCAAATCAACAATCAGAGTAAAATAAATTTTATGCAACCACAGACAATTATTTTTATTGGTCCACAAGGAAGTGGTAAGGGTACCCAGATTGAGATGCTGTACAGTGTCCTTTCTGAAAAGGATCCAGCCCGACGAATTGTTGATATTCAAACTGGCCGTCGATTCC
>CATMPJ010000016.1 GCA_950073265.1 uncultured bacterium | reverse complement strand
TGACGAAGATGCACCAATTACGATTCACGGCGGTCGCTTTGATGAATTTGCTCACCGCAACACTCGCACCAAAATACCTGCCGTCGGTGCCGTAGTAACGTTAAAAAATACTAAAACCCCAGCTCGCCTCCCACGACACAAAAGCGCAACGCCTTCAGTGTACGTAGTGCACCTTGGCTTCGGACCCAAGATTCGCAGCCTCATGCTCATTGATGAGTTGCGCAAAGTTGGTATTCCTGTCATGCATGATCTAGCCAACGATTCCCTTTCAGCTCAACTTAGAGACGCTGAAAAAAAGAACGTGGCGTATACAATAATAGTCGGCCAAAAAGAATTTGTTGAGAATTCACTCATATTGCGTGACATGCACGCTCGTAATCAAGAAACAATAGATACTGATTCGGTTATCAAAAAACTGAAAAGAAAGAAATCGGTTTTGGCATAATAGAATTTTGCACAAAGCAGCCGGTCGGCCCTAGGGCCGACCGGCTTTACTATTATTGTCCTCATAAGCCTTGCGTCCCGCTTTCTAACATGCTATTCTCTTGCCCACATATGGCAACTAACGTCCAAGTAACAAAGAACAACAACGAGAGCAGCGCGAATGTAATTCGCCGTTTTACTAAGCGTGTACAAGGCGCAGGCATCATTCCAAAGGTGCGAGGAAATCGCTACTACAGCCGAACCAAGAGCAAGAACGTACAACGTGAGGATAAACTCAAGAAGATTGAGAAGCGCGAAAAGTATGAAAAGATGGTGAAGCTGGGTAAGATTCAAGAATTCCGAGGACGCCGACGCTAAAAGAACAAACCGCTGGAAAACCAGCGGTTTTGTTTAAATCACGCGTTATAATACATCAAATGGAACGCCTTTTGATTAGTAATACGACCAAACAAACTATCCCGAAGATTGCTTTCGAAGGTATAAAAAACGACATCTTGGGCAAACAATACGAACTGTCACTAACCTTCATCGGGCAGACTCGCGCTCAAAATTTAAATCTAGCGCACCGCAATAAATCCTACACTCCAAACATCCTGTCTTTCCCGCTGGATACTACAGTCGGCGAGATATTCATCTGCCCCACCATTGCCATGAAAGAAGCTAAAAATTTTAATCTTTCCGTAAAAGGATACGTGGCATTTTTATTTATCCACGGCTGTCTTCATTTGAAAGGTCACGATCATGGCGATACAATGGAAAGACTTGAAGCGCGATACCGAAAAAAGTATCAGTTGACGTAGATTATGGCAGAGCAAATTATTACCGGCATTGATATTGGAACATACCACGTGAAGGTGGCGGTTGCTCGAGTGCCTAAGAATGCCAGCCCAAACCAAAAACCAGAAATTATCGGAACTGGGATGGCAGAGAGTCGAGGTATGAAAAATGGATACATCATCCATCCAGAAGAAGTAGCCCGAAGTGTAAAAGCTGCCGTGTCACAAGCAGAAAAAACCGCCGGCCTGCCAATTAAACGAGCACATGTTGCAATCGGAAGTATTGGCCTAGAAGAAATGTATTCACACGGTGAGATTATTCCGACTCGTGCTGACTCTGAAGTGACAAATGGTGACTTAGAAAAACTCATGCAGGACAGTGAGGAACGCATGCTTGATCGCATACCAAACCGTCGTATCCTACACGGCATCCCCCTACGCTACACCATAGATGGTAGTGAGGTACTTGGAAGACCACAAGGACTTAAGGGTACAAAACTGGAAGTAGACAGCCTCTTCATCACTACTTACGAACAACACATTAATGACATCATCACGACCGTTGAAAATGTCGGTGTATACGTAGAAGATGTTATTGCTTCACCACTAGCGGCCAGTTTTGTACTATTGTCAAAGGCTCAGAAACGAGCAGGTTGCATACTTACTAATCTTGGAGCTGAAACAACCTCAATTGTCATTTTTGAGGAATCGACCCCTATTTCACTTAAAGTCTTTCCGGTTGGTTCAAATGATATCACCAACGACATTGCCCTTGGTTTGCGAGTACCACTAGAGGACGCAGAAAAAATAAAACGTGGCGCAATGACAAGTGCAACCTTCTCAAAAAAGAAAGTTGACGAAATAATCACTAATCGACTTGAAAACATATTTGGCCTTATTGATGCACACCTAAAGAAAATCAAACGTGATGGCTTACTCCCGGCCGGTGTAATCCTTACCGGCGGCGGTGCCAGCCTTAGTCAAACCGTCGATACCGCGAAAAGTACTCTTGACTTACCGGCACGCACCGCTACTCTTGAAATAAATAAAAACAGCAAACTCCGTGACGTGTCTTGGGCTGTCGCCTACGGACTTTGTATGTGGGGTGCCAGCGACAATGAAGAAACTTCAGTGATAGGAATAGCAAAAAATACTCGACACAATATACTTACTTGGCTCAGTCAGTTTTTACCATAACATTTTCTTAAATTCGTCAACCTAACACTTCTCGAATCTGTCAATATCGTGACAGATTATTTTAAGCCGTGTATGATAGGCGTATTAAAAGTACAGCTGTACTCAGGGGTGGGTATCTGTAGTAAAAACACATTCGCAATACTGTATGGAACAAATTAAATCAGATGTGGAATCGTTCGCTCGAATTAGAGTTGTCGGTGTCGGTGGTTCAGGTAAAAACGCCGTAAACCACATGGTCTCATCAAAAGTAAAAGGTGTAGAGTTCATCGCAGTGAACAGTGATGCACAAGATTTGCATCATTCTCTCGCTAAGAAGAAAATTCACATTGGTAAAAATCTAACTCGCGGCCTTGGTGCTGGAGGCAATCCTGATATGGGTCGCCGAGCAGCTGAAGAAACTCGCGAAGAAATCGCTAATGCTATCAAAGGATCAGATATGATCTTCATCACTGGTGGTATGGGAGGCGGTACCGGTACTGGTTCAGCACCCGTTGTTGCTAAAATCGCGCGTGAGAGTGGGGCACTGACCGTAGGTGTCGTTACAAAGCCATTTCTATTCGAAGGACAAGAACGCATGCGTCTTGCCCTACAAGGGATCGAAGAGCTTAAGAAAGAAGTCGACGCTCTCATTACCATTCCAAACGATCGCCTCCTTGCCATTGTCGACAAGGAGACAACGGTAAAGAATGCCTTTGAACAGTGTGACAACGTGCTTAAACAAGCAGTTGAAGGTATCTCAGACCTTATCACCATGCCAGGTATCATCAACGTCGACTTCGCTGACATTCGAAGCGTTATGGAAGACGCTGGTTCAGCACTCATGGGTGTAGGTGTTGCCTCAGGTGACAAGCGAGCTGAAGAAGCTGCTCGTGCTGCGATAAACTCTCCCCTACTTGAAGTTTCAATTAATGGCGCGAAGGGTGTGCTATTTGCAATCGCTGGTGGTGACGATCTTGGAATGCTCGAAGTACAAGATGCTGCCCGCGTTATTACTGAATCAATTGACTCACAGGCGAAGGTTATCTTTGGTGCAATTAAAGATGACAAGTTGAAGAAAAACGAGGTTAAAGTAACTGTTATTGCAACCGGTTTCCCAGACGAGACATTTTCAAACCGTGGACATATTTCACGGCAAGCACCGCAATCGACAGACGATGAAGACCTCTCAGCAGAGATGCCTAGTCGAGGAAAAATATTCAATTCCCTACCCCGCAAGCAAGAAGAAGCAGTGACCCCGCCCGAACCAGCACCAACGCCGAAGGAAGTGGACATTCCTAAACGCGACCCAAAACCGGTTGCTGCTAGTGAGGAGTCCGATGATGACGATGACTGGGGGGCGGTACCGGCCTTTCTCCGTCGCTCAAAGCTTAAATAAGCATAATCAAATCAAGTAAAAAAGCCCTACGGGGCTTTTTTTAGATAACACATTTATCTGGATGAGTGTGGTATGCTACCTGAACTTACTGATACACACGTTATGATTTACGATTTAATTATTCTTGGTGGCGGTCCTGCTGGCACTTCTGCCGGCGTCTACGCCTCCCGCAAACAACTTCGCACTCTACTGATTACAAAAGAATGGGGTGGACAAAGCACCGTTTCTCCAGACATTCAAAATTGGATTGGTACCCCATCAATCAGCGGAGACAATCTCGCAAAATCTCTTAAAACACACCTCGAAACGTATGCTGACTCTGTGGTAGACATTATTAGCAATCAACACGCTACGAAAGTGGTAAAAAATGACGACGCAACCTTTACTGTCACACTCGAAAACGACGAATCGTACCAATCGTTAGCTATTCTGGTCGCAACTGGCTCTACCCGACGTCACCTCTCTGCCTCTGGAGCCGACATCTATGAACATAAGGGTCTGACCTACTGTGCTAGTTGTGATGGTCCGCTTTTTTCTGGACAAGACGTCGCAGTCGTTGGTGGCGGTAACGCTGCCTTTGAAACAGCTGCTCAATTGTTAGCATATACTAAAAGTGTGACGCTTTTAAACCGGGGTGAAACATTCAAAGCAGATCCGGTGACGGTAGAAAGAGTACTGGCGCATGAAAATATGACCGCAATCAAGAATACTGAGGTGCTTGAAGTGACCGGAGATACATTTGTAAACGGGCTGCGATACAAAGACACTGAGACTGGCGAAGAGAAAGAGTTGCCGGTGACTGGGATTTTCGTAGAAATTGGTATGATTCCAAATACTGATGTTGTCGCTGATGTTGTTGAGCGAGACGAATACAATCGAGTAGTAATTGATCCATGGACACAACAAACCAAAACACCGGGTATCTGGGCTGCTGGCGACTGCACTAACGTGCGCTATCACCAAAACAATATTTCTGCTGGCGATGCAGTGAAAGCACTCGAAGATATATACGTGACACTTAAGACAAAATAGTGTACCAAAATTGCAAAAACCCCCTTTCGGGGGTTTTTGCTTGTACAACGTAGAGCTTCGGCCTGCGCGCATTCATCCGTAGCCTCGGATGTAAGTATTGAATACTTCACCACCGCGCAAACCTAAGTACAGGGTAGCCTGCTGGTCAAAATAGTCAACGAAAATTAAAACCTTTATAAAATAAGGCCTGTGTGGAAAACCTGTGCAAAAGTGTGTTTATAGTCATGGGTAAAACGTGTATGTAACTATGTGTTTTTTACGTAGCATAGTCTTAGTGAAATTATCTGAGAATTAGGTGATTTTTATGAGACGAGGAATCGGCGCCAGCTCTAAATAAAATTATTCACTATGTTCTAATTTATATTAATAATTCGCTGCCCCGTCGCTTCTGTGCGAACGCAAAGGTTTGCGTTCGGCTTCGACAGAAGCTTTTTTCGATTCCTCGTGGGATATACAAATCGCAACAGCGCCAACTCTTTCAAGTTGGCGCTGGCGCTTTGTGATCCCACGGGGAATCGAACCCCGATTTCCAGGATGAAAACCTGATGTCCTAGCCGTTAGACGATGGGACCATGATTTACGTATGCAAATCAGTGCGCAGATAATACCAAATATGTAGAAAAATGCCAGTCATTTTGCTGCAAACTATTCAACCGTCACCGATTTAGCCAAATTGCGAGGCCTATCAACATTGAGGCCCTTGGCGGTACCGACATAATACGCAAACAGCTGTAGGGGTATGGTGGTCATAATTGGTTGCAACATTGGGTGTAATTTAGGGATCTCTAGCACATCATCAGCTACTGAAACAACAGCATCATTACCTTCGGTAGTGATAGCGAGCACCGGAGCCTTCCGAGCTCGCACTTCTTCAATATTTGAAATCATTTTTTCACACACATCGTCTTCAGGAGCTAATGCAATCACTGGAAAATTTTCATCAAGCAATGCAATCGGTCCGTGTTTCAACTCACCTCCGGCATATGCTTCAGCATGAATGTACGAGACTTCTTTCAATTTCAGCGCACCTTCGGCTGCCAGCGGAGCGTGAAATTTTCGACCAATAAACATTGTGTCGTTGTATCGCGCATATTTTTCTGCCATCCTCGCTACCGTTTCTTTTTGGTCTCTGAGATATGTTTGAACCACCTCCGGCAATGTCTGAAGCTCTTTGGCTATCTTTTTTAACTCTGCCTCCGCCACGCCACGTTCTTTAGCTACCAAAAGGGTCACGAGCACTAGTGCAACCAATTGCGAAACAAAGGCTTTTGTCGAAGCGACCGCAACCTCCGGACCAGCATGGTTGTACACGCCAGCATCTGTCTCCCGGGCAATAGTTGATCCAACGACGTTCACAATCCCGAGCGTAAGCAGACCTTGTTCTTTAGCGCTACGGATTGACGCCAGAGTGTCTGCAGTCTCACCCGACTGTGTTACGGCTATCACTGCTGTTTTGCCCTGTGTCACCGTACGTTTATAACGGTACTCACTACCGAGTTCGACATCGACCGGTAATCCCGCGTATTCTTCAAGAATATATTTACCAATCAGACCGGCATAGTACGCTGAGCCACAACCAACGATGGTGAGCCTATCTAGACTTTTAATTTCATCCAGCACCGGTTCGAGACCACCTAGTTTTACTAATCTAAATTCATCATGTAGCAAGCGTCCACGAATGGTGTTATCTATCACCTCTTTGGCATCAAAAATCTCTTTCAGCATGAAGTGTTCGAATCCTTGTTTCTGCACTTCTTCAATATCCCAGTCAATTTTTTCTGGATTCTTTTGCCGGTTTCTTCCGGATGACTCGTAGACCTTGTATCCGTCACTTTCAATCACTGCGCACTCGCCATCCTCTAGATACACGACGTCTTTGGTATAAGGCACGAGCGCGGCCGGGTCTGAAGATATATAATTGGCACCCGTGCCAACACCAAGCACAATAGGGCTTCCCATCCGTGCCACGACGATTTGCTTAGGATTGTGAGTTGAGGTCACCGCAATACCGTACGTGCCCCGCACCATAGCGAGCGCCTCACGAACTGCTTTTAGCAAGTCTCCTTTGTACAGAGTTCCAATGAGTTTTGCCAATACTTCAGAGTCGGTGTCAGATGCAAAAGTGATTCCTTGTGCCAGAAGACCTTCTTTAAGCTCTTTGTAATTTTCAATAATCCCATTGTGCACGAGCGCCACTGTGCCGCTCATATCGAGGTGTGGATGGGCATTTTTTTCAGTCGGTACACCGTGCGTAGCCCAGCGGGTATGTGCAATACCAGTCGTGTCGGTGAGACTAGGATCAATCTTAACCTCAAGGTTTGCAATTGGCCCGGCACTACGAACTACACCTGAACCCGGCACAAAAAGACCCGACGAGTCGTATCCGCGATACTCAAGCGCCTTAAGGCCAGCGATTAATATGGGAGCAGCCGGCTTGTCTCCAACGTAACCAAAAATTCCACACATATGACCTAATAATACTATTTTCTGAAGAATGTTTAAGAAAGCGGCGGAGCACAGCTCCGCCGCTTTCTAATCGTCATCCAACAGAAAACCTCCTGCTTGGTGTTCCCACAGTTTTTGATAGGTGCCGCTAGCTTGTGAAAGCTCCTCATGGGTACCGTCTTCAATTATTTTTCCATCTTCCAACACAATAATCCGATCCATTTTGCGCAAGGTAGAAAGCCGATGGGCCACCGCAATGACCGTTTTACCTTCCATTAAGGTTTCCAGTGCTTTTTGAATCGCGACTTCGCTTTCACTATCAAGCGCCGAAGTAGCTTCATCGAGCACCAGAATTGGTGCATCCTTAAGCATCGCTCGAGCAATGGCAACCCGCTGCTTCTGGCCGCCGGATAGCTTTACTCCACGCTCTCCAACCAACGTGTCATATCCATCAGGCAACGTCATGATGAAATCATGTGCTTGAGCTTGTTTGGCTGCAGCCATGATTTCTTCTTCGCTGGCTTCTGGATTACCGTAGGCGATATTCTCGCGAATACTGCGGTGAAAAAGGAGTGGTTCCTGCGGCACTACCGCAATGTTTTCTCGCAACGAATCTTGGGTGACCTTTGCAATGTTTTGACCATCTATCTCGATAGCTCCTGCGCCTAGATCATATTGTCGAAGCAACAGCGAGACAAACGTAGTCTTCCCCGCCCCAGAATGTCCAACCAGACCCACTCGCTGACCGGCCGCTATGTGCAGATCGAAATCACGAAATACCGACACTCCTTCGTAGTCAAAAGTTACATCCTTCCAGGCAATATTTGCTCTATTTACTTCGAGTAAAGTTGCAACATCCTTGTCAACAATCTCGTGTTCAATAAATATTTCTTCCAATCCTTCTTCCACCTCCCCGTAAGTTCTTATGAATCGATTCATCCAATCACCCAGGTCAATCATTACACCAGATACTCTATACATAAGAATCATCACAGTTATTAGTGCTCCAAGTGAAGTCAGATTATTAACTTGCAGCCAATACATTCCACCAACCATTGCGATGAGCAGTATTAGAGCCATGATGTTATTAATGACATGATTCCATTCAGCCATTCTCCATTGTTTCTCATCTTTCGTTATCATCTCATCCAAATCTTTACCTAACCAGTGAAACTCAAGATCTTTACGAGCATACTGCCGCACCGCTTGCACATTAGATACGACATCTGTGATACTGCCTCTGTACTTAGAATTTGCTTTTGAATAAGCCACCACGTATGGTCGACGCTTTGCGACCAAGATATAGTTAATAATGATAGTGACAAACAATATTAAAAAGTAGATACAGCCTAGCCAGAGATTAAAGAATAATATTAGTGCTCCAGTTGACACAAAACTTACTACAAGACGAACTGCGCCGTAATAACACATCAAGAGTAATTCGCCACTCCTATCGCCAGCATGAAAAAGCTTACTAGCAATGGAGCCGGCAAAGCGGTTGGTGAAATATTGATGACTGTGTTCCAAAAGATATTTTTTGACTGTCAAGAATGCTAAACGGTGTTGCTTCAGCACAACCACGATAGCCGTAAAACCAGTCAACCGAAACAAAGTAAAGGAAATGGTCATCAACAGTACAAACAATAAGGACCTACTTACAAAATCATTTGCATTGACAAAACTAGTAGCGGTATCAGCAAAATTACCTATAAAGTACGCTATGTAGGTATTTACCAACTGAACACCGAGGTGAAATGAAACACCGAGTAACAACAACCAAAAATATGGCTTTGTTGTAAACCAGAGAAATTTCAGTGGTGTTTTGGGAATGTTGTTATCCTGAGTCATTTTGATTTTGTTGGTTATAGTACATTATAAATGCAAAATGAGCGCTCCTTTGCAAGAAGCGCTCACTGCTGGTCTCCCAGCTTTGTGTACAAAATATAATCCTTTTTCCCAAAAGTAAAACTCATCGACTGAAGGTACTCTTTAGATACTTTGGTACCTTTCAGAGCTAAAAATCGCCGACCCAAACCTTCAACACGCCGCAACTCCCCCACAGCTAGGGGCTTATCGGTAATCGAATTACCGATAATTTGCATATACTGCTTACTAAGCATCAGCATACCCCTCTTTATTTAGTTGGTGAACTCTTTTAAGAATTTGACGGACTGATTTAATCATAGCACAATCATCGTCATATGTAAAGACCCCTTCAGCTGTCTCACGCCGATAAGGTTCAATATCATCCCCTTTTCCTGATAAACCAAAGTCAATGATGTAAGCTCTTTTTTGGCTTGGGTTAACAGGTTTTTCAATAGAAATCATCACGTTTCCCGGGTGCAAATCTCGGTGATACAGCCCATTATGATGTAATAGTTCTACAACCGCTTCTAACTCATCACACAACTCATCAATATCAAGCCATTCCGGGAGAGTCTTTATTCCTCGATTTATCTCGTCAACACTCACTGCTGCTAATTTTTCCATGGCGAACATTTTTTCCGAGCCAGTGTCAATAGCATAAAATGGCTGAGGTATACCGATTTGTGTTTCTGTTGCAGACAGCACATCGTAAAAATCTTGTTGTATTGCAGATTCTACGCCAATACTATTTCTTCCTCGTGGAGTTTTCTCTCTTTTTGAAAACTTATAACATACCTCTGGTGGAAATTCGCGAATTTCGTTTTTATCAATCACCACTATCGCATCTTGTCCTTCTCCGATCAGTTGAGCGTTTTCGTTAATACTTTCCATGGTACGTAATATTGTCTCAGCGTTGGCCTTCACATTCTCAAAACGATCATCTACAGAACTGGCATCAAATATGATCGCTTTTTCTAATCTCTTCAAAATTAGACCTCTCGCAACTGAAAGTGCTTCAACAGAAGTTTCTGCGTTACCAATCATCTCCGCAGAGCGTGGATTCAGATTAAGGAAACTGTATCTATCATCATTCAGGAGTCCTTCTAATATCTCTTCGGCTCGCTCCTCTGTGAGTTTCTCAGAGGGTTTTATTTTAGGTTGCTCGCGTTCATCCATGTGATACTATCTTACAACTTATTGTGTAATAAATCAGCAAAATAAGTACGAGTCCGGTTAGCTCAGCTGGTAGAGCGCTACATTGACATTGTAGAGGTCACAGGTTCAAGTCCTGTACCGGACACCCAATGAAAATTCTCAGTATTGAGACATCGTGTGATGAAACCGCCATTAGCCTGGTTGAGGCCACTGGTGAGTTTCCACATGCTACCTACGAAATCCTAGGCGATGCTTTGTGGAGCCAGGTGGATATTCATCGTGAGTACGGCGGCGTGTTCCCAGCGCTTGCAAAGCGCGAACACGCCGCCGTAATTGTCTCCTTGCTCGAAAAATGTCTTACCGAAGCTGGTGTATTGGAGCGAGAGCAAAGCGAATTTGATACATTCCTAGAAACCGAGATTCAGACATTATTAACACGAGAACCAAACCTGGCAGATATTCTTTTAGCTTTTGCTAAAAAGTATAGTCGTGTAGAAATTGACATAATTGCGGTTACTAGTGGACCGGGTCTAGAGCCAGCCTTGTGGGTGGGTGTGAACTTCGCTCGCGCGTTAGCACTGCTCTGGGACATTCCTGTCGTTCCGACCGACCATATGGAAGGTCATGTGCTCGCGAGTATTTTTGATGCAGATCGTGATGACCAATTGTCTGATATAACTTTCCCGGCTGTCTCACTCCTCATATCTGGCGGCCATACTGAGCTCATCAAGATGACAGATTGGGGGCAATACGAAAAAATCGGACAAACGCGTGACGACGCTGTTGGTGAGGCGTATGATAAAGTTGCTCGTCTCGTTGGTCTTCCCTATCCAGGCGGACCAGAGATCGCCGCGCGAGCAAAGCTCGCGCGGCAAGAAAGCCTCCCACCCTTTACCAACTTACCAACCCCAATGCTCCATTCAGGTGATTTAGATATGTCATTCTCTGGTTTAAAAACAGCCGTACGCTACGCGGTGGCTGACCAAGAACTGAGCGAGACAGATGTAAAAGCTCTAGCTCGAGATTTTGAAGATGCGGTAACAACCGTGTTACTAAAAAAGACCAAGGAGGCAGTTGAACAGACAGGGTCGCAGACACTCATCGTGGGTGGTGGCGTAAGCGCAAATCAGTATCTCAGACAAGAATTCAATAAGTACTTTCTCGAACACGCACCAGACGTAGAAATCTACTTTCCACAACCAGGTTTATCGACCGACAACAGTATTATGATTGCGCTGGCTGGCCACGCTCGCGCAAGACAAGCGCTAGCACCTCGCGGTACAGACATCATCAGAGCTGACGGAAACAAGTCTCTCTCTTAAAGCTCAATTGAACCTTGGCGCAAAATCTCGGGCTCAGCATCCACGCAACGCACAATCGTTGAAGGTAGCCCGTCTCGCGAACCATCATCGTAAACATCAGTAATAAGGGCAGCTTCTTGGCCAAGCTGACGCAGAATCTCTTCTGGTGTTGGCAGCGGTGAAGCTCCTGCTAGATTAGCGCTGGTGCATGTCAATGGATGATCAAGACCATTGATGAGCTCTTGGGCAATCACATCGCTTGAGACACGAAAACTTACCGTTCCATCTTTAGCTTGTGCATACTCTGGAACGGTATCCTTAGCCTTAAGGATGAACGTTACTGGACCGGGTAAATATTTATCAATCAGTTCTTTAGCGTACTCTGGGACAACTGCGAACTTGTGTATTTCCGACACTCCTTTGACCAACCAACTAGCTGGTTTCGTATCAGGACGACCTTTGATATCACACATGAGACGCCATGCACGCTCATCAAGCGGATTAACTCCGAGACCATACACCGTTTCAGTTGGGTATAGAATTACTTTTGGCACATTTCGATCATACCAAACCATCCATACTTTTGTCAGCCTTAAAATCATGCTACCATCGCCAATACTATGCATGACAATAAGCCCGCTATTCCCGAGGTATTCTTAAGTCCATATAACCCTGGGGACCACGAAAAAAACATCTACGCTTTGTGGGAAAAATCCGGTTACTTCAATCCTGACAACTTACCTGGTGACCGAGCTGAGACTTTTTCTATTGTCATGCCGCCACCAAACGCTAATGGCTCGTTACACGCTGGTCACGCACTTTTCGTCACGGTACAAGATATTATGATTCGCTACGCGCGTATGAAGGGTAAAAAAACCCTGTGGCTTCCAGGCGCGGACCACGCTGGATTTGAAACGCAAGTCGTCTATGAGAAGAAACTGCAGAAAGAAGGTCGTTCACGTTTTCACATGGAGCCCAAAGAGCTCTATGCGGAAATCATGAATTTCACGCAGGAAAATAAGACTTTCATGCTCAATCAGTTAAAAGAACTGGGTGCTTCTTGTGATTGGTCACGCCTCAAATTCACGCTTGACGATGACGTCATATCACTTGTACACGACACATTTGCCCAACTTGAGAAAGATAATCTGTTATACCGCGGAGCCCGCACTGTTAATTGGTGTCCAAAACACCAAACTTCTTTATCTAATCTGGAAGTAAAATATCAAGAGCGCAAAGACCCGTTTTATTATTTTCAATATGGTCCGTTCGTGATTGGTACAGCGCGCCCAGAAACTAAATTTGGGGACAAATACGTCGTTATGCATCCCGATGATGAGCGTTACGCCGAATACAAACACGGTGATACCTTTGAACTGGAATGGATTAACGGTCCAATTACAGCCACAGTAATAAAAGACGAAGCGGGTAACCCAGAAATGGGTACTGGTGTCATGACTATCACCCCGTGGCACTCTGATGTTGACTTTGAAATTGCGAAACGCCACAACCTAGATTTTGAACAGATCATTGATTGGACAGGCAAGCTGTTGCCGGTGGCCGAAGAGTTTGCCGGCATGAACATTACTGAAGCGCGATCTAAAATTGTTGAGAAATTAGACAGTAAAGGACTGCTGGTTAAAATCGATAATGAATATGAGCACGCTGTGCCTTGCTGCTATAAATGTGAACGTGAAATAGAACCACAAATCAAATCACAGTGGTTTGTAAAAATGAAACCCCTCGCAGATACTGCATTAACCGCGCTTGATAACCACGAGTTTTCTTTTGTCACTGAGCGTGACGAACGGGTTTTCAGACATTGGTTGACTAATATTGAAGATTGGAATATTTCACGCCAAATTGTCTGGGGTATTTCTATTCCAGCTAAAATCTGTACCGAGTGTGACCACGGCATGGTTGATCTCGATAACACAATAGCATGCTGCGCCATCTGTGGCGGTGGTGTTATTGCGGATCCTGATACTTTTGACACCTGGTTTTCATCAGGACAATGGCCGTTAGCTACCACTGGTTACCCTGACAGCCCGGATTTCACCACCTACTACCCGACTTCAGTGATGGAGACAGGAAAGGATATAATCTTCTTTTGGGTAGCTCGGATGATAATGTTCGGTCTATATAGAACTGGAAAGGTGCCATTTGAAAAGGTGTACCTACACGGCATGGTACGCGACAAGAAAGGTCTGAAAATGAGCAAAAGTAAAGGCAACGTTATTGCTCCGAGCGAGATTCAAGAACGATTTGGTACCGACGCCCTTCGAATGGGGTTGATGGTAAATAATGTACCTGGCACCGACATGAACCTTGATCCTGATAAGGTAAATGCGTATAAAAAATTTGCTAATAAGCTATGGAATATCACTCGTTTTGTACTCGACAACACTGACGACTACAACGCAGAAGCCGAATTCACCTCCGAGGACCAAAAATACATCACGGAACATCTATCAGCAGCCATTGCTGAAATTACTGATAACATGGATAGGGATCGATACGATTTAGCGGCAGAAAGGCTGTATCATTTTGTCTGGGATCATTTTGCGAGTACTGTGCTAGAAGAGTCTAAGCCTCTTCTAGCAGAAGCCGGATCAGCTCGACAATCAAGACAAAAGCTACTTCGAGAGTATTTAGTAGTTTCATTGAAGGCACTCCATCCATTCATGCCATTTGTTACCGAGACCATATGGCAAGAACTACCAAAAGAAATGAAGGACACCGAATTACTAATGATTAGTAACTGGCCAGAATTATAGAAAAATATACCTCTCTTTAGATACTCTACTGAAGTGAGGTTTGCAGACATATCTAACAAGAACACTCCTAAGACCACCAAGATGGTACAATACGTCTGTGGAATCAACGTATTTTGCTATCGCTTTTTTAGCTGGTCTGGTACCAGCACTTTTCTGGTTGTGGTTTTGGCTTCGTGAAGACAATAAGCATCCAGAGCCATACGCTTTGATAGTAATCAGCTTTATCGCTGGAATGGCCGTTGTACCACTCGCGTTACCATTACAAAAACTAGCAATCGAACTATACACCGACAGTAATCTAATTTTGGTGTGGGTTATTGTTGAAGAGATATTAAAATATGCCGCAGCTCTTATAATTGTTTTATGGAACAAAGAAGTGAATGAGCCTATCGATATGGTGATTTATATGATTGTTATAGCACTCGGTTTTTCAGCGCTTGAAAACTCTTTATTTATATTTAATCCACTGATTTCCGGCGACTTCTACAATTCTGCTCTTACTGGCAGTTTCAGGTTCTTAGGCGCCACTCTACTGCATGTCTTAGCTTCTGGAACCGTAGGAGTCTTTTTAGCACTGGCATACTACAAAGATAAAATGACTCAGGTACTTGCTGGCACGTTTGGGTTATTCATTGCTGTCGTATTGCATGCACTATTTAACTTTTTTATAATGGACTCAAGTGGCGAGACCATCTTAGGCGTGTTCTTATTTGTCTGGATGGGTATCATCGCACTATTTCTTGCCTTTGAAAAAATCAAACAGCTCGAACTGTTCCATAACCGCCAAATATTATAATTACTATGAAACGACCATCATTTCTCGAACGCCTCACCGGGGCAAACCAAGCCGATGAATACGATCGTGTTCTCAGCGACGATCATCATTTTGGTGACGATGACCAAAGTAACGATTTGGTGGTGCAAAGAGATGGATATGAAGATAACGAGCAAGATGACTGGGGTGATGAAAATGATGACAACACCCCACAAGAAGGCGAACTACCAGTAGACATGTTTCAAACCGATGATGCAATTGTTATTCGCGCTCTCGTAGCTGGCGTCAGTCCAAATGATTTAGAGATATCAATTACTCGCGACATGGTCACCATGCGCGGTGTACGAGAAGAATTTCAGGAAGCGCACGATGACAACTACTATCACCGCGAACTATTCTGGGGTAGTTTCTCACGAACACTCCTCCTGCCGGAAGAGGTTGCAATCGATGAAGCAGATGCTCAAGAAAAACACGGTTTTCTTGAAATACGCCTACCAAAGCTCGACAAGCATCGTAGCACCCAATTGCAAGTAAAGAGCAAAGCGCAAAAATAAAGAAAACACAAAAGACCCGTGCCTAAACACGGATCTTTTGTTTATGTGCTGCCACTAGGAATCGAACCTAGATCTAGAGTTTAGGAAACTCTCGTTTTATCCATTAAACTATGGCAGCAGTAGTGTTACCTATTTAAAAATGTCCCCGGATACTTTCAGTCCCGCGAAGGGACTTCTTATATCCATTTGAATACAAGGACATTCTGTGGGATTTTAGAGTAGCACAGCCAGCTTTTACTGCACAAGTATTGTTATAATAATAGCTATGGAAAGAGAAACGGAAAATACCGACTCAGTTACCCGTGAAGAAATTGAGGACATCGAAGAAGTGCTGATAAAAAACCAAACATTGCTTGAGGAGAACAACCGCTTATTAAAAAAAATTAACCGAAGCAACATGTGGGCATTTTGGCTACGGTTGCTCTGGATTGCAATCATCTTAGGTGTGCCGTTTATTATTTACTATTACCTACTAGGTCCATACTTTGAACTATTTGGAGTGCAGCTACCAGAAATCACCTTATAAAAGCTTTCCCATTGAATTTATTACGAAATTGGGTACAATAATCCGCACCTGCTCAGGTAGCTCAGTTGGTTAGAGCACTGGTCTGAAGAACCAGGTGTCGGCAGTTCGAGTCTGCCCCTGAGCACAGAGCATAAAACAAAAACCGCTTGGCGCGGTTTTTGTTTTCTAAATGTCTAAAAGTTCTTTTAGCTTTGGCTCATCAAAGCCAATAATTACGTCGTCGTCAATTCTTATGACAGGAACTCCCATTTGACCGGTCATATCTATCATCTCTTGACGTTTTTCTGCATCTGACGCAACGTCGTGCTCAGTATATTCCACATTATTTTCTTTGAAAAATTCCTTAGCTGCGTTGCAGAAGTGGCAAACTGGGGTGCTATAAATTGTGACGTCCATAAAATAATAGATTATCTTTGTATACACTTAGTATACAGCACTCAACAATTAATCCCAAAATACATACCAGGGCCGTTCTTTTTCGCTTGACGTTGCTGCCACTGGTTCGGTTTGCTGATTTTCAGGCTCCATTATGACTATCACTTCTTCACCCGGTAACGTAACATCAAACTGCCGCCGTAGTTCGGCTTCAATTCCCCGCTCATTACTCAGATAATCCACCTTCTTTTCTAGCAAACGTTTTTGCTTTTCTAACTCCTGCACCTCAATCTCTGCCTGTTCCCGTCGTTCTTTCATCTCTGCGGCAATTTTGTAACGAACAAAGGCGCTATACGCTAGAAAAACCACTATCAGAAATAAGATAATACGGGTAATGGGCAATAAAAGTATTCCTTTTAATTTTCTTTTTTGGTAGAAATCAAGCATTGAATGAATAAACGAACGCGCAATGCGCGTGACTATTATGAATTTATGCAGGCGCTTCAGCGGATTCGACCTACCAAGGGAGATATCCGCTGGCAGCGAGCTGCTAAGAAAGTATTCCTGCTTGCCACACAGTATACTATGCACACCTATTCAATAAACATACTACTTACTGTACAATAAGGAACATGAGTTTCCTATTTGATAAACGCACCAAGAAAGCAGTGAAGTGGATTTGGGTTGTTCTCGCAGTCTTTATTGCGATCAGTATGATTTTCGCCTACTCAGGTGGCATAGGCCTCTAAAAATGACCAGTAATCGCTGGTCATTTTTAGAGGAAACCTTGCGCCTAATCCCCTTTCATCATCTTCATAAAGACATCACTTGGAATGTGTACTTTTCCACGCTCCAAAGCCTTAGCCTTTCCCTTCTTTTGTTTTTCTCGCAGTTTCATTTTACGCGTGATGTCTCCTCCATACAGACCAGCAGTGACATCTTTTCGTAGAGCAGAAAGCTTTTTAGTAGCTATGATTTTGCCCATTACTTTTGCTTGAATCTTAGTAACGAACTGTTGGCGCGGTAATGTATCATATAGTTTATTTACAATTGCTTTTGCCTCGACTTCTG
>CATMPJ010000015.1 GCA_950073265.1 uncultured bacterium | reverse complement strand
CCCCCCGCCGCTTTAGAGAGAAGTTTTACCGCACTTCGTACGTAATACTAACCGATACTACTGTTTCGTTTTCTCCAGTTGGGAGAGACGGTGCAATATTGGTGGCCTTCGCATCCATAGCCATCTCCTCTCGAGCATAATAGTCTCCTCCATACCCATAGCTAGGACCATTTTCATAAAAACCTACCAAGCTAGTGATTCTTACGCCAAGACTGTCTGCAAGCTTTTCTGCTTTAGCCCGAGCATCAGCAATTGCTTTTTCTCGAGCCTCTGCCCGCAATGCCTCTTCGTCATCAATAGTAAAACTAAGTCCACTGAGATTCGTTGCTTCGCGTTCTCCAACCCCAGCAATCAGGTCACCGGCCATTTCGGTGTCACGAACCTTCACCGTTACCATCTGACTAACCGTAAAACCATCCGCTACCTGCTCACCCGGTGGACAGTAGCCGAAGTTAGGACAAATTCGTTCCTCATAGCGATAGCGAGGATATAGGTTGTAATTCGTGGTCTTAATATCTGTTTCAGCAATTCCTTGTTCTTCAAGGTAACTTAAAATGCGATTCATTTTTTCAGCTGAGGCGCTCTGCGCTGCTTCCGCAGTATCAGCTTCTGCTTCAACTGAGAAACTGAAGGTTGCAATGTCGGGTACCGCCACCGCTTCACCTCGACCGTCCACCGTGATGTTGGCAGGCATCTGCGCTTGTTCAGCTTGTGAAAGATTGAGAATAGTCCATGACGCCAGAGCTAGGATAGCCATGACAAGCGCCACTGCACCAAGGATACGATTGCCCTTAGTGCTAAAAAATCCGTTTTCCATACTTATATAATTAGTGCGATTGTATTTCTAATAAGGCGACGTAGTTCCTGCGCCAATCCCGTGCCATCACCGCAGACTTCCAAGAGAGCTGTTTTGTCTGCTTCGCTGAGTGTTGGTGTTTCGCTTTCGTCTGTCAATAAATAGTACATGACACTTGATTCGTCTTCAACGTGACCAATACCAAGTGCGTGACCAAATTCGTGTGTAAGCACTGAAACCAGTTCGGCATCAGATGAGAATTTGTAGATGTTTATACCTTTTCCGACATAATCACCTTGAGTAAATTCACGCTCGTAACCAAACTGACGATTATATCGCTGCACTTCTCGATTATAGGCATCGACACGATCTTTACTTTCTGCTTGTAGACGGTTGAGCTGCTGAGCTAAATCTTCTATTTCATCAGCCCGCACCTGTAGATTGCCAGCCTCGGTGTCTAATGATGACTTTTGGCGCTCCAAATCTTGATACGCTGACTGTGGCGCACCACCTTGGTCGTTATAACGACGAACTGTCTGGTTGTAAGTAGCCAAACGCGTCTCGTAATTTGCAACACTATCGTTATAGGCATTAAGCAAAGTTTCGTACTCGGTTTGCAGCTGATTTGTAGATTCAATGAGTGATTCATTTTCAGCGCGACGTTCATCTAATGCAGCGCTCTGTGCCATTTCACTATCGGCAAAAGCCTGACGATCATCAAAGACGAAGTTTACTGTAAAATCGGCTGACTCGTCATAGTTGAATAACTCCCTGCCAGCTTCATCTTCCCAAACCTTTTCAGCAATCGCAATTCGCTCCTTAGCTTGTTCTGGAGTAATACCAAAGTGATCATCAAGCGTACCAAGTCGATATGACAGCGGCACCGGACACACATTAGCAGTAGCTATGTACCAATATGATACACCAATCAAAACGGTAATTAGTAATGCAGAAAGAAATCTGAATCTCATAAATAAAGTGGCTATAAGCCTATCATACCGGATGGCACTACCCTAGTTGCGCCACGAGTACACAAAAAGTGCAATTATGAAAGTGGCGTGAGACAAAGTCTCACGCCACTTTCATAAGCGAACAGCGCTCAGCAGGGACCATGTAGTCGCGATACACAGTCCGTAACTGAGCGCTGTTCAAGGGCTTTCGCCCTGTAACAAAACACATTCGCAATGAGCTTCGCTCGTTGCTACCTGCATTATAGCCTATTTCAAAATGTAGAGTTTTAGAGTTTTCCACTCAACAAAGCACGGTGAGTTCAGGAACCGGCCGTGCTGTGAGTTTCTTATTTATTCCCTTTTTCTTCCTGTTCAATTAGCTTCTTGCGCACCATTGCTTGAGCAGCGTTAGCTGAGTGCTGGTAATAGAGTGTCTTTACTCCCTTCTTCCAAGCATCAATGTAAAGGCTGTTAATATCTTTCACCGGCGTTTCCGGCATAATCATAATATTAAGTGATTGAGCTTGGTCGATGTACTTCTGACGCACCGCCGCTTGATCAATGATTGCGCTCTGATCAATCTCAGCAAAGGTACGAAACACTGCTTTCTCATCATCAGATAAACAATCGAGATGTTGCACCGAACCATCGTGGTCACGAATACTATCCCAGGTAGCCTTATCGTTCTTCCCTTTTTCTTCAAGCAGCTTTTCCAGTGTTGGGTTTTTGATAGTCACCTTCAACTTGGCAACATCTTTCACGTAACAGTTAGACCAGATTGGTTCAATACCTTGAGATACTTGTCCGAGAATAAAGGCTGACGAGGTGGTCGGAGCGATAGACAACTTAGTCGTATTGCGACGGCCATATCCTTTAAGCACTTCTGGTTCACCAAGCTCAGCACCAAGACGAACTGATTCGGCATCTGACTTTTCTTGGATAAGCTTAAACACTTCTTCGTTAAGTGCGGCTGCTTCATCACTTTCAAATGCAAGACTTTTAGACTGCAAAAGGGAGTGGTAGCCGAGCACACCAAGACCAAGGGCTCGGTTGGCTTTAGCGAAGTTGTACGCTCGCTCCATAAAGCCAAAAGCGCGCCGCTTTTCATGATCTTCATGATCACGTAATGCTTCCAGTTTTACAATAAATTCCTCCATAACAGCATCAAGGAAAGCCGTCATAGTTTCAACTAGGTCGGTATCTTTCCAAGCGTCATAGTGCAAGAGGTTGATACTAGAGAGACAACACACAAATGACCAATCGTCTTTACTCGGCAGCATGATTTCGCTACACATGTTTGAAGCATGAATACGCAGTTTCTTGTCTTTATAGACATCAACCGTGTTGTTATTAGCATTGTCGCTAAACATAATGTACGGGTACCCCATTTCCCCACGACGCTGAATAATTCGTGCCCAAATTTTGCGCTTGGCCTCATCGCCATCAATCATTGATTGCATCCATTCATCACCCACCGTCACACCGTGTGTCAGCTTTTGAATTGGGTTACCTTCGGTACCGATATCGAGGAATTCCATAATGTCGGCATGCTCTACCGGCAAGTACGGTGAGAAGTGTCCGCGTCGCACAGAGCCTTGAGATACCACTACGACTAGTGTTTCAAACAACTGCATGAAGTGCACAGCACCTGAAGAGTAACCATTATCGTTACCAATAGCAGCACCACGCGGACGAAGCTCGCCAAAGTAACCAGAACAGCCACCGCCATACTTACTCATCATCCCCACTTCGGCGTTGGTGTGGAGAATGCTACCCATATTGTCGTCAACGTAGGACCCGAAACAACTAATTGGCAGTCCTTTTGAGATGCCAAAGTTTGACCATACTGGTGACGCAAGAGAAATCCACCCCTTGCTCATATAGTCGACAAATTTGTCCGCGAAGCCTTCGCGACCGAGGTGTTTTTCGGCCGCTTCCGCAATAACACGAATTCGTTCTTCGGCTGTTTGTCCTTCAGCGAGGTAGCCCCGAGCGAGAAACGCGCGACTATTATCGTTTAACCAGTACCATGGTTCCATATGCAATCTTTCTGTTAGTTATTGGCTTGTGAGCAAGCGTAAGTAATAAGGCGCGACGTTTGTACAACAGGATTGTACCAAGTTTGTGTGTTTGTTCCTAGTTATACTAGAAATCGTTTTTGATTTATCTCTAGAACAAATCATCAGAGGTGACCGAGGCTGACCGTTTGTTGTAGTTGATTGAACGTTTTTGAAAGAAGTCGACGTGCTTAGTGGCAATTACTTCAGCATCAAACCAGTCGGTTTCTTCAAGCAGTACTTCATTTACCTCGAAGAGGCGCGGCAAACCAATCGCTACTAGTGAATTGTTAAAGCGATGCTTTACAAATTCTTTTACATTTTGTGCTGGCATGAAATCCAATTCGCCAGCTTCAAAGATCCAGTCAATAATCGCTTCTTCTGCTTCGTACGCTTCGCGACAGGCTTCCACAATTAAATTGTTACAGTTTTCATCGAACCATTCAGGATGTTCTTCCTTAATGATATTAATAACATCAATACCGAACATGCCGTGAATTTGTTCTTCTTTGGAAGTTGCCTCCACTGCATTTGAAATACCTTTAAATAAGTTCTTATACTTATTAAATGACATCATCACGAGGAATTGTGAGAAGAGTGACACGTGTTCAACGAAAAGCGCGAAGAGCATCACTGACTTGAAGTAGTCGCGGTTGTCCTGCGTGCGAGACAACTCAATTGTTTTCTCTAGATATGCAACTCGCTTCTTGATGACTGGAATATTTTGTACATTCTTGAACTCATCGTTAAGACCAAGAATCTCAAGTAAGTGCGCGTATGCGTCTGCGTGTCGGACCTCGGACTCAGCAAATGTTGCACCAACTGCCCCAATTTCCGGCTTAGGCATCTTCTTGTAGATGTCTCCCCAGAAGGTTTTTACCGCCACCTCAATCTGCGCGATTGCCAACATGGCATTCTTGATTACATTTCGTTCTGCTTCAGTCACATTGACATGGAAGTCTTGTACGTCGGCGGTGAAGTTAAATTCAGTGTGTACCCAGTAGGAGTGTCGAATAGCATTAGTGTATTCGTAAAGATCTGGATACTCGTACGGTTTTAGGTTAACCCGTTTAGCAAAAATATCTCGTTCCCGAAGCTTCTTACGTTCATTGCGATAGATAATGTACTTCTTGGCGGTGACAAAGAAGTCCATTTCCATTAAGGCCTGTTCGACCAGGTCTTGAATTTCCTCAACGGCTGGCGCGCCGTCAATACATTTTTTGGCTATTGGGCTGTCCGGGTCGGCTGTCCCGGCTTGCACACACATAGCAACTACTTTTTCGTGTGCAAGGTTCGCAACTTTTTCCGCAGTCTCACGATTACCCTCCCCTGTTTCGGCAAATGCCTTAGCAACTGCTCCGACAATTTTTTCAATGTCAAAGCTTTGGGTTGAGCCATCACGCTTACGGATTGTTTCGATGTTCATAGCACGCAGTACATAATTATTGATTGATAAAAATACGTATCCCGAGAAGACATAATTGGTGGTGGCGTGCCATTTTATTGCAACGTTAGCTTGCAACTGATGGCCACTTAGGTCTCCGCACAATAAGTATCACTACTTCGACTATTTTTAGTGATTGTAGCAAGGGCGCGACAGTGTCTTTGTATAAAGACAGTTTGAAACACACCACCGTTTTTCGGCTTTTGAAAAAAATAAGGTGGGTGTGTCTTACCTCCGACACACGAGAACCGTGTGATATATAGAATATAGCACGTTTCATTTTTTTGAGACTTCCTGATTCCTTGTTTTTCAGTCTATATCCCTGTGGATAACATTCTACGAAATAAAAAGTGTTGCTTGCCAATCTTGTCGCGCTAAAAAATTATTTTGTGATGCTGTTTTTAATTGACAAAGCGGCGGTGAACCCATGGGTTCACCGCCGCTTTGTGTGTATACAAGATGCTTACTAACCATTACGCTGTGCTAAGCTGTCCCGAATCTCTCGCAACAACTTCACCTCTTCAGAGGGTTCAGATGGCTTAGCCTCTTCTTTGGCTGCTTCAACATCTTCTTTGCCAAGATCTTGCGCTTTGGCAATTGCTTTAATGACCAAAAAAATCACGAACGCTACAATCAGAAAGTCGACCGTTGCCTGAACAAACGCCCCGTAGGTAAGTTCAGCGTCACCAATAGTGTAACTAAGGCCAGAGAAGTCGATTCCACCCAGGATCAAACCGATCAACGGTGTGATGATGTTCTCGACGAGTGAAGATACGATTTTCCCAAATGCTGCGCCAATCACGACCGCAACCGCTAGATCAATCACGTTACCCTTCATCGCAAACGCTTTGAACTCTTCAATAAAGTTTTTCATATTGTTTTATTGTTTTAAAAATAGATAGACCGTAGATCTGTCTTCATTATTAAAGTAGTAATTGTCTCTAGTGTGTATGGGTATGCCCGTGTGAGTGTCCGTGCCCATCTCCCTCTAGTACAATCCGGTCATTATAATACCAAGCTGCCACAGCAGTGGTAAGAGGGACCGCTAATATCAAACCGATACTGCCGATGATAATACGAATCAACTCAACAGCGATGACCTCTTGATTGAGAATCTGCCAGATGTTGTTGTCCGTTTTGGCATATAGCAAAATGAGTGGCAGTGAGACTCCCGTATACGCCAACGCTAGTGTGTTAACTAAAGAACCGATGTGTGCGCGCCCAACTTTTAGCGCTCGTTCGTAAAGCTCTTTGGCTTTTAGAGCGGGGTTAGCTAGCTTAAGCTCCTGCACAACGGCAGCCTGTGTGATTGAAACGTCATCAAGCACTCCTAGGATACCGATGATAATGCTTCCCAGTAGCAGCCCCGCCAAATCGAGTTGTCCGTTGGTAGCAAAGTTTAAGTACACCGATGCATCATTACTAAATCCAGTTAGTCGCATAAATGTCACGGATACATATGCGATGACACCAGTCACCAGCACTGCTCCGAAGACACCCCCAAAAGCAATGGTCGTGATGGGGTTAAATCCATGCGTTCCAAATAACACAAATGCCAGTACCACTGCCGAAACTGCGACGGTGGTAAAGGCCGGATCATAGCCCGCCAGTAATGCTGGAACGAGTAAAAATAGTATCGCTGCAATACTTCCCAACAGAGACAATAATGCTCGCACCGCTTGCCAGCGCGACAAAGCTAGCAAAATAATCACAAAGAGAAGTGTCACCGCCACAAGCGTCGGGCGCCGTTCAAAATCAGCGTAAGTAATTGTTTCAGCACCACTGATATCGACAATTCGATTCACAAAAATCTTGTCGCCGGGTGCCAATGTAACGACTTCGTTAGTGATGGTGTCGAACTCCCCTTCCCTCGAACCAGATGTAAATTTGATCCGGACTGTCTGTACTATTCTCGTTGCATCCGTACCGGTTATTTCCTGTTCCTCTTCAGATACTACCTCAAGCACCTCTGCTGCTGCCCGCTCTTGCACGTCTTGGTGCACTTCTTGGGCAGTAGAAAAAAATGGTGCTGCTAGAAAAAGCACCATACTCAGAAATAACAATTTAGAAAATGCCACGCGCCACATAAAATCCAATCGCCGCACCAAGCGCCAATGTATACATTAATATGAGAAAGAAGGATGGGTAATCCATGTTTCTATAAGCTTAGCGCGAGCATTGCCCAAAGACAACTATTAACTCGACAAAACTGTAAAAAATCGCTACTATGACGCCCACTTGTGACGTGGTCACATACATATGGCGGCTATTGTATAATGGTTATTACGTCGGTTTGTGGTACCGAAAATCCGGGTTCAATTCCCGGTAGCCGCCCAGCGAAAAATATCTTCAAATCGTGAAGATATACCTAAATATTTCAGTTCTGATATTTTAGACCCCTAGTGAGAAATCGGAACTCTCGCCACCCTATTAACAAAAAACTCCCATCGGGAGTCTTTTGTTTCTGTGAAAAATTGCTGAAACTACAACTTGGTCAACAAATCTTGCATTAACTCAATTTCAGCAGATTGCGTTTCCATAATAGCGTCAGCCATATCGGTGATTTCTTGATGCTCAATGTAGGGACGAACGCTTTGTGCCATCATGATTGCTCCCATGTGGTGCGGGATCATATCTTCAAGAAACACTCTGTCTAGTTCTGCTCCCGAGAGATTTGATAAGTCACGCATCATTGGTTGGTATGAGTCGTCTTCAACATACGCTTCTCCGTACCAATCTAGATGCCACTCTTTAAGGAGCGCAATCTCTGTTTCCTGAGCAGCAATGATTTCGGTTGCTAAGACAACAATCTGGTCATTACTCCCTCCTCTGGTCAACACCTCGCTGGCTGTGTCTACTGCTTCTTGGTGGTGCGGGATCATGCCAGCAACGAACTCGCGCTCACTAGAAACCATCATGGCTGAGTGATCCATTCCATTCATTCCAGAACTCCCAGGATTATTACTCATGAGTGAGCCGTCAGGCATACGATGCATGTCTATTGGTAGAGTTTCTTCAGTTTTGTTTTCCTGGCTTGCGATAATGTAGCCGCTGACTCCTCCAACAAGCAGGGCAATTACGGCTACTAAAATTATGTTGTTTTTCATATTTTTGAATTAGTGAATAATAGATATGACTATTCACTAAAATAGTTTAGGGTGAAGAATACCTCTAGCAAACAGTTCTTGCAGCGGTCGACAAGAAAAAAGATAGGTTCGCTCCCGCAACTGTCTTTGTAGTATCCGTATAGTACAAGGTCTGGGTGTGATGAGATTTGGAGCGACTGTCGCAACCAGCGCTAAGGCGCCAGCTGTTATTAGCAGAAGTATGATTGTAGGTGCAATTGCCTGAAACACTGACTGCCAGGCTCCGATGTGATCTGCGACACTCATCGGGCACCAAGTTTCTGCGTGAGACATATACATGCAGTCACCACCAGTTGCCATCGTGTCCATATCCATACTCATATGAAACAGACTCGCGAACATGGTGCCGAGCATGATAACTAGTGTAACTAGTGAAAGTATCTTCATAGCCACTATTATACGGCGATCATAACAAGCATCCATATTGCCATGCCGAGCATCATAAGATTTTCAGTCAGCGACACGAACCCAAGCGGTACATTGGTGTCTCCGCCCACACAAGCGCACTTGAGTTCTCTTTTTTCAATATAGACTGCCTTATAGACCGACCATGCACCTATACCACCAATAAATAAAGCGATCGGGATTGAAATTTGAGCGAATACACCGGCGAACATAAGTAACCCTGCAGTAAGTTCAGCGTACGGGTAGATGTAGCCATAAGGCACCCACTTCTTAGCCAGAACATCATAGTTAAGAAACATAGTAGAAAATCCCTCTACGTCTCGAAGTTTCATTAGCGCTAATAGCACCATCGAGATGGAAATGAAGTGTGGAATAATCATTATGTACCCTAAGCTCCAGTTGGTTAAAAAACCGACCGCTATAGACAAAAGTGCAGCGACCGAAAAGATGGCCGTAACTGGTTTATAGGTGGTATCTCCTTTTTCTAAGACTGAGTAGCCGAAATGTTTTTTGAGTTCTGTATACCCGCCAATCCTCTCTCCGTTTATAAACGTCTGCGGGGTAGTTTCGACTTGATATTTCTCTTTGAATGCGTCAGTTTCCTCACGAGTATTCAAGTGATTATCTTCTACTTGATAGCCATATTTTTTGAGTAGATATAACGATTTCAAGCCATATGGGCATGTGTGCGACGACATTACCATTCGGTGGAGAATTGCTTTCTTTTCCATATAACGATTATAGCAAAATTTCGTTGTACTTCTGTAATTTGCTAAGCTGAAAGTAATTAGTATCTAACTACCCAACATGCATTCTTCATACAAAACATTTTTTCAAATGATTATCACCTCATCAGTGCTTATGTACATGCTGATGTACCTGCATACCTACAAATTCGGTCACGTATTTTTTAGTGAAACACGTTTATATATGAATCTGATTATGACTACTGTCATGGCTCTGGTCATGCTGTGGTTTATGCGTCACATGTACACAGACAAAAAGATAAACCAGATGATTGTAGGCGGAAGTATCGCACTTTTTGCACTTTCACTTTTTCTTGTACGTAGCCAAGTTTTAGTTGACGATGTTGATTACATGGAGGCAATGATTCCGCATCACTCAATCGCTATCCTCACCAGTAGTCGTGCTCAAATTGAAGATCCACGCGTAAGAGAATTAGCTGATGAAATTATTTCGGCTCAAGAGCGAGAGATTGCAGAGATGAAAAAACTGATTGAAGAACTAGACTAGAACTGGAATATAGATGGTCGTATCCCCTTTCCTTTCAAACACAGTTCTAACTTCCTCTACGACGTCGCCCAAGGTTAACAAGCTCAAACTAGCCTTGTTTTACTCTATATTTTTTAATACAAAATCGTCATAGTGACGGGAATTGAACTTTGCTATACTCAACCTTATGAAAGGAACTATACTTGTTACAGATAACTTATTCATTTTCCCAGAACACGAGGCAAAACTCCGTGAAGCAGGATATGAAATAGAGCGACTAGATAAACCAGAAGCAACTGAAGAGGAGTTAATCGAAGCAGTTAAGGGAAAAGTTGGATACATTCTAGGTGGGATAGAAAGAGTCACTGACAAAGTGATTGAAGCTGGGAACGAATTGAAGGTTGTTGCATTTACTGGCGCTGATGCCACACATTTCGTCCCAGGGATGCATGCTGCAGCTAAAAGAGGCGTAGCTGTCACTACAACCCCAGGTGCCAATGCTTATGCGGTAGCTGAATATACACTCTCAGTTATACTGGCCATGACTAGGAATATTTTTGAGCTGAGCAGAACTGGAGACAAGACATTTCAAACAACAAAGTCACTCAGAGAGCTCACGGTCGGTATTGTTGGCATGGGACATATTGGACAACTTATGGCGAAGCATTTAACTGCGCTTGGTTGCAAGAGAGTGCTGTACTCTAACAGAACTATAAAAGAAGACATCGAAAAAGAAACTGGTATTGAATATGCTTCTCTAGACGAAGTATTAAATCAAAGTGATGTGGTGACTTTGCATGTCTCTAAAGCAGTTGGTGAAGGATTTATTGATGCGGAAGAGCTTACAAAAATGAAAGATGGTACTCTGCTTGTTAATTGTGGCTTTATGGGCGGCGTGAATAGGGATGCATTACTGTCAGAACTTCAAAATGGGAGACTACGAGCCGCTGAAGATGGTCCGAAAGATGAACGATTTGAATCACTTCCACTATCAACTTGGTACTGCTCAAACGCTCACACTGCTTACAATACTCATGAAGCAAATAAAGTTGCTAGCGATATGGCAGTGGAATCATTGCTAAACATTCTTGAAACTGGTAATGACCAATATAAGATCACGTAAAATCCGCAATCAAGGCAAGCTTTTCTTTCACTCCACTCATGTATTCCTGATCTGAGAGGATAGTTAGAACAAGATTCGGACTCTGGCCCAAGGTTAACAAGCTCAAACTAGCCTTGTTTTACTCTATATTTTTGAATAGAAAATTGTCATAGTGACGGGAATTGAACTTGATGTAGACGTAGAATATTTTTTATTGTACTGTACGATTGGTTTACCCACGGTTCAGTTCACTGGAGGCAGAAAGATGGAACGTTTTTTCAATGGCATGTCGGTCCTTGCATTACCGTGTTTTTTGGCACTGATCTTATGGAGCGAAGAGATCAGAGAGTTCAACAGCTATCTGCATGATGGCATGCTCATAGTCATATTCGCTCCGCTTATCTACCATTATTTGCGGAGACCAAAACGAAGCTCATAGCCACCCCACGCCGCAAGGCTAGAAGCGCCCCGCTTCCCTTGCATGGCGGCGGGGTGTTTTCTTTTTCTTCCTTTTAGGGCATAGTGTCATCAGATTTTGCAAGGAGAAAATCATGAACGTCGCACACACGTTTGATTTGGCGTTCGGGATTTCTGAACGCAAAAACCCTGAGATCATTTTCATCATCGAAGACCACCATCAGCAAGAACTTGAAGAACGTATCAAAACGTCAACTCAGAACCTTCAAGAAGCGGCTGTGACATACCTTGGTGAACACGCTTGTGATTTCACCATGTTTTCAGCTGATCTATTCCGTATTCGGTTTGGATATGGAAATTGTGGCTACCTGCTGAAAAAAGACGGCAACCTTGAATACCACGTGGAGCTGAGTACTGCGCCAGGCGTAAACTTTGCTACACTGACCATTCACGTGCTTTCCTGGTCGCTATCTGTGCCCTTTAAGCTCCCACCGCGCACAAATCAACTCCAGTCACTCGTGCTGTATACAATTTGCGACCATTATCGTCGCGGCGGCTACGGACACGCGGTTAGCGGCTATGTTCACCAACCGCTGAATGAATGGCTTCGGGAATACGCAAAAGTAAACGGGGACAAGGACTTATCTGGACTTGTGTCTGTGCCCGAATCTGTACTTGAAGCCATGATGATGACTTGGCAAGCAACCTGTAGGGAGTCATTGAAGGAGTATGGCGACAGCCGTTATATCCTGGGCATGATTCGCATGAACGGCGCTTTCATTTTTCACTGCTTTGGTAATGCTTGCGATATGGGGGTATACCCTGACGGCATCAGCCAAGGTATTGAGATGCGTGACCTCCAGTGTCACAACCTCGATGGTGCCGTGCAACAACTCACCCTGTTGGCTGGCTTAGCGAAACTTTGCCAGCTGGCTCGTGAGTAACCTTCATTCATCCCACAACCTGAGAGCATCCCGCTCCTGCAATGGTTGTGGGGTGTTTTCTTTTTTAATGTTTATATTCTGCAATCAACGCCAGCTTTTCTTTCACTCCACTCATGTATTCCTGATCTGAGAGAATAGTTAGAACAAGATTCGGACTTTGGCCCAGCGAAAAATATCTTTAACCCTTAACCAGAAACTCAGACTGAGCTTAGCTAAATAGTAGCGGCATTAAATCCCATCTCGTTTATATATCGCTCAATGACGTCGGGATGTTTACCGTTTACACATTCTGTAACAAATTGCTCAGATTGTTCACCACTTTGAAACAACATATAAGCCAAAGCACTCCTACACGCAATTTCGACATCTATCTTTGCACTCTGACCAACACTTGCTTTTACAGGTGGAACGAATTGGACCGAATCGATAATTGTTTTGAAGTCTTGATGGATGATTGAGTCAGAATCGAGATACGAACCAGCGAAGTGATACATGAAGTCACCGCTTGCAACAACAACGTTGTCTGTCACATACAATCCATCTGTGGTGTATCGTACTGCATTCGCTCCCCCCCACCACTACATCACGATTCACGTCACCTAACACCAACTCAATATTTGAAAATCTTGAGAAAGCATCAACCCACATACTAGCTGATTGTTGAAGATCGTTTTTAAACACCATGACCAATATTGACGGTGGACCTTCTCGTGGGCCCTCAGTATTCTCAAGTTCTAATTTTTCTTTGCCGTTGATAATACGATAGGCTTTAACCACTTCAAGCTCTTTGGCTTCTCCAGAAACATCGGAAGTAATGTCTTCGATCTCATATCCATCAGGCCCCGCCAAATAATCAAACGCCAGTTCAATAGAAACATCCTCAAAGTGATCTATATACACATCCCGTTCTGACGGGCTTGTAGTTACCTCGTCGGCCTGCTTCTCCTCGTATATGTAGTTATTTAACATGAAGAAACCACCGACCAATAAGACCAGAGCTGCAATGATTAAAATTAGTTTATTCATAGTTAGATTTGTTTAAAATGCTTATACAATTACTTCACAGAAGTATAAGCTTCCGATAAATACACACAATAGCCCCTGACTAATTAATAAATCGCGTAGTGATGCGTGTGCTGTTACGTTTTGGTGCGAGTATTGCATTTGCTAGGATACAAGTAATTACTACTTAACTATAGGCTATGCATTCTTCATACAAAACATTCTTTCAAATGATTATTACTTCTTCTGTATTGATGTACATACTGATGTATTTACATACATACCAGCTCGGTCACGTTTTTTTTAGTGAAACACGTTTATACATGAACTTGATTATGACTGCTGTCATGGCGCTGGTCATGTTGTGGTTCATGCGTCACATGTACACAGACAAAAAGACAAACCACATGATTGTGGGTGGCAGTATCGCACTTTTTGCACTCTCACTTTTTCTTGTACGTAGCCAAGTGTTGGTTGACGACGTTGATTACATGGAGGCAATGATTCCTCACCACTCTATTGCCATTCTCACTAGCAAGCGCGCGCAAATAGAAGACCCGCGAGTAAGAGAATTGGCTGATGAAATCATTGCAGCGCAAGAACGCGAGATTGCAGAGATGAAAAAACTGATTGAAGAGCTAGATTAGCTGTGGAATATAAAGAGTTGCATCATTTCTCCTCTCAAAATAATTTTGACCTCCTCTATCATGTCGCCCAGTATTGTGAGAGAAACATCAAGTTACTCGAACGACGTGAGTTACAAAATTTCGATCGAATTAATGATATTCCACACTAACTCCCGATACGATGCTTTTGTCGTCCCTGCTGCTACATAAGATACGTCGACGACCAAATTTTCATCGGGACTAAAAATCACGTGCTCTTCTAGCTGTTCTCCTGAAGTTAAAATTGATACATAGGTATACCCGTCCTTGCCACTAACCTGCACTGGCTGCACTGCGCTAGCTGACAACTGCGATTGCAAAAAATTGGTGAGATTGGTGTCTTTGTGTGTGGTGATACTTACACGATAACCATCGGTTACTGTATCCTCCAGTGTGTTATTTACACCCGTATACGAAATTTCTAGCATGCCCGGACTTTCATTTACTACTGCGTTGACTGGATATTTAAGTTGCATATTCGCACCAAACACAGATTCTTTAGTAGAAAAATTGGTTGTTGTGATAGATGTCTGCAACTCATCTTTTACTTCCACAGTCTTTCCATCAACCACCGTACTAGTGACACTAGCTCTTTCAGCTTGCTCTGACCGTATAACCACAAAAACCACAGCAATCAACAAAATAAATAGAATTATAATTGGTACTTTGGAGTTAGTTTTTACGTTCGGCATAAATTTATTGTAGTCCTAAAGACGGACCAGCGCAAAAAATCTTTCCGATATCTGTGATAGCAACATGTTTGGTATACTCTAGCGATGAAAACGTATGATCTGATTGTCGTTGGTAGCGGTGGTGGCACGAAGATATCCACCCCAGCGGCAAAACTTGGCAAAAAAGTAGCCATCATCGAGAAGGAGGATTTTGGTGGCACTTGCCTAAATCGCGGCTGTATACCGTCAAAAATGTTCATTCACCCCGCCAACCAGCTTCTGCAAGCAAAAAATCTTGGAAAATACCATATTAAACACACTGGTAATTTTGAGGTTGATTTTTTGAATCTTGCTCGCCGAATTACCGATGAAATTACTCATGACAGCGAGGGGATTGAAGAAATGTACGAAACCATTGAATCACTCGACGTGTACAAAGGTGAAGCGAGATTTGTTAGTGAGAAAGTGCTTGAAGTGCGTGGTGAGCAGATAACCGCGCCGATAATTGTCTTAGCCGTTGGCTCTCGCCCGTACGTGCCACCAATTCCTGGTCTCGCCGGCACTCCATATATGACTAGCCGAGAGGCATTACGGCCAGAAAAATTACCAAAAAAATTACTTGTGATTGGTGGGGGCTACATTGCTACTGAGTTAGGCCATGTCTATGCGACTCTCGGCAGCGAAGCTGTCTTCTTTGTGCGCGATGGCTACCTTACACAGGAAGACGAAACCGTTAGTGACGCGTTTCAGAAAGAGTTTGAAAAGCACCACATGACGCATTACGGCAGCACTGCGCTGTCGGTACGTTACGAAAACGATACGTTTACCATTCGCGCAACCCAACCAGATGGAAGCGTAATCACTGAAACCGGTGATGCTTTGTTTATGGCGACTGGTGTTGCACCTAATACAGATAACCTGGGATTAGAAAATACACCAATCGCTACTTACGAACGCGGATACATCGAAGTCAATGAATATCTTGAGACCAAGTCACCTGGTGTATACGCAATCGGTGATTGTATTGGTACATACTTATTTCGACACAGTGTTAACTTTGAAGGAGAGTATTTATTTGGGCAGCTATTTGGCGATGATGACAAATCGACCATCGACTATCCACCGATGCCGCACGCTGTCTTTTCTCATCCAGAAATTGCGGGTGTTGGGCTGACTGAACAAGCAGCTCGTGCCGCAGGAATTGATTATCTTGCAGTTACGCACACGTACAAAGAAAGCGCGCAAGGCATGGCGCGTATTCCGGAGGTAGGACTGGTAAAACTTTTATTTGATAGATCATCAAAGCAACTTATCGGAGCCCACATCATTGGTGAAGAGGCAGCGACAATGATCCATCAGCTCATCTTTGCTATAACCATGAAAGCAACCAGCGATGACCTGCTCAAGATGATTTATATCCACCCGGCATTGCCGGAAATAGTTCGTAACGCCGCCCGAAAGGCCGCAGCCGAACTAAGCTGACAAATAAAAGAGGCGGCCCGAAAGTCGCCTCTTTAATTAGTGGAGTGACGTAAATTTCATCTGCTTTCGCGGAAGCCTGTACCCACATAATCGGGTTTCTCGCACCAAGGAATTCCACCTTGGCGATCTGCCCCATACAAGCGTATCGGCTTGTAACGTTCAGGAAGTTCGATCCATTGCGCTTGACATCCTTTTGGAAGCCGCCAGCGATCAGCCCGAAATGTGCCGTGGGGACGATACATTCTAGTCTCTTCGGAAATCCCAATCCCCGGTAACAGCTCTCTACTTTCCGTTCGAGGGATGAAGTCCACGTAATAGATTGGTACCCAGAATTGTGGGTCGCCCCGCCTTTGCGGCGTCGTAAGATACCAGCCCATAAAACGAATAGAATCTATGTTGACATTTCGCGGATTGCGTTCGACGCAGCCACGAGATGAACGCCAGATATCTCTACTGTTGTTGTAGAGCTGCATCTCGTTTACCACGCGATCCAGCCCACGAGCCAGTTCACCCACCTGCGTACAAGCAGCCCGGATGTTCATCCCATCACCCATAACTTGTGCCTGGGCCGGGATAGAAAAAGTCATCGCGCTGAAAATCAGAACTAAAAGAACACGGAACATGCGTTGTCTCCTTATTTGCAACCATACTTACCATACGAAAAAGTCGTCCGGTACACAAGACCTAATCAAAAATATAACTAGCCAACTATTACCTGTGCCACCTGCTCTAAAATATTGCGGGTGTTCTGATGTGATACAAGTCTCTTTGCTTCTTCAATTGTACACCAACGCAACTCTTTAATCTCTTGCGGTTGCGTCAAGACAGTTTCCATTGAAGCGCACAACCCAACGAAATAAACAACGGTCTTACTAATTCGTTTGTCTTCGTGTGTAAATGAGTATTCAATAGTGAATTGAGTGTCTTCAGGGATTGTTACATCAGTTACGCCAGTCTCTTCTTTAAGTTCACGCCGTGCTGCTTCCACTGGTGACTCATTTCCTTCTGCATGACCTTTTGGGAGTATCCAAAAATTATCACCCCGATATGATATTTGATGCACCACCAAAACCCGCCATCCATCAGAGGCTTTGTGTAGCGGTACGACACCGTAAGAAATATCTGTTTCGCTCTTTAGTTTTCTTTCTTCTTTCGGCATATTTTAATTACTAGCACAGCGCTAGCGGTAATACCCAATCTTACAATATATCTGAAGCTTACTGAAACTTGTAATCAGCGATAATTTTTTTCAGAGCTCGCTCACCACGTGAGAGATATTTGGTCGGACTCACGGAAAAGTCTGGCAAGCTTTTTTGCGTAATCATGTTCACTATAGCGGGATGTACGTAGTAGTCCCAAGCAACGGTTGGAGTATTACCCAGACTTCCAGCGACAATTTTTTTGGCAACTCCAACTTCTGGATCAGTCTGATTGTCCATGCTCTCGAGCAGATATTCACATGCGATCGCACTGCCGTACCAAGTCCTCAAATCTTTTGCAGTAATCTCCAGACCGGTCGTATTAGCAATATACGAATTAACATCATCCGACTTTATGTCACATTTATTTCCATCTTCATCATAATATTGGAACAGAGTATATCCAGGCTCATCCTCACAATCTTGAATTGCTCTAACTAAAGAAGGATCAGTGATGGTTAATTCTTGAGCAACGTGTGACTTGCCAATATAGCTCAGAACTTTTCGAACCTTACCTTTCACATGCTTATTGCGTAGCGTTGTTGCGCCATACGTTCCATTAGTTTCAGCATACGATTTATTCCCCACTCGCATACCCAGCCTATCGATTAAAGCCACCGTCGTCGCAACTACACGGTTTCTATCATTCTTTTCTGAGTCAATGTCATTCCCTAAGCGCTTGCGTAGTTTAGGTAGCACCATGCCTAGTTTGTTGAGCTTTTTGTATTTGATTACTGATTGATCCCTCTGCCATTCTGGATCGTAAATATATTGCTTACGACCCGCAGAATCATAGCCAGTGGCCAATATTTTATTGCTCTCAGCCGCAATCCATACGTCTTCCCAGGCTGGTGGAATGTGCAACGACTCAATGAACTCTCTAA
>CATMPJ010000014.1 GCA_950073265.1 uncultured bacterium | reverse complement strand
CGTCCAACGACCGATGCCATAGGGTTTCGTTAATTCTTTGATTACTTCTTCATCGGTCATCTGCACGAAATTCCCGGTGGGAATTTCGTGCCATACACCGGCATTGTGCTTAATGTATTCAGTTTTTTTGGCTGATAAACCGCACGCTTTGAGGGTATCAAAATCTATTTCCAGGACGCGTTTAGGGGTAATTTCAACTAACAATGCTCTCACTCGACTATTTACTGCCGATGCTGCAGCAGTGGAGATTTGCTGACTTACTATTGAACGGACGATGTTACTGAAATATTCGCGCTCACGTTTTGGCTGGGGAGCGATGATAGGGTCTTGTGCGTTTAGAGCTTGTTCAAGCAGCTCGGCCATGACAAGATCAGATTTTTTAAAGTGTCTTTTTGCGGCCTTGAAATCTATCATGTAAATATCGTAAACGAATCAGTGATTAAATCATAGCGACAAATGCAAAACTCTACGGTATAGTCTTCGATATGCAAATACTCATTTGGACCGCGTATTTGGCTGTATCCATTTTTGTGCTCGTGCGGGGAGCAGATCTGTTTGTGGATGGTGCAAAAAAGATTGGTTTTAGCATGGGCATGAGTCCGTTTATGGTTGGAGTGCTTATTGTTGGTTTGGGTACATCGTTACCAGAACTAGCTTCATCCGTCGCTGGGGTCTTGTCTGGGGTGCCAGAAATCGTTATTGCTAACGCTGTTGGCTCCAACATCACCAACATATTGTTGATTGTCGGTATCATAGCTACCTTTGGCGGCACGATAATAATCAAACAGGATTTGCTTAAATCAGAGCTGCCTATCTTTTTGATTGCGACAGTGCATTTTACTGCCGCTGTATATGATGGTGTTGTAGACCGACTAGAGGCAATGTTATTGGTGGGAACGTTTGTAGCGTATTTGTGGTACTTGTTTGTTGAGGCAAAGAAAGAGGGCGATATATCTTCGGTAGCTAAAAAAAGTAGTAGTAGTGAATCTATGCTTAAAGCAAGTGCACTGGTTGTGTTTGGTCTCGCAGGAGTATTGATAGGTGCTAACTTTACCGTTGAAAATGCGGTGAACATCGCCACAGCGTTTGCGGTACCGATTGGGCTTGTTTCTATTGCAGCTATCGCTATCGGTACTTCTTTACCTGAATTATTTGTCTCAATTCAAGCGATGCGCAGTGGTGACGCTGACTTGGCGGTGGGGAACATATTTGGTTCAAACGCCTTTAATATGCTGATCGTAGTGGGACTTCCGGCGCTGATTATGCCGTTGCCTGCGGACGCGATTGTGATGAGTCTTGGCCTTGCTATTATGGTGGCAGCTTCGGTAATTTTCTTTGTTAGCGGCTTAGCTAGACAGATAATGCGTTGGGAGGGAGCGATGATGCTTCTATTTTTCGTGTTCTTCTTGGCAAAACTGGTCGCGTTTGTGTAATGGAAGAATTATTGCTGATTGATAAACCAAAAGAAATCACGTCTATGGACGTAATTCGTCGTTTACGTAAAGAATTAAACATTCGGAAGATTGGTCATGCGGGGACATTAGATCCTTTAGCAACTGGCCTGATGTTAGTTGGAGTCGGTACTGGTACGAAAAAATTAGCTGAACTAATCAAATTAGATAAAGAATACGTAGCTGAAGTACGAATTGGTGAACGACGCAGTACTGGTGATTTAGAGGGAGAGATACTTGAAGAAAAGAGTGTAACTGAAGCGGCAGAAATCTTGCGGAGCAAGATTTCTGCCGCACTTGCTGAACTTATCGGTACAAATAGCTATCCAGTATCGGCATACAGTGCCATAAAAGTTGATGGTGTACCGATGTACAAGCGCGCGAGACGAGCTGAAAAGAGAGGGCAGATTGTAGATGAGGTTCCGGTGCGTGATATGACGGTTTATGTGGCTGAGTTGCTCGATTTTTCACTTACTAACTCCGCTGAGAAAAATCGAGCTGTCGCCACTGTTCGCTTTTATGTGGCTAGCGGTACCTATATCCGTAGTTTGGCAGAAGCTTTGGGCTATAGGATTGGGTATCCTGCTACATTACAAAACTTACGACGCACCAGGGTGGGGGATTTTGATATAAAAAATGCCCAACCATTGTAGTGGTGGGCGGCGCGCGCCGACTACTCGGCGCGCGCTCCAGGATCAATCGTCAATAACAGCTCGGCGTCTTCAGGAATCTCTACATCCCTAACACGTTGAAATGACGAACTCCCGGCGATTCGAGCACATTCGGTCACGACGTGGATTTCGCCTTCGAGGCTGAAAGCCTCGAGTTTCTTCGTAAGAGCACCGGGGTGCTCCAGGCTTTCCACATCTTCTTGCGTAAGTGGTCGTTTTCTTCCCTTAAAGCAAGCGGTCATACCAATCCTTTCATGTTTGTTTCGAAGATCTTGATCGGGCTTAGTACTACCAGCTTAATCGCTCCAGGTTGCGCCCATGTAGTCGGGACTAAAATCATGATCAGTACCGTCGGCTCCGATAATATGCTCATTACGCTCTTTGGCCATATCCCAGGCTTCCTCTTCTCGCCACCTTTGAATTTCCTCCTCTATATCATCTGAAGCCGGCGAATTAGGTAATGAAGAGCCACTGGTAGCGACCTTGGCTTTTCCTAAACGGCGGCGCCAAGCCGAAACTCGCGGGTCTTTGAAATAGATAGTTGCGCAGCTGTGGTAACGGGTTCTCTCAGACTCGGAAAGCCCTTCAAGTGTTTTTGCTCGAGATAATTTCGTAGGAAAATTCGAACTTTTTGTGTCGTTTATCACGCGAAAAATAATTCTTCGTGCCTTCTCTTAGTTGATTGCCCCCTATTTTGCTTCAGCTTTACGCATAGCATCATTGAAAGCTGGAATGACAATGTTTGGATCATTGCCAGTGTTTGCATAAGCATTCATGACTATGTCCTTTCTGACAATGTACGTCTGAATGCTTTATACAACTATTTAGCCTTATTGTCGAATGCCAGTCAATTTTTCTAACTCGTCTTTTAGTCCTGATACGTATGCCAATATTTTCTCATCTTGACTTTCAGGTGTGATGTCACCCGACTCATCCATCGTGCTATGTCCAGTACCAATTTTGTGTTCCCAGTAATCGAGCTCGGCTTTAATATGCTCAATTCTCTCAACTCTCTCTTTTTCTAGTTCTCGCCTCTTCCGTGCCTCAGCACCTTTCTTACCAGCTAAGCTTAAAAATTCAGAATCACCAGTAACTTTGGCTCTTTGTATGTGTCCTGGTATTTTTTCGAACTTCATTAAAATAGAGATTCAACAACCTGTTTTACATCACCACCGTCGGCTTTGCCAGCCAGCTCTTTCATCACTGCGCCAACCAGCATCCCCATTTTACTCTTATCCTCAATACCCAGTTCACCTTTTTTAGCTTCAGCGATGGGCCGGATCTCATCTTGAGACATCATTTGTGGTAAGTAGGCTTCAAGTACCACTAGTTCTTCTTTTTCTGGAGCAGCTAGCTCAGGTCGATTGGCGGCTTCATACTGGGTAATTGATTCTTTTCGTTGCTTAGCTAAACGCTTGATGACTGCGAGTAGCTCATCATCAGTTAGCATGTCTTGGGGAGTGCGATTGGTGGCAACTAGCTCGTTTGTTGCGGCAGACAGAATGTGCCGAATAACTCGCAAGCGGACCTCTTCTTTGGCTTTCATTGCCTCCTTTAGCGAGTCTTTAATTGATTGGTGTGACGTCATATGTCTGTAGTTTAGCATAATGGTATGATAGTCGATATATGGAAAATATTTTGATTGTATTGGTTATTTTGCTGGTGCTTGCTAATGGTTTTGTGATATTCCGCTTACTTAAACCGCGGGAGCAAAAGAAGGAAGACAGTCAAGGTCTGCTTCTCATGCAGCAACAAATGCACGAGCTAGCCAAGACACTAGACAATCGACTGGGTGAGACTAACAAATCAATGCAAGAAGGTGCACGAATGCAGTTTAGCGAAAGCAAACAACTCATTCGTGATATCCAAGAACGCATGGAAAAGCAACTCATAGATGTGGTGCGTGGAGTAACTGAGGTGGGGGAGAGTAGTAAGCAAGTATTCCAGGTGGCAGATCAACTTAAGGAACTGCAGGACATTTTAAAGAATCCGAAACAACGTGGCGTGCTTGGTGAGTATTACCTTGAAACAGTTTTGCAGAACGTTTTGCCACCAGATAGCTTTAAAATGCAGTATAGTTTTGAAGACGGGGAAATTGTTGATGCGGCGGTATTTGTGAAAGGGAAAGTGATTCCCGTGGATTCAAAGTTTTCGCTCGAGAATTATAATCGCTTCGCACAAGCGCCAGAGGGTGCTGAGAAAGTGCAATTTGAAAAAGCGTTTGTAAATGATTTGAAACTGCGTATTACTGAAACAGCAAAGTATATTCGTCCGACCGAAAAAACGACCGACTTTGCGTTTATGTTTATTCCGCATGAGGGTATCTACTACGATTTACTTTCAAACAAAGTCGGAGCGGGGGAGGATAATCTTATTCAACGAGCAGCCGGTAAGTATAAGGTGATTATCGTCTCTCCAACATCATTCTTAGCCTACTTACAAACTGTTCTCCAAGGTCTTAAGGCGATGGAAATCGAAGAAAAGGCCCAGGATATTATTAAAAATGTAGAAAAGCTTTCTGGGCATATAGCAAAATACGAAGATTACTATCAAAAACTAGGTAAGACCCTCGAGACGACGGTCAATCACTATAACGCTGGGTATAAAGAGTTAAACAAAATAGATAAAGATGTAACCAAAATCACTGGCGCTACAGTTGGGGTAGATGTGCTTGAGCTCGAAAAGCCACATAAGCCAGAGTAAATAAAAAGGCGCACCCTCCACAAATGTGGAGGGTGACGCCCGATTGTGCGCTCTTGCCGCTAACAATTACGGTAACGAGCCCTCTTCTTGCCTCTGCTACTGCGGCGTTCGGCCCGCTTGCGCTCCGTGGATGCGTTGATCCGGCCACCGCCTCTACAGCGACGTTTTAAACCTGGTGTTGAGGGCATTTACAGTTTCTCCCTGTGCTTTGTTGTTGATCCAAGAACCAGGTTGGTCCACTGCAGATTCTACAGAACCTATTGCAAATATCAAGTTTTTTGGTACTATAGCGCGCACTATGGCAACAGATACTAAAACAGCCCCATTTGCAGTTATTATGACTGGCGGCAAGCAATATGTCGTTCGGGAAGGTGATGTACTAAACGTTGAACTGCTTGGTGACCATAAAGAGGGTGACAAGCTTGAGTTTGACCAAGTACTTATGACTGACGATGGTTCAAAAGCGAGTGTTGGCACACCGACGACTGGCGGAAAAGTTACCGCAACCTATCTAGGTGAAAAGAAGGGTCCAAAACTAACTATCATTCGCTACAAGGCGAAAAGCAACCGTGACCGACGCATCGGGCACCGACAGCGTTACGCACAAATCAAAATCGACAAGATTTAACAAAACACCTCGCCTGAAGCGAGGTGTTTTATTTGGCATGTCGTAGTTGAACAGTTAATAGCGATTTTTAAGAGCATTTTTGAGTGTATCTCCATCGGCGTATTCGAGTTCACTGCCGGTAGACAGGCCGCGACCGAGGTGGGTTAGCTTTTTATTTTCCGCCGCTAAAAGAGGTTCTATAATGGATTCAATAAATCGGGTGGTGTTCTCACCGTCTGGATTAATCGCAAAACCAAGAATCACCTCTTCTAGACCATTTTTGAGTCGGGTCTCAACGGTAGCTTTCAGCGCGCCGGCGCGAAGCTTTTCTGTGTCTTTGCTTTGTAAAAGAGGGACGGTTCCGCCAAGTACAAAGTACAGACCATCATAGGCGCCGGCGCGCTCCATTGCTTGAATGTCCGAATCACGCTCTACGACTAACAGACGTGAATGATCACGATTGCTAGCGCTACAAATGGAACAAAGTGTCTCGGCTTGATATCGGGAAAAGAATCTGTGACAACTTTCGCATTCAGTCACTGAGGTTTTGATTCCGGTGATAAGTTTAGCTAATTGTGCGTTGTGAGCGTCGTTCATGGTGAGAACATGAAAGGCAAAGCGCCGCGCTTGGCGCGCCCCAATCCCCGGGAAAGACTCAAATAGAGTGATTAATTTATCGAGATCAGACATATATTAAAAATCATCACCACTACCCGGCATTGCTGCATGGTGCGTATCAAGGTTAAGGAAGCGCACATGTTTGTCGTCAAAGTATAGCTCTGCGTGTCCGACGGCCCCGTTACGGTGTTTTTCAACTAAAATCTCAGCAATGTTTGGACGTTCCGGCTCTTTGTCTTTGTTCATCTTGTCTTCACGGTGGATGAACATCACAACGTCAGCATCCTGTTCGATTGAACCAGAATCGCGAAGGTCTGAGAGACGCGGCTTACCACCGCGTTGTTCCACCGCACGAGATAGCTGAGACAAAGCTATGACCGGAATATCCATTTCCTTTGCGAGGATTTTAAGTGAACGTGAAATTTCGGTAATCTGTTGCACCATACTATCTGAGCCTTTGGTGAGGGTAGGGGACATGAGTTGGAGGTAGTCGACAATCAACATATCAAGACCGTACTCATTTTTGAGTCGGCGTGCCGCGGAGCGCATTTTTACAATATTCATGGCCGCTTCGTCGATGATGTGAATTGGGGCTTTGTGCAACTTGTTCATGGCGCCCTGGAGGGCTTCGTACTCACTATCGTTTGAAAGGCGTCCCGTGCGCAGCTTCCACGAGTCAACCCCCGCTTCAGCGGCGAGCATACGATCAACGAGCTGCTGGTCACTCATTTCAAGAGAGAAGATACCCACCGAAGCGCCGTGTTGGAGAGCGGCGTTGCGAGCGAGATCGAGTGCAAAAGTAGTCTTACCCATAGACGGCCGAGCAGCTAAAATTACCAAGTCAGACTTTTGGAAGCCGGAAAGCAGGTTGTCGAGGGAAGTAAAGCCAGATGGTACACCTCGCTTCACCTCAGGGTTTTCACTCAGATGTTCAAATCGCTCCCAGGCTTCTTTAAGGGCGGTTCCAATCGGGCGAAATTTTTGAGCACTAGGTGCTTGGGTGGCTTGAAAGATTTTCTTCTCCGCTTGGTCAAGTGCCTCGTCAACGGTCTCCGGGTCCGAGTAACCAATTTCTGCGATATCATCTGCGGCGTGAATAAGGTTGCGGAGGGTTGATTTATTAATCACTTGCTCTGAGTAATACGCAGCATTACCGGCGGCTGGTACCGTTTCAATTAGTTCGGTTACATACGATGGGCCACCAATCCGGTCCAGCTGTCCCATGTCTTTTAATTTAGTCACAATCGAAACGGTGTCGATTGGATCGCCTTTAGAAAATACGCTGAGGATTGCCTCATAAATTTTCCGGTGTTTGTCGGCGTAGAAGCTCTCAGGGAAAACCGTTACTGAAACGTCGTGTAATACGTCTGGTTTGAGAATAACCGCTCCTAGCAAGGCTTTTTCGGCATCGACATTGGCAGGAGGTTGGCGGAGTGAGCGGTTCGTTTCTTTCGACATGCGTACATCTTAACAGAAATATAGTTTGACTGTTTTTAAGAAAAGGTGGGGAAACTGTTTAGAGTCTGTGTATAAAGAACTGGCTGGAAGCTGCGCTTCCGGCCAGTTCTTTAGACTTTAGAAATGCGAGGTCCGTTGGCTGAATCTTCAATCGTATATCCTTTTACATGCAGTGCTTCTCGCAGACGGTCTGATTCTGTCCAATTGCGAGCAATACGCGCTGCTTCTCGCTCATCAACAATGGCCTGAATGTCTTCGGGCAGATCATTTGCTGACACCACGCCAAGCATCCGTGCTCCTTCACTTTGTGGTGCCGAGAGTCCAATTTGGAGGATTTCGTCCATAGCGACTAGTGTGCCAGCTTTGGTTTTGTTATCTAATGAATCGTCCTTGACCATTTCCCATAGTACGGCGATTGCGCCCGGTGTGTCGAGATCATCGGCTAATCGAGTCATGAAGCTTTCCATGTATTCCTCGTTAGGTACTGCTACTTTGCGTTTGTACTCTTCATACATGTGTCGCTTGAGTCGGAATAAAGCTTGTTTAGCTGCTTTTAATGCTTCAAACGAGAAATTTGCTGGCGAACGGTAATGAGACATAAGGAGCCAATAGCGATAATCATCACCAGAGAATCCACGATCTGCCAGCTGACGTAGTCCGATACCATTACCGAGTGATTTTGAAATCTTTTGATTATCTATTTGTAGGTGTTCACCGTGAAGCCAGTACCGTGCAAACTTTTTGCCAGTCGCTGCTTCACTTTGCGCAATCTCAGCGTTGTGGTGCGTGGGCATGTTGTCGATACCACCAGTGTGAATATCTATTTCTTTACCCAATGTGGCTATTGCCATAGCAGAACACTCAATGTGCCAACCAGGAAACCCGCGTCCGTAACGACTGTCCCAGCCCAGCGGACTTTTCTTCCAAACCGCGAAGTCAGCAGGATGTCTTTTCTCAGAATTAATTTCTATACGGGCGCCGCTTTTAAGTTTTTCAACGTCGATACTGCCCAAACGACCGTACGTAGGGAATTTACTAATATCAAAATACACCCCATCAGTCGTTTCGTACGTGTAACCTTTATCGTCGAGAGTCCTAATAAGACTTATTTGCTTACGTACGTAGTCACTCGCCCGTGACCAGGTGGTTGGTGGAAGTATGCGAAGTTCTTCTATATCTGCTTTGAATGCTTCAATGTACTCATCTGAAAGTTGACGCATAGCTTCAAGCGTAATTGGTAAATCTTTGCGCCTTAGACCTTTCATTATTTTGTCCTCGCCGGCATCGCCGTCGTCAGTTAGATGGCCGAAGTCTGTCAGGTTAATGGTATGGCGTACATCGTAACCATTTTTGATCAAGGTACGCTTGAGGATGTCAGCAAATAGATACGAGCGCAAGTTACCAATTGTCGCGTAGTCATAAACAGTTGGTCCGCAAGTATACATTGTCACTCGAGGGTTTTTTAGCGGTTCGAACACTTCTTTCTTCCGGGTTTCCGAATTAAATAAGTGAAGATCACGATGGACTACTGATTTATCAGATCGTGAAAAAAAGTTTAGAGGCATGATTCGCCTAGTGTAGCAAATTGTTTTCATGGTGAGAAACGGTTTGTTGGTCACTGCTGGTATGCGATAATGCAAGGTACGTATGCAGCAAGATCACACAACACACTCATCAGGCCGTTTGGCACTCTCATTAGCCTTGGCGCTCTTATTAGCGGTAGGAACATTTATGGCTGGTGCCAAGCTGGCTAATTCAGGGGTGTTGGCGACCCAAGATGCTAGTCTGTTGTCGTGGCTGTTTGGTAGAGATGAACGACCAGACAATGAAGCTGATCTAAGCGAGTTTTGGCGGGTGTGGCATTTGATGGAAGAGAAGTACACCGCCGCCAGCTCAACGAGTGCCGTTTCAGCGCAAGATAGAGTTTATGGTGCGATTCAAGGACTGGTAAGTTCCTACGGTGACCCGTACACGGTGTACCTGCCACCAGGTGATGCAGAGCGGTTTGAAGATGATATATCAGGTAACTTCAGTGGTGTGGGTATGGAAGTTGGGTTGCGTGACGGTCTTATCACCATTATTTCACCATTGCCGGAGACACCAGCCATGAGAGCCGGTCTTTTGCCTGGTGATGTGATTGTTCGAATTGATGATAAGAGCACAGAAGGTATGGGCATTGATGAAGCGGTTCGTTTGATTCGAGGTGATAAAGGCACGGATGTCACCTTTTCGATCTTCAGAGAAGGAGATACAGAATTTAAAACTGTTGTAGTAACTCGCGACAATATCAGTATCCCAACCGTAAAAACCGAGCAATATGATGACGTTTTCGTAATTGCGCTATATAGTTTTAATGCGATAGCAGAAGATAAAGTTAATGAAGCGCTTGAAGAATACACACGTAGTGGTGCTGATAAACTGGTGTTTGATTTACGAGGTAATCCAGGCGGATACTTGCAAGGGGCAGTTGAGATAGCCGGTAACTTCCTCGAATCTGGACAAGTGGTAGTGCGTGAACAGCTCGCTAATGGAGATGAAAAATTATTCCGCAGCCGAGGGCAGCGAGTTGGAGATTTCAATCCAGGCAATCTGGTGGTGCTGGTAAACGAAGGTTCCGCGTCAGCTTCCGAAATTTTAGCGGGAGCCCTTAAGGATCATGGGGTGGCTACCGTCATTGGTGAAAATACCTTTGGAAAAGGATCGGTACAGGAATTAGTTCCATTGAGCTCGGGCGCTTCGCTTAAGGTCACCATCGCACGGTGGCTTACCCCGAATGGTGTTTCCATTTCGGACGGTGGTTTGGCACCGGATATAAGTATTGGCTACAGCGTAGAAGAGCGTGAAGAGGGTGTTGATCCGCAGCTCAATGCGGCAATCAGACACTTGCGAGGAGAGACGGTGGCGAGTGATAGTAATTTGCTGGATAGTCTACAAAATGACCTAAACTAGCGCTTTATAGCCACTTTGGTACACTAGAGGTACTTATTTTAAACATATAATTCAATTCAGACATGAAAGTTATTCTTTTACGTGATGTGGCTCGCTTGGGTCGGAAAGGTACTGTGGCGGATGTGCCAACCGGATACGCCATGAATCAACTTATCCCAAGTAAGAGTGCCGCTCCAGCAACGCCGGAAAACCTAAAAAAGGCTGAGCAGTCTCTCAAAGATAAGGCGGCGCAAGTTGAAGCTAATGAGACCGCGTTTAATGAAGCAACCGCAAAAATCGACAGCGCTGGTGATCTCACAGTTACGGCAACTGCAAATGATCAAGGTCACCTATTCAAAGCTGTTAGTGCTGATGATGTAGTCAAGATGCTTAAAGAGAAAGAAGTGAATACAGACTTATTCCTAGTTTCTTTTAAAGAACCAGTAAAAGAAGTGGGTGAGCACCAAGTGATACTTAGTCACGCTGGTCATACTCACACCATTACTATTAACGTAGCTGCAGCTTAAGTATGGACAAGAAGCAGGTGTACCCAATTGCTGCACTATTCGCTATTTGTGCAGTATTGGTGATTGGCATCTCATGGTGGGTTGGCTCTGATGCACCAGCCACTGACACTTCAGCAACCAATCGAGTTACTGAAACAACCCTGACTCCAGAAGCATTACCAGAATATGAAGAAACTATGCATAACAAAAATAACCCCGTAGCAGTACTTGAAACGACTGCTGGAACTATCGAAATTGAACTGTACGAAGACGCTATGCCTATTACGGCTGGGAACTTTAAAAAGCTTGTTAATGAAGGATTTTATGATGGGATTAAATTCCACCGGGTCATTGATGGCTTCATGATTCAGGGAGGTGATCCAATCACCAAGACTGATGACGTAATGCGCTACGGAACCGGCGGGCCGGGATACAGTATCCCAGATGAGCATGTAGCAGCTGAGCATTTGTCTAATCTGCGAGGCACTATCTCAATGGCAAACTCAGGACCGAACTCAGGTGGAAGTCAGTTTTTCATCAATCTCGTTGATAACGTGAATCTTGATTTCAACAAACAGCCACTATCATCACAGCACCCGGTATTTGGTAAGGTGATTTCTGGTATGAATATTGTTGATGAAATCGGTGATGTTGCAACGAATGCCGCTGACCAACCGATTGAACCAATAGTGATTACAAAAGCGACTATTCGCGAATAGGTAGTTTGAACCTAAAAAAGCGGCGGGCCGAAGGCCCGCCGCTTTTTATTTTACCTACGCCGTAACGACGTCCACAGTTTTCTTAGTGACACGCTTGCCGTTGAAGCGAATCTTTCGTGCTTCACGGAAAGACACCACACCGTCAATTAGTGCAAAGAGGGTGTGATCGCGGCCAACTTTGACGCCTTTGCCAGCTTCAATTTTGGTACCACGTTGGCGAACAATAATCTCGCCAGCCTTAACAGCTTGCCCGTCAGCACGCTTTACGCCAAGGAATTTAGGTTGTGAATCGCGCAGGTTTTTTGACGACCCGGCGGACTTTTTGGTTGCCATAGTGTTATCGTATAATGATTAGTGCCCGAGAATATACTATATATGCAGGAAAAACTCAAGTCCTTTTTTGGCACCGATGCTTATTTTTACAGCTTTCTGTTGGTTTTGGTAGCTCTGGTGTCATTTGGCCTAGGAAAACAATCTGTTTTGCCTGAAAAGGCTACTCCAAATACTTTTCCTGCTGTCAGTACAGAATCGCATCGCTTGGTGCCGGATAGGGAAGTGCTAGCGGCTGAAGCTAGCGCAACAGCCGCTCTTGGTACCGTCATCGCCTCAAAATCCGGTTCAAAATACCACTTACCAGATTGTCCCGGCGCCAAACAGATAAAAGAAGCCAATAAGATCACCTTCGATTCTGTGGCAGCCGCTGAGGCGGCGGGCTACACGCCCGCCGCCAATTGTCCTGGTTTAGAGTAAGTCCGAATCCTACCGGCGGAGCAAAGTATTTACATAATAGAAATATGTAATATAAAAATGATAGATTTTTGTTATAGAGGAGGTCATAATGGCCGGCAGAAAAGAAACTCAAAAAATGCTCAATCTCACATGCGCTATGTGGGATGATGAGAAAGTGCTGTGTTATCAGGATGCTGAAGGATCTACCTGGAATCAAGACTCCATTTTTCTGGCAGGCCCTTCTTCCCGAGAAGATGTCTTGGAATTCAAGTGGCGGTCGCTTGCAGTCCACTATTTGCGGGAGGCCGGATTTATTGGAATTATTTTTATTCCTGAACCGCGCGAAAACGACTGGGCATTCAAGGAAAATTTTCCTGAACCTATTGTCGCTTGGGAAGCCCGTTACATCCTGCAATCAGACTTGGTCCTGTTTTGGATACCTCGTCATCAAACTCAACTGCCAGGTCGAGTGACCAATACAGAACTGGGTTTCATGGCTGGTAGAGCTTGTGCTAACCCTGAGAGGTTCAAGTATAGTTTCGTCTGGGGGTATCCTCGCGATGCATGGAAAGTGAAATCAGAACACCACTGGGTGAGTGAAATCGCTGGTATCGAACCTCTTCATGATTTGAATGAACTTTGTATCGAAGCAGTAAGGCTTCTCGGAGACAAATAACCGCCCAAAATGAGGACCGTTCTCATTTCACAGGGCGGTTTTCATTTACACAAAGAATTCGAACATCACCCATAAGCGGAGCATGCTATACTCACCGATATGCTAGTTATTGATATTGAAGGCTCAGGAACCAATTACGATAAACACTCGATTGTGTCTCTGGGCGCACTTGATTTACATAATCCGGACAATCGGATCTATCTCGAGTGTCAGATTTGGGACGGCGCACATATTATGGAAGGAGCCTTAGCGGTGAATGGCTTTACTGAAGCTGAGATAACTGACACTGGTAAAATGACCGAAGCGGAATTGGTGCGTAATTTTACTAATTGGGCAGAGGATATTGGCGACAGGACTCTAGCGGGACAAAACGTATCCTACGATCGGGACATGCTACGAGCAGCGACTGAGCGCGCAGGTATGGATTGGCACTTAGCGTATCGCACCATCGACACGCATACATTGTGTTGGATGCATATGATAAAAGCAGGGAAGACGCCACCACTTGATGTCGAACACCACCGCAGTGCACTGAATCTAGACGCAGTCTTAAACTACTGTGGTATTCCAGATGAGCCTGAGCCGCACAATGCGCTTACGGGTGCTCTGTCACATGCTGAGTGTATCTCACGCTTACTCTACGATAAAAAGCTTCTGCCGGAGTTTGAACAGTTTGAAATCCCCTGGCAGCAGTAATTATCTTCACAGAAAGAGCGCGCAGCTTGCTGGGCGCTCTTTTTCGAATGCTACAATGAATCCATGTTTGAGAAAAAGAAGCACAAGATTAAAAAAATTACTCCTGACGATTCACGAGTAGAGAAGGAGCTATTATGTCCACCTAGCAGCCTTGCTAAAAACGGTGACGCCACTCAATCATGGCGAATCTTCAGGATCATGTCTGAGTTTGTGCAAGGTTTTGAATTGTTGCGAGAGCATAGTCTGGCCGCAACCTTTTGGGGAAGCGCCCGCACCAATCCGGATGATAGATATTACAAAGAAGCAGAAGCTTTAGCTGCCAAACTAGCAAAAAAAGATTTTTCGATTATTTCCGGTGGTGGTCCTGGCATTATGGAGGCTTCCAACGTCGGCGCGTTTAAGGTCGGCGGCAAGTCAGTCGGCCTCAATATTTTGCTTCCGTTTGAACAAAAGCTTAATCCATATACAACACAGTCACTAAATTTTGATTTCTTTTTCTCACGTAAAGTGATGCTCACGTTTGCTTCTGAGGTGTACGTTTATTTTCCAGGTGGCTTCGGTACGTTAGACGAATTATTTGAAATTGTAACGCTAATACAGACGAAGAAGATTGAACCAATACCAGTATTACTGTATGGAAAAGAGTACTGGCAACCTTTCGTTGAACTTTTCGAAAAGCAGCTACTACATAAATTTGGCACAATTAGCGAAGAAGACATGTCCATTTTCAAAATGGTGGACACGGTCGATGAGGCGTACGACTACATAATGAAGCATGTTGACTTCAAGGCTAATAACTTGCAAATCTAGCTATGAGATTTTCGTATTTTGATACTGAAGTTCCTAGTAAAGCGGTAAAAGCGGCAGCTAACAAAAAATTAGCACCATATCGTGAAGAACTTACAAAGGTTATTGAAGGACAGAACAGCATGCGGCCAGAATATTCGCTTGTACATGCTGCTGACGGTGACCTACATACTAAACTGGCAGAGCTTAAAAAGCAGTTTAAAGCCGTGAAGCATCTGGTGGTTGTTGGTATTGGTGGTTCAAGTCTGGGCGTTGAAGCAGTTCACACGGGACTGGGACAAGAAAAAGTAAAGTTGTCGGTAATAGACACCATTGCGCCGTATGAAATGGATATTTTATTAGACACGCTCACTGCATATAAGAAGCTAGAAAAATTTGCCATATGTGTTATTAGTAAGTCTGGCGAAACACCCGAAACTTTAGTCAATGCGTCAGTATTATTGAGTGCACTTGAGAAGAGCTTTGGCACGACTATCAATAAACAAATTGTATGTATTAGCGACCCTAAAACAGAGTTGGCACGTTACGCTAAGCGAAAAAAGATGGTCTCGGTTACAATGCCAACCTCCGTGGGAGGTCGCTTTTCGGTGGGTACGGAAGCTAGCTTGGTCCCGCTTGCGCTCCTTGGGCATGATGTGGACGCCTTTATCGAAGGGTTGTTGGATGCCAACACTGAAGATTTTGAACAGATAGCTGCGGATGGTGCCATCGAGGTGTTTGAATACCTAAAGTGCGGATATCGTCATTACAACTTCTTCGCGTTCGATAAGCGATTGGAAAAAGTTGGAGCGTGGTATCGACAATTATTTGCTGAAAGTTTAGGGAAAGCTACTACTTCTGGTAAGAAACCAAACAAGCTTGGTATGGTGCCAACTATCACCACTCCAGTAGAGTTGCATTCAATTGGTCAATTGTATTTTAGTGGATTTCCAGGAGTTTTTACGGAGTTTATAGCTTTTGATGATGCTGATCATGAACATGTAATTCCTAAGGCTGGCATTGCGAAAGCCTATGGCAGTTATTCAAATCAAGAAGTTGCAGTGGCTATGTATGCCGGTGTCGTTCAAGCGTATCAACTAGAGAAGTTGCCGTATCGATCAATTATTTTAGATGAACCGAATCTGACATATTCGCTAGGGTTGTACATGGCATTACGGATGAGAGAGGTAATGTACATCGCCAAACTAATGGAAGTTAACGCTTTTAATCAACCAAACGTTGAGCTTTATAAAAAGAAAACTAAAGCAGTACTCGGTTTATAGATAAGCAAATCCGGAAATTGTACCGTGATAAAATACTAACAGCATGACTTACGTATTATTTGATATTGGCGGCACCAAAACGCGAGTAGCAGTTTCAGAAGATCTGGAGACACTCAGCAAACACGAATCCTTTAAAACTCCAGCATCCGCCAGTGAAGGGGTGGAGAAGCTGGTAAAATTGGCAGAAAAGTTGGCGGCTGGAAATGAAATTACCGCTTTTGCAGGAGGTATCCGTGGTCCATTAAATGAAGATAAGACCGGCATTGAAAACGATTCTATTCTGAAAAAATGGATCGGTAAGTCTATTGTTGCTGAAATCAAGAAAAAATATGACGTACCCGTCTTCTTAGAAAACGACGCCGCTTTAGCTGGTGTTGGCGAAGCTATTTTTGGAGCAGGGAAGGGAGCTGATATTGTTGCGTATCACACGGTGAGCACTGGCGTCGGAGGTGCCAAAATTGAATCTGGGGACATTGATGTCACAACAATCGGCTTTGAGCCCGGTCACCAAATCATTGATGTAGACCGAACTATCTTAGGTGAAGATATGCAACCAACTCTAGAGAATGTTGTTTCAGGTACCGCAGTAAAACAACGTTTCGGAGTAGAACCATACGAAATTCCACAAAGTGATGTTCTGTGGGATGAGCTTGCAGAGTATTTAGCGCAAGGACTGTGTAACACTATTATGTATTGGTCACCGGAAGTGATTGTGCTGGGGGGTTCAATGATATTGGGCGATCCAAAAATTCCAATTGATCCCATTCGAAAATATACCGTTGAGGCACTTGATGGCTTTGAAGCGTCACCGCTTATCACGTTGGCAAAATTGGGAGATGAGGCCGGACTCTATGGAGCCATGGGTATACTTAAAAAACGGCTTTAGGGTATACTGAGTACATACGAAATAAGTGTAGATACATATGGAAATTCTAATCTTACTATTAGCTGTAATCGTTCTGGCTGTAGTACTCCTAAAAGAAGTAAAGCAGTACGAGCGCGGTGTGGTATTAACCATGGGCCGCTTCACCAGTCTGCAAAATCCCGGCTGGAGAATTATTGTGCCAATCTTTCAGAACATGCAAAAAGTTGATTTGCGCGTGAAGGCGGTGGATGTACCAGATCAGAAAGTAATCACACGTGACAACGTTTCTGCCAGTATTAATGCAGTGATTTACTACAAAGTGAGCGATGCTGCCAAGGCAATTCTTGAGGTTGAGGACTTTCGATTTGCTGTCTCACAACTGGCGCAAACCACTATGCGTAACATCGTGGGAGGGGCAGAGCTTGATGAGGTTCTCGCTGAGCGAGACAAGCTTTCTGAACGGATTAAGGAGATTGTTGAGCGCGACACAGATGAGTGGGGAATTACGGTGGTAAATGTAGAGCTCAAAGACTTCTTTTTACCAGACGATATGGAGCGAACCATCGCCAAGCAAGCAGAAGCCGAACGAGAGCGCCGAGCGGTCATTATTAACTCCGAGGGAGAGGTTATTGCTGCTGAAAATATTACCAAAGCGGCCACAACGCTGGCAAAAGCCCCTGGAGCCCTGCACTTGCGTACCTTACAAACCCTGAATGACCTTTCGTCAGACCAGTCAAATACGGTTATTTTTGCCACTCCAATTGAGGTTTTGCGAGCTGTCGAAGGAGTTAGCAGTTTGTTTAATAAAACTGAACAAAAATAGGCCACATTCCGAGATGTAAGACAAATAATTGACATATATCTAAAACTATGATATAGTAATAAATAGCCGCATCTTGTGCTATGATTTTGCGGTCATCGGGCTCCTAAGGCGTTGTTTAAAACAATCCCTTGACCGATGTTTATCCATTAAGACCATTGGCTTATTATATCCACTGTGATTCTAGCCTTGTTTACTGGAACTATTGCCGGAGCGGTGACAGTACCAGAAACAGCCTACGGACACATTGCGATTCAAGATAAAGTAGTGGCCGAGGAGCTGGCAGAAGAGCTCCCGCATGTACCTACACAGTCTCTTGCAAAGCAGGGGACAGACAGTACTGTAGCTTCTTCACCAGTTAAACATTCGGGAACTAGCACAGAGGCTGCTGTGCGCGAATATTTCAGTGACATTCCAGTAATGGCTGAGATTGCGCGCTGCGAATCTACTTTCCGTCATTATCTCAATGACGGTTCGGTCCTCAGGGGCCGTGTCGACTCTGCTGATACCGGTGTAATGCAAATCAACAAGCGTTATCACCAAGGTGCAGCAAACGCAATGAATTTGGACTTGGACAATCTATACGACAACATGGCATACGCCCGCTACTTGTACAACAAGCAGGGGTTGCAACCATGGAGTGCATCAGCACCGTGTTGGAATAGACAAGTTGCATCAATTTAACAAAAACCGCCCTTGAGGGCGGTTTTTGTTGCATTTGCTGAAATTTACACGGTTACACTTTCGGTAGTTGTTTCAGTTTCAGAATTAGATCCTTCTTCTTTCTTTTCGGGAACTAAGTTCATACCATGTGGACCAAAGGCCATTACGTAGAGTAGGCCACCCACGATAGCTAGATTTTTCAATACCGCTGTGGCATCAAACGGATCAAAGTGTCCCACTAAGGTAGCAATTAGCGTAAATAGTATCAGAGCTGCAGCAGCGTCTGGTACGTGTCGTCCAATCATGAGGGCACCGCCAGCTAAAATCTTGAAAATAATAACCACCCAAGCAAGTAGTGCTGCGGCAGGTAGATTGAGGCTAGTAAAATATCCCGCGACGCCATCTGGACCCATTGTAAATAACATAGAAAGGCCAGAAGCAAAAAATAGTAACCCCATCAAAAAACGTCCAAGTTTAGAGCCGGTGGTGCGGACAAATTCTAAATGATGTTCCTTAATCATATGTAAAAAATTATTTTGTAAACGGTATACCTATTATAGCAAGTAGCGATAGCGTATAATAGGGCAATATGCAGCACTGGTTGATGAAAAGCGAAGCGGATTGTTACAGTATAGATGATTTAAAGCAGGACAAAAAAACGCTTTGGACCGAGGTGAGAAACTATCAAGCGCGTAATTTTATGCGTGACATGCAAGTTGGTGATATTGTCTTGTTCTATCACTCCAATGGGGGCGCAGCAACCGGCATAGTGGGGGAGGTAAGGGTCTCTAAGGTAGGAGTGGTAGACCCAACTCAATTCGATGCAGCAAGTGAGTATTATGACGCTAAAGCTAGTAAGGGAAAACCACGATGGGAATGTGTCGAGGTACAATTTGTTAAAAAGTATGAAAATCCTATATTACTCAGCGAACTAAAGGCAAAAAAGCAATATCAAGATATGATTGTTACACAACCGGGCAACAGACTCTCAATAACGCCAGTTAAGAGAAAACACTTCGATCTTATAAGTAAAGTTGGTTCATAATGTATGCAAAATTTAATTGACTCCATCAGACAAAATCGTTTTCACAAAGGTGAAGAAGACAGCAGCTTCTTAAAGTTGTTTGTTGCTAAACAGCTCGTGCAAGGCGCAGCGGTGGCATTACTTGGTATCTTTATGCCGATTTTCTTGTATGAAGTGTCTGGCAATAACTTTGAAGTAGTGGGTTCCTACTATGCAGCCATATCGTTAATGTATATATTACTGCTCGCTCCCGGAATGAAAGCGGTAAATCGCTTTGGATTCAGTGTCGCTTTGGCGGTTGGTGCAATCTACTGCGTGTTAATGAATCTTTTACTGCTCTTCCTCACGACCGAGAATTTGCCTTGGATGCTTCCGTTAATCATGTTCGCAATGGTTGGGTACTGGGTGTTTCATTGGGTTCCTTTTCAAGTGGACTTTGTTTTATTCAGCAAAAAAGAAAGCCGAGGTAGACAAGTAAGTATATCCCTTGCAACGAGAGCTTTTTTAGGGGTGATTGGTCCATTACTAGCAGGATTCATTATATCTGTTGCAGGGTACAAGGTATTGTTTGCGGTCGCTACAGTACTCATGCTCGTAGCTGCTGTATCCTACTTGTACGTGCCTGAGCCAGATAGTACCTATACCTGGACTGTTAAAAAGACGTGGCGCGAATTGTTTAATCCGAAGCACAGAAGAATCTT
>CATMPJ010000013.1 GCA_950073265.1 uncultured bacterium | reverse complement strand
CATTTCGCGACGTTCTTTTGGTCCCGCTGATAAGACTCGGTCGGCTTCACCTTGTGAAATAATATGATGTCCGGTTGAGCCAATGTTCGCATTAGCAAGTAGCTCATGTACATCCTTGAGGCGGACGGCTGAGCCATTTATTTTGTACTCATTTTGACCATCGCGATGAACGACGCGCTCGATTTTGACTTCGTCAAAATCGAGCGCAAACGTCCGCTTACTATTATCAAACACCACTTCAACCGCGGCCCTGTTACCACGCGTTACTTTTTCTGAACCGCCCCAAATCAGATCTTCACCTTTCTTTCCGCGCATTGATTTGACTGATTGTTCACCCAGCACGAAACGAAACGACTCCGCCACATTACTCTTTCCAGAACCGTTCGGACCTACAATGGCTGTGATGGCAGAAGAAAATTCAAACTCACCTTTTTTTGCAAAAGACTTAAAACCGTTAATTGTTAGCTCTTTAAGATACATAACTTACCAGCATTCGGCACCAGCAGAGTATACAGCGTATGTCGTTTCTGTTTGCGCAACGGTGTAGCCACATGACGCATAGGGCCAACGAGAAAACTCATCCACAAATGAACCGACGGTCTTTGATTCAACAGTCAGGTACGCCAGTAATTTATAACTACTTCCAGAACTATTAGTCCGATATAAATACCCTTGATTATTTGCTTGAGCATTTGGATCAATAGGTAATTCAGACACGTACTCGGGAGCCAATCCAGCGATGTATTCAGTGCAGTTACCGTACGTCGGAGCTTGACTCGTCCAACTTGCCCCCCGATTACAACCAGCTGCAGGATAACGTCCGTTTTGCGCTTTGTAGAGCTCTAGCGCGAGCTGTAGCTCTTTCAACTCCGCTTTTCGCGCATCGTCACGCGCTGATTTTCGTGCTTCATCAAAACTACTCAGTAACACCGCTGCTAAGATAGCAATAATCGCGATTACTACTAAAAGTTCGATAAGAGTAAATCCTCGCACACGTAATCTCATAGTACTTTAATAGTAACACTCAAGACACGTTGGATTTACGGTTATTTACAGCGAATGATGTCTGAAAAATACTCTCTGGCTTTCTCTGTGCGCACATAAGAACCCGAGTACGTACCGCCTATAGCAAAACCGGCTCGCACCGCATAATCGTTACCCATTTCATTTTGCTGATAACAATGAGCCGGCCTCGAACCACTTGAGTTGTATGCACCACCATCGCCTGGCGAAGAAGGCACGGCGGCACATTCTTGACTAGAAACACTGGTATCACCACACCGTGAAAAATCATCAGTTGGTTCAACTGTTTCTGATTCAACGGTATTTAATGCCATGAATTTATACACCTTACCTTCGGGATCAACCGCGTACACATAGCCTGACTGAGATCCATTCAGATGCGGATCATTAGGTAGTACCGAAATAAATTCGGGTGCCAAACCGACAATATATTGGCCGGTGTTATTTGCACATCTGTATTGGCTATCAATTTGTCCAGACCAAGAGGTCTGATTAAAGCTTGTGGTCGGACCGTTACAGGCTTCTGGATAGCGTCCATTCTTAAGCCGATAACGCTCTAAGGCTGTTTCAACGTTACGCAGATCGGCTTTACGTTCTGCATCTCTGGCTTGGGCCGCTCCTTGTCCCACATTAGCCAATACAATACCGGCCAAAATGGAGATGATAGCAATCACCACTAAAAGCTCGATAAGCGTAAAAGCTCTTTTGGACAAAAAACTCATACTTTGAGTATAGCGTGGAATGCCGCACTATTCAGCACTCTATGGGCATTACTATATTATGTGCTTTGCCAGTTTTTGGCTTCAATTGCACCTTGTGCCGCTTCTTGTTCGGCTTCTTGTTTAGATCGCCCCTTGCCTTCTGCGACTAGTTCTTTCTTTAGGAACACACCAACAGTGAATACCCGATCATGATCAGGTCCGTCTTGTGAAAGTGTCTCGTAGGTTGGTGTCACTGAAGCATGTTCTTGTGCCAACTCCTGGAAACGACTCTTTGCATCTTGCCACAAGCGTTTGTTTACAATGTCATCAGTTTTGGCAAATAATCGATCGGCGATAAATGTTTTCGAAGCCACATACCCTTGATCGCAGTAAATTGCACCAATAAACGCCTCAAAGCTGTTGGCTAATATGTATTGACGAGCGCGACCAGTATCTTTGGCTTCTCCTTTGGACATTAGTAGGTATTCGTTAATGCCCATTTTTTCTGAAGCTGCGGCCAGCGAGACGGTATTGACCAACGCTGCACGCACGGCAGTCAACTCACCCTCAGGTTTGTCTGGATATTTATTAAATAAAAAATCGGTCACCACAAGTTCCAAAACGGCATCGCCTAAAAACTCAAGGCGCTCGTTATGTGACCAAGTTGCTTCTTTATGTTCATTGAGATACGAACGGTGTGTGATCGCTGAAAGCAGTAATTCTTTCTCAGCAAACGTAACACCAATCACATCCTCTAGTTTCCGTAAACTAGCTGCAATTGTTTCATCTATCATAGTGAATCGAGAGTAGCACTATTTTGCACCCCTGCCAACTAACATCGTAATCGCCTTGGTAACGATTGGAAGAATGTCTTCATAGAAGTTCAACTCCAAAATATCTGCGACTTTGAACCATTTAGCATCATCGAGCCCACCTTTTTGTTCGAGCTTAATGTCACTATATGACGCAGCGGCCAGAAAATAGTGCACCTGCTTACGCACCTTACCGAGTTCGGGGTGAGATGCCACGTACTCATTATTTCCAAGCTCTGATTCAATACTGATATCAAGACCCATTTCTTCTTTAATCTCTCGAATCGCTCCTTCTTCAACCGTTTCTTCATCCTCGATTTTTCCTTTGGAAAGCGTCCAGTGTCCAAATATGTCGTGAACGAGTGCCAGATACAACTGTCCTTCATGCTCAGCATACACAACAGCACCAGCTAAGCGTTGAATTGGCATTTGATCAAACGGGATGTCTTTCTTTCGTTTCTTGCCCTGTTCTTCTTTCCCTGGTTCACCTATCTCCTTATAAACTGCACCTAGTACTCCGTTTACAAAACGGCTACTATTTTCACCGCCAAACTTTTTAGCCAATTCAATCGCTTCGTTAATAGCCACCTTGGCCGGAACTTCTTTACGATCAGCAAATAGCAGCTCGTATAGACCGAGCCTCAGAATATTCCTATCTACCGGAGAAATGCGGTCGATGGGCCAATCTGGTGCCGCTTTCTCAATCACTAAATCAAGCTCTGACTGTTTAGCCATAACGCCATCTAACAGCTTATCCATAAATGGTTTATCGGTTTTGTTCGGCGCAAATTCAGAGACATTGCGCTCAAGCACATCGGCAGTAGCCTTTTTATCCAACGCATTTAAATCCCACTCAAAGAGTGATTGAAGAACAATGCTACGTGATAAATGTCTATTTGCCATACGAATGTACTAAATTATTATTGCTACCTTCAAGTGTAGCACCCCTTCGAACGCCTGCGCTAGGGGTGAAATCCACAAAAAACCTGCGATGGTCGCAGGTTTTTTGTTATTTGGATTCTTCCTCTATTTTGTTTTCAGCTGCCGCTTCTTCTGCTACCTGCTCTTGCGCTTCGCCAATGCTTTGCATTGCTTCTCGCTTAGCCTGCATACGAGCTTCACGGGCTTTCTTCTTAGCCGCCATATCGACTATCATCTTGCCTTTATAGTGACCGCATTCGAGACACATGTGGTGTGGTCGGTGCTTGGCTTCACAATTCTGACACGTTGAAAGAGTCGGCGCTTTAAGCGCATGATGTGAACGGCGATTACCGGTGTGTGACCGGGTGTGACGCATTCGAATTACCATAGTGGCGAAACTATATCAAATATTAAAAGAATTGCAATATATCCTTGATATAAAAAGAAAAGCCGCCCCGCGACCCCCTTCCTCGCAAGCGAGGCGGGATCGCGGCACGACCGTTTTCATCAGGCGTAAGCTTCTCGATATCCCTTAGGATCGAGGAGGTAATCGCGTTTGATCAGCGACAGCTGTTCCTTGACGATATTTTCATTCGCACCTTCAAGGCATTCTGCCGCGTCACAGAGCACTTGCTCGAGAAAGTCGTCACCCTCTCCGTCAACGCCTGGTGTAGTCGATATGGTAGTCATAGGTCCCCCATGCATGTAAGGAAACGTTGGGACCACTTATGCCAATTCGACCTCCCCATAATAACCATTAAGTGACCCGTTTGTCAATTTTCGAACAATAACTTTTCCTGTGTTGTTCAGAGAGTCCTCGCTTCCCTATGGCGGCTCGGTGTCTTTGGGTCCCGTAGCCTTTATGCGTCGCAAAATCATATAGTGCGAATTGCGGCTGGGCCGCAATTCGCACCATATATGCATCCCGGGTCTCCTTGGCGCAAATCGACGCTAAGCCGATGATTTTTTCTTTCTGATCACCTTTGATGATGGTTTCTTGAGTAAATTCAGACGGCGCTTTCAATCCCCCATCTAGTTTGACAAAACACTCTTCCGGTTGAAGTTGTAGTCGTCGCAGAGCTCGAGTCATCGCTAGCTTAATCGCCCTGTTTATACCAACCTCATCAATCACCTTTGCGCTCACCATGGAAACGGCAAAGTTAAGTTCTCCTTTTTTTCGCAATTCCTTAGCCTGCCGAAAAATCACCTTCCTACGCTTACCTGATAATTGTTTGCTGTCAGTAACTCCTGGCAGTAGATTCCAATCAAAATTTTTTGATACTATGGCCACGCCGACTGCTACAGGTCCTGCGAGCGGACCTCTCCCGGCCTCATCTACTCCTACAATATTTTTTATATTCTTATCTTTTTGTCTCATGTATTCCTTACAGGAACTGTACACCCTGTCGATATTTTGTTCCAAGTATTCACAAAGTATCTGGCAAGGTCTTGCACCAGTCTCCCAGACCGGCTCACCTACCACGTAACCTACCCTGTTAGTCATATATATGGTGCATTATACAATCAACACCCTCCCCAACTAGAAAATTGTTATACTAGCCACAATGTCGAAACTCCAGGCCGAATTTGTCCATTTGCACGTTCATTCAATGTATTCACTGTTAAATGCCGTACCCACCCCTAAAGAACTAGCGGCAGCAGCTAAGGCCGATGGCCAAGACGCGCTCGCGATTACCGACGCTGGAGCACTCTATGGTGCAATTGATTTTTATCAGGCTTGTAAGCGAGCAGACATCAAACCAATTATCGGTGTAGATGCTTACGTCGCACCTCGCACTCGCTTTGATAAAGAACATCCCATTGATAAGCCGCGTAGTCGGTTAGTTTTACTCGCCAAAACCTTCAAAGGCTACCAAAACCTGATTGAGATTGTCACGCGCAGCAACATCGATGGTTTCTACCACAAGCCGCGCATCGATGAAGAGATTCTAACTGCAAACAAAGAAGATCTGATATGTATCATTCCTTCTTTTGCCGGTGAAGTTGCTCAAGCACTCAAAGACAGCCTTCCTGAGAAAGCGGCAGAACGCCTTGATTGGTACAAAAGTACTTTCGGTGCGGATTGTTATCTTGAGGTATCACACCACCCAGAAATATTCGGGCACCAGGAAAATCAAGAAAAGATTAAAGCCCTAGCTAAAGAGACCAACACCCCTTTAGTGGCTGCGCATGATGTGTACTACATCAATCCAGAAGACCGGCTAGCGCGTGAGACGATGGTGAAGATTGGCAGCGGTGGTGTTGTAGACACGGCCGCTGACCACGACGGCGCTGAAGATTTTTCTTTCAAATCTCAAGCTGAAATGAAAGAATGGTTTAAGGATGTGCCTGAAGCTATTACTAATACAGTAAAGATTGCTGAAGCGTGCAATATTGAAATCACTCTTGGTATGGACGCCTGGGTTTTTCCAGACTACATAATTGAAAGCGGAAAAGAGCCTGATGAAGAACTCTACGACACCGCATGGGCTGGAGTGAAGTGGCGAGGGCTTGATCCGGCTGACGAAAAAGTCAAATCACGTCTTACCTTTGAGCTTGATGTCATCAAAATGAAAGGGTATGCCAAATATTTCCTTGTGGTAGGTGATCTTCTTCGAGAAGCACGTGAACGAGGTATTCTAACAACCATTCGAGGTTCAGTTGCAGGCTCATTAACGACATACGTGCTCGGGATTACTAATGTAAACCCACTTGAGTATCGCCTTCCCTTCGAACGCTTCTTAAACCCTGAACGACCATCAGCACCAGATATCGACATGGACTTTGCTGATAATCGTCGCGACGAAATTATTGCCTACGCAAGAGAAAAATACGGTCAAGATAAAGTGGCACAGATTGGTACCTTTGGAACCATGATGGCTCGAGCGGCGGTGCGAGACGTGGCGCGCGCCCTGGGTCACTCGTATTCTACCGGCGATCGCATTGCTAAACTTATCCCGCTTGGTGCGCAGGGTTTCCCGATGACTATCGACCGGGCGATGGAGCAAGAAAAAGAACTTGCGGAATTGTATAAAAAAGACGCCGAAAGTCGTGAAGTAATTGACCTCGCTAAACAAATTGAAGGACGAGTACGGCATCTTGGTGTACACGCCGCTGGTGTAGTGATTTCACCAGTGCCTCTTAACCAGTATGTCCCAGTCCAAATCGACTCAAAAACCGGAAAACAAGTGACGCAATACGAAATGCACAGCGTCGGTGAAGATGGCGTTGGTCTTTTAAAATTTGATTTTCTTGGTATTAAAAACTTAGCGATTCTTGCTGATGCTGTGAAGCGAGTGAAAAAGATTCGAAATATTGATATCGATATTGAAAATGTTCCACTCGACGATCCAAAGACATTTGAAATGTTATCTCGTGGAGAAACCATGGGTCTTTTCCAGCTCAATGGTTCTGGCATGACCGCATTTTTAAAGCAGCTTAAACCAACAACTATTCACGACATTAACGCGATGGTGGCACTCTATCGACCCGGTCCAATGGAAATGATTCCAACATATATTGAACGCAAACATAATCCGGCCCTGGTTAGCTATCTTGACCCACGGCTCGAAAACATAATTGAACGCTCGTACGGTGTGATTACCTATCAAGATGACGTGATGATGACCGCGATTGAGCTAGCTGGTTACTCATGGTTGGAGGCTGACAAATTACGTAAAGCAATGGGTAAGAAAATTCCGGAAGTCATGGCAGCAGAGAAAGACAAGCTATTTAAGGGTCTCGTGGAGAATGGTATGAGCGAACAAAAAGCTGAGCAACTCTGGGCGTTAATTGAGCCTTTCGCTGCGTATGGATTCAACAAAGCACACGCCGCATCGTATGGTCGCGTGGCATACCAGACAGCGTATATGAAAGCTAATTTTCCAGTCGAGTATATGAGCGCTGTGCTGACAGCTGACTCAGGTGATACGGAAAAAATCTCAGAAATTATCCACGAGTGTGAACGCATGGGTATTGAAGTGTTACCACCAGACATCAACGAGTCATTCGCCGACTTCTCTGTAGTACCAGGTCTTGAAACAATTAGATTCGGTCTAACCACTATAAAAAACTTTGGTACGGGTATTACCGAAACAATCGTTGAAGAACGCAAAAAAAATGGACCATACCAATCTTTACAAGATTTTCTTAATCGCATTCACGACCGTAATCTCAATAAAAAATCCTTGGAGGCACTTATCTGTGCAGGTGCTTTTGATGCCTTTGAGCGACGCGGTATCTTACACCACAATCTCGATAATCTCCTTGCGTACAACAGAGAGCAGGTAGCTGGGAAAGAGACCGGTCAAGATTCACTATTTGGTGGTATTGCCGAAGTACATCAACTCCAACTGAAAGATGCACCCCAACTTCCTGTTATGCAAAAGCTTGAATGGGAGAAGGAGTTACTCGGTGTGTACGTCTCCGGTCATCCACTAGATGAAGTCAGCAGTGAGACTGAAAAACGACCCACTATTGCGCAGGTGCGCGGAGGATATAAAGGCACCACCGTTGTTACTACTGGACTGATAGAAAGCGTTCGCGAATTGATTACCAAAAAAGGTGACAAGATGGCATTTATAAAACTAGCTGATCAATCTGACAGCATTGAACTCACAGCCTTTCCTGGAGTGTTTGAAGAACAGCGAGAACTCATCGTACCTGGTACCTGTGTGGCCGTTAAGGGTAAACTTGATATTCGCAACGATGAACCAAGTATTTTAGTTGACCGGTTGAAAAACATTTCCAAGGAATCAGTTGACACCGCGACCGTTGCCCGTTAGGATTTAAGGAATCAGAGATTGTGATGGCTACCAACCATCAGGCGTAAGCTAAGCGAAACCGGAACGTTGTTCCCTAATCTGAATCAAAAGAGTCGTTTGGTATACCAGACGGAAACTCGGTGGAACCGCGATTAACAAAGATCGTCCGAGTAAAAAATCGACTAGTCGATTTTTTACTCGGACGTTTTTTATTTAAAAATTATGGAAAAACAATTAGAACACAAACGACACACCCTCGCTCACCTGCTTGCGGCAGCAGTACTTGAACAATACCCGCACGCCAAACTCACTCTTGGACCAGCTATTGACACTGGTTTCTACTACGACATAGATTTTTCAGGCGGTGAGACACCAGGTGATGCAGATTTGAAGCAGATTCAAAAAGGAATGAAAAAACTCATTAACAAATGGACTGAGTTTACACATGAAGAAGTATCTGCAGACAAAGTGAAAGAAGTATTTGCTGACAACCCGTACAAACTTGAACTGATTGAAGAGATTAGTACCCGAGACGAGAAAATAACGCTCTACACCTGCGGTGGCTTTACTGACCTCTGTCGTGGCGGCCATTGCGACAACCCAAAAGAAGAAATCAATCTCGACGCTTTTAAGCTCGATAAAATTGCTGGTGCATATTGGCGTGGCGATGAAAAAAACCCGATGCTTACGCGCATTTATGGTATTGCATTTGATACCAAAGAAGAACTTGAAACCTACGAGAGACAAATCGAAGAGGCTAAAGCAAGAGATCATCGCAAGCTCGGTAAAGAACTAGATTTGTTTACCTTTTCTGATTTGGTCGGTCCTGGTCTACCACTTTTCACTCCTAAGGGCACAATGATGCGGGACTTGATTGTCAGCAAGATTATGTCAATCCAGGGACGATACGGGTACCAAAAAGTAACCATTCCTCACATTACAAAAAGTGATCTCTACAAAACATCTGGACACTGGGATAAATTCGAAGACGAGCTCTTTCATGTTAAAGGCAAATCGGATACAGAGTTTGTGATGAAGCCAATGAATTGCCCCCACCACACCCAAATTTATGACAGCAGTCCGCGTTCTTATAAAGAACTTCCAATTCGCTACGCTGAAACCACCATGGTGTATCGTGATGAGCAAGCTGGTGAATTGATTGGTCTAGGCCGCGTACGAAGCATCACCCAAGACGACGGTCATGTATTTTGTACAGTAGATCAAATAGATCAGGAAGTAGAAAATATTGTAAACGTTATCAAGGAGTTTTACACCTCCGTGGGAATGTTTACCGATGGCAATTACTGGGTATCTTTGTCAATCAGTGACTCCTCTGAGCCCGAAAAATACCTTGGTGATCCAGAAGTCTGGAAGCGAGCAGAGGCAATGCTTGAAGCGGTAGCAACCAGGCTAAACCTTCCCTACCAACGCATTGAAGGCGAAGCGGCTTTTTACGGTCCAAAACTTGACTTTATGTTTAAGGACGCTTTAGGGCGCGAACGACAACTCGCTACAGCGCAACTCGATTTTGTTCAGCCAGAACGCTTCAATCTTGAATACACAGATAATGAAGGAAAGAAGCAGCGTCCGGTCATGATTCATCGTGCCGTTGCTGGTTCATTAGAGCGCTTTATGGCAATCATGATTGAGCATTTTGCCGGGAATTTTCCGCTTTGGCTTTCGCCCGTACAAGTAGCAGTCATTCCGGTGGCTGATGCCCATACTGCTTACGCTAGTGAAGTGGCAGAAAAACTCAAAGCCACCGAATTCCGAATTGAATTTGATGATTCAAACGAATCAATGGGCAAGAAAATTCGCCACGCAAAGAAGGCAAAGCTCCCCTACTTCATCGTGATTGGTGATAAAGAGATCGAGGACAAGACAGTAACCCTTGAATCTCGTGACACTGGTGAGTCCACAACGCACAGTGTTGATGAGTTACTTACAAAACTCGTGGCAGAGCGGAACGTATAGACCCACTACACACACTAAAAGCCGCGCCCTAAGGGGCACGGCTTTTAGTGTGTTAGAGATTGCTTAAACTCAGTCGAGTTCAAGGCGCACAAGTAAATTTTGATGAACGGGACAAGAGTCCAGTGAATCAAAATTTACGACGTGCAACAAAGAAATCGGTGAATTTAAGCGATCTCTTTAACAGCCTTCATGATTGCCATCTTAACTGCTGAGGCTTCGTCAGTATATGTACCGTCGATAGCACCAGTAAGTGCAGTAATCATGTTCTGTAGTTGCTGGTCAGAAAGATTTTTAGTTTCAGCGCTTAGCAAGTCTGAGATTGGTGACTTATCACCTTTTCGGTGACGAACCACTGAATCTAGATCTGCTGCAGCTTCCGCGAGCGCAAACATTGGACGATTCCCAATCATTTCATACGCAGCTACAATGTTTCCGGTTACGATTGCTTCAGCGAGTGAACCAGAACCAGTCGGCAATGATTCATGTGCAGCTATCGTGCGTACATTCATTGTTTCGCAGAGACTTCCCATACGAGTTTGATTCAAGACTACCCAACCGTCCTCAAGCGGATACGATGCTTTTGCTTGTGCAATTACTTCATCTAGCGTCTGGTTTCGGTCAACCGAGCCTTCAGTTGCAGCCATGAAGAATGCAATGGCGTCACTTGAAAGTAGCGTCCGTTGGCTGTGTGCCCGATTTTCAAGGTCTGTTACGATTTGATCTGCTTGATTTTCTGTCACCAATGCGCCAGCAAAGTAACTTTCATACCCTACTGTTTTTTCATCAGTCGGTAGATTTGTTGGAGCTTCAGCAGCCACCGGTGCAGCGGTTGCGGCTACAAATGCGTCAGGTCTAACACTTTCAGCTTTTTTCATGTGCAGCACACCATCTGGTGTTGTACCGGGTATCGTCCCGATAGTTGCAGTTGCAAACGAACCGTCAATTTTCTTTCGAATCAAGAGGAAATACGCGATGTATAGCGCCCAAGCCATTAATAGTACATAGAACATGAAGGTAAGTACTGGACCAGCTTCAAAACCAGTGTACGGTACTTGACTTAGTGCAATACCGGCAACCAGTGGCTGCTGATCTCGAACAACTCCTAATACTTGACCTTCTTCTACTTCAACTTCTACTTCACATTCTCGGTCACGTGAACCTCGTTCAGCGACAAGGGTGTACTTAGTATCTCGGGTGGGAGTAACCTCAATCTCACCATCATCTTCTTCTGTCTCTACAATCACATTACCACGATTATCGGTAATGGTGATGTCTCGAGCTCGGCTAGTATCCCATGAAAGAGTAATGGTCTCACCGCGTGTAATACGCGTATCTGAGATATCAAGATCACAACGAGGAGAAGAGCTTCCTCCGCCGCCTCCACCAGAACTAACGTTTACCCTGACCGGACAATCAATAGTATTGTACCCGGCTTTAGTCGCGGTGAGCGTATATGTTGTGTCACTATTTGGGCTAAATGAGCGTGAACCAGTTGAACTCACAGATCCAATACCAGTGATTGAAACACTATCTGCACCAGTTACGTTCCAATTAAGGGTTATTGATTCTCCACGACGGATTGATGAGTCAGTCGTACTAAAGTCAACGTTATTCGGACAAGTAAAGACTTGGGGTGACGTCACTGTCACAGGAACTTCACATTTAACTGTACTGCCGTTTACTCCAACTACGCTTAATACATAGGTGGTATTTACAGTCGGGGTGAAGGTGAATGAACCATCAGCAGGAACCGCATCTTGTACTCCAGTAAGTGTTACGGTCTGTGCGTTTGTAGTTTCCCAACGTAAAACTGTTGATTGGCCAAGAACAACTGTCGAAGGTGAAGCTGTGAATGAATCACAACTTGGTGCAAGTGGGGTCGTGGTTACAGTTACCGGAACGCTACAATCAACCGTTCCGTTTGTACCAGTTACTGTGAGGATGTAGGTGGTGTTAGTAGTTGGAGACACAGTTACAGAACCATCAGCTGACACCTGACCAATGCCATTGTTTAAACTAACAGAAGTCGCATTTGTAGTTTCCCACGTAAGGGTGCTTGAACCTCCAGGCACAATTGTAGATGGTGATGCCGTAAAAGAATCACATGATGGAGCTGTCGGATTCGGACAATCGTAGTCGATTGCGGTAGTTACCGTAGCGCTACGAACCCAGGTTAAAAAGTTGTTTAGTTCATAGGCTGTTGCGCGAGCTTGGTTATGTACCTCGAAATCGCCACATTGTGATGGTGTAGATACACGACCCACCCAAGTAATCGTTCCTGATTCACCAGGCGTAAGTACAGCACCATCAAAATAAAGCGTTCGGCTGCCAACTTCGTACACGTCGTATGTAATTGAACCAGCATCATATCCAGCGACTAGATTTGAACTAATCGAGTAACGTAGGTATTCGATATTTGGATCTACTACGTCAACAATTTTCACACCACCAGTACAATTTGTTGTACCAGTATTTGTAACTGAAATAGTGTAGGTAAGTTCATCTCCAGGTCGAGCAGAACTTTTATCAACCGTCTTTATGACATCAAGACGACAGTCTACTGGAATCGGGTTACAGACAACGATGATCTGCGCTGCGCAGGGATTGCCGTCAGTATCAAATCCAGCAATTTGGAAGATATTTGTTCCAATTGAGTTAATGTTTACTGAATAATTGCCTCCTGTGACAGTAGCACCATTGATTGTCAGGTTTGAGAAAGTAGAACTATCCCACGAGAACGTGACACTTTCTCCTAATCTAACGTTGGTATCACTGACTGAAACAGCACACGCAAACTGCGTGATAGCGCCTGAAGTTGTATTTTGTCCAGCGCTTGGACCACCTGATGTAGCAGTTACAGATGAACCTGTAGACCCTGAGGTACTTGTAACAGTTTCTGAACTTGACGACACTAAGTTAGCAGCACTGCTGATAGTGGTTGCTTGCGCCATTTGTGGTGCTGCAATAGCAAACATTAAAGCCACTGCAAAGGTTGCAATGTTTGTTGATTTCAAAAATGAATTCATAATAAATGTGTTTTTAGTCATAAATTTGATACTCCCACCTACACCAAAAGTTACGCAAGAGTAATGAAACTTACGAGATATCACCGGCATGTCTAGCCGCTAAAGAGAACAGTACACCGTTGCGGTGAAAAAGTACCTGTTATATTTTTATAATAGCGCAAAAGATAGATTTTGTCAAGTATTATCGTGGCCGCTCTGAAATTTCAACCGCTTCTACGATAAAACGATCTTCTACCTTACCAAAACTGTTACAAGTCGCCAATGTTAGCCGTCGATCATCTCCCGCAATAGGAATGACCGTAGCATCATCAGCTGTCGCTTTATAGACCTTATCCACCCGGTATACGTAGACCTTCGTATCAGTAGTCACTTCAATGGTATCTCCCCACTCTAGGTCTTGGATACCGTTAAATACTTGGAAATTCTTGTTATAAATTTGTGGTAAGTAACTTGAATGTCCCAAAATAAAGACATTACCATCTTGTCCAAATAGTGCCGAATCTGGATGTCGAACAGCACCACTAAGTAGCGACTCATCTAAATCAGCCACGTCTCGAGATACAGGATTTAAAACCTTTATTTCCTTATCCAGTGCAGAAATATAAATTGACTCCGGCTTCTCTGGAGAATCTACAGACACGAGACTGTTAGCATCCGTGACTGTAGTTAAAAAAGAGGCGCCATGCTCAATCGTATTTACTGGTTCAGTTTTATAATCAGTGACAGGAAGCGGCTTGGGCGGTTCTGGCACAAAATCAACTGCTACAAGAAACAAATAGCTTAAAAAGAATACTATGAAGAAAGTGCCTAAAAACGCCCAGCGCTTCATCATAATGCGGTCAATTATTGATTCTGGGTTGTATTCGTATGGAAACATATAATTTATATATGATAGCATCATTTTTATAAAAGTCAAGTAATGACCTAGTGCGTCTCCTATAGTATTGACAAAAATAAATTAGGTAGTATTATACGCACATTATGACAAACACATCATCGTCGCAAAAACAAAAATCTTTACTGCGAATCCTCGCCATAGCTGGACTCGTGGGTGTTATTATACTAATTGCTTGGTTATCAGTCCAAATTGTTAGAGTTGCACCAGCAGCTTTCTCTTCCCTAGCATCTTTAGCCGAAGGAATTAATCAATACGAGGAATCAGCTGAAGACGCTGCCGAACCACTAAGTGTAGCTGCCAACAACACTACCATTGGTTCTGGTGAGACATCAGTAATTAAAATAGGTGATGTTGACGCTACAGGCGTTTACACTTTTACCTACACCTGTACAGATGATGTCGTCCTCTTTTCAGTGAACACAGACGGAAACCGTGAGCTTACTTGTGGCACAACCTACAATTTAGACGAAAACACAATTGAGATAGAAGCTGTATCAAACGCTACAGAAGATCGCAACGTGAGTTATGAAGTCGGCTTTAAACGACTGACTGACGATACCGCTTATCGGACTGGTGTAGGCTCAATAGTAATTATCGCAACCGGTGACGAATCGTCAGACCCGGAAGGACAAGTCGCTGGAGAAACAACCGACTCTGAAGATACTGAGCCTGTTGCGGAAGTGGTTACCCCAGCACCGCAACCAGAACCAGTGGTTGAATACGTGTACCAAATCCCTACCTCAAACCCAAATGGTATAGTAGACCTCGAGACCAGCTATGTGGGCGTTGGTGACAGTTCAGGCTTAACCGATTCGCTAGAGAAAAATGATAGTGGCGTCCTCTTCTTCGAGGTAAAAAATATTGGTACCAAAACTTCAGATGATTGGCGCTTCACAGTCTCCCTACCAGACAATCAAACCTACACATCAGAACGACAGCTGGCATTGAAACCAAACGAACGCGCAACCTTGGCGCTAACAATTGACACCGACGATGATACTAGCCATACGTTTGTAGTACGAATCATCACCGATGAAGATCGCACAAGTGCAAACAACAGCTTTACACAGCGAGTACAGTTCACTGATTAGTCTCCTAAAATACAAACTGGCCACTCCCACGGGAGCGGCCAGTTTGTATTTTAGATATCCAGATTAGCCATCTTAGCATTATTTTGGATGAAGGATTTGCGACTTGAGACATCAGTTCCCATGAGCACATCAAAGGTTTTATCGGCCATCTGTGCATCCTCAACCTGTACTTGTTTTAAAATACGATTCTCGATATTCATGGTAGTTTCCCAAAGTTCCTCAGCATTCATTTCACCAAGACCCTTGTAACGCTGGATTCTTGCTTTACCTCCACCCTTTTTGGCTGATGTGTTTTCTTCAGATTCATCCTGTTCCTCTTCAGATTCAGCATCATCAGTGTCAACATCTACACCCATATCTTTTAGAACTGCAAATTTCTCGTCATCAGTATAGGCATATCGAACATCTTTTCCCTTCTGAATTTTATACAGTGGGGGCTGGGCAATGTATATGTATCCTTCATCAATCAACGGTCTGAAGTAGCGATAAAAGAGCGTTAATAGTAGTGTCCTAATGTGCGCACCATCAACGTCGGCATCAGTTGCGATAATGATTTTATGATAACGCAACCGTGAGACATCAAACACGTCACCAATTGCCGTACCCAATGCAATAACTAGATTCTTAATCTGCTCAGAGGCAAGCATTTTATCTATTCGTGCACGTTCGACGTTGAGAATTTTTCCGCGCAGTGGTAGCACTGCTTGTGTTTTTCGATCACGACCCATCTTAGCTGAGCCGCCAGCAGAGTCTCCCTCCACAATAAAAAGTTCTGAGTCCTCGGCTTTTTTGGTCTGACAATCAGCCAACTTTCCGGGAAGAGACATACCTTCGAGCGCGCCTTTACGCAAGACGCTATCTTTTGCTGCTTTTGCGGCCTTTCGTGCTTTTACCGCCAAAATTACTTTATTGATTATAGCTTTCGCGTCGTCAGGGTTTTCTTCAAGGTACGAAGCAAACGCTTCACCGAACACTTGTTCGGTCGCACTACGTGCCTCAACAGACCCAAGTTTTGCCTTTGTCTGCCCCTCAAATTGAATCTCCGGCATCTTCACGGACACCACTGCAGTAATCCCTTCCAAAACGTCGTCTCCTGTAAAACCAGCGTCTTTATCTTTCACACTGAAGAAATTACCTTTCTTGGCATAGTTATTCAGCGTACGGGTGAGTGCTGTTTTAAAACCAGTGATATGCGTACCGTGTTCCGGGTTATAGATGTTGTTCGCAAACGCTGTTATGCGCGGGGAAATATCATCGACATATTGCAAGGCAACTTCGACAGTCATCACTTCTGGACTAACATCATTTTTCTCTACGTAGAAGATATTTTTATGAACTGGCTTTTGGTAGGTATTGTTAAACGCTACCAATGAACGTAGACCGCCTTCAAAATAAAAATGTTGGTGTGGTACTGGTAGGTGTTCGTCGGCCAAGTATTGCTTACCTTTAAGATCTAGTTCTTTCTGCTCAGCTTCTGGGAGGTCTCTTGCATCAATGACAGAAATCTTCATCGCTTTTACCAGATAGGCTTGTTGGCGTAAGTGATTCACAATGCGCTTAAAGTCGTACTTAATTTCTTTGAAGATATCAATATCCGCTTTAAAGGTGATGGTAGTTCCCTGATGTTTTGTGGTTCCAACTTTCTTAACTTTATACTTCGGTTTACCAATATTGTATTCTTGAATGTAGTAGCCACCATCCCGGTGCACTTCCGCAATCGCATGCTCAGACAACGCATTCATGACAGAAACACCCACTCCATGGAGACCGCCTGAAACCTTATAACCTGAATCCTCACCACCAAACTTTCCGCCCGCATGGAGCACCGTGAGAATAGTCTCCAACGCAGAAACGCCGGTTTGCTTATGCTTATCGACTGGAATACCGCGTCCATTATCGACGACTCGGATATAGTTGTCTGGCAGCAATGCAACTTCTACTCGATCAGCAAAACCACCCATCGCTTCGTCGCGCGAGTTATCAAAAACTTCCCAAATGAGGTGATGGAGACCATCTGGACCGGTTGTGCCGATGTACATACCGGGTCGCTTTCGTACTGGTTCTAAACCTTCGAGAACTGAAATTGAAGACGAGTCGTACCCTTTCTCTTTAGTCTTTTTTGGTGCAGGTTTTTTAGCTGGCATTGCTGGAAAATTATATTGTAATTACTGACTATTTTACCATATTTTTTGTAAAAAGCCGTAGGGTGCTTTCATGAAAACCTCGTTCTCCACACTTCTAAAATAACGGGAGTTCTATCACTAACGGCGCATGATCCGACAAGATGCTGGCTGGCGAACTTAGGGTGATCGGGCCACAGTCTCGCACAAGACAAATATCCAGACTCAGCTTCGGATTAAACGCAGGAAATGTCAGTGGCATATCTTTTGGTAAATGAAAGCCTGTCTCTTTGATGAAAGCAGTCAACTCCGAAAATCCCCTAAAAATATTCATATCACCGCACAGTATAACTGGACCGGAAATTCTATTAACTAGTGCAGCAAGCTCTTGGAGTTGCTTTTTACGACACGAATATTTGAGACTAAGATGCACCATCACAACTGTAATTTTTTTAATTTTTATTACGTATACTAATGTCTTCTTTCCAGCCGTGAGATGAATCGTATCAAACTCACAGGGATGCCAAGCAACAAAGCCGTTGGCGTTTCCCTTATGCAAAGGGAGCGACCCGACCACAGGACTGTTGTATTTGGAAGCTGCGTGAGATATCACTACATTCGCCAACGATGTAACAAGATAATCGTGCTGGTTGAACTTGGATTTTTTGCCCGAGCTTAAAGAAATTTCAGCATACAATGCTAAATCGGGACTCAAGCCTGAAATGGTTTCTACAATGTCATCAATGACCCTCCGTTGGCGCCGCTCCGATAGTCGCAACAAATGGTGCCCTTTGGTAGAGTAATCACGCAAAGACCCATTCAGTCCTGGTGCATAGCCAATATTCCAAAAAAGTATTCTCATCAGCGCACCTGCCAGCTATGGCTCTCTGCCACCCTATACAGGGTTTCCATAACGTCATTTACCTCGTCATCGGTAAGTGTTTTATCATGAGACTGGAATACTAAACGGAATGCGTAAGACGTCTTGCCATCTTTGGTAAAGGTATCAAATAGATCGATCCGCACCAGTAAGTCACCAGCTGATCTAGTCAATGCGGTCTCAACTACTGACGCGTCTTCACTTTCTTCAACCCATAGAGCGATGTCACGAGCAACAGCTGGATACGATGAGGGTGTTTTGTAAGTCGCATCAATAGATTTTTGGTAAGAGACATACTTATCTGGCTCATCTAAGGTTTCAAGTATCTTAGTTAGATTGGTCTCAGCCACACCCTTATCAAATTCCCAATCAATATTAAGTGCAAGCGATTGTTCGACTGCTCGCAATCCGTCGTTCACGAGAGCATCATCTTTTGCTGAATACCCATTACCTTTTGTCCGAGCGCCAAGTGCAAGCGAAAGATGTTCAGTAACTGTTGCCCCATCATGACTGAAGACCGTACCAATTTCAAATACACGAATATTCTGAAGGCCAAGCAGGTCAACATGGACAAAATTTTTATCGAGGGCTGCTTCAATATTTTTTTGCAGACTTGGTCGAACATAACTCTTGTCACTCGCGAGGGCGTTTTCGAGTTGGATTTCTCCTTTCTTTTGGAACGATGAAGTTATGATTTCGGAATAACCAATGTCAATTAAAACTTGCCGTATCTGATCACTATAAAATTGTCGCTTGTTAATTTTTTTAGCTGGCGCCAAAGAGGGTGTAATTGCGGTGACTTTGTCCAGACCATAGATACGAGCCACTTCTTCAATATAGTCTTCTTCAATATTAAGATCTGTTCGCTCCCATGGAGCAATTGCCATAATGGATTCTCCCTTGATTTCAACTGTAGCTCCAATTCGCTTGATGATATTAGCTATCTCTCTAGTATTTAACGCCAGTCCTAGTAACGCATTTGTTTTTGCTGTAGTAACCGTTACTGTAGTATTCTTTTTGGAAACAGGATACGACTCCACCATGCCATCAAGGGTGCCTCCTGCCATATCCAAAATAATCTTAGCTACTGCTTCCAGACCGTATCCGGCCAACTCTGGAGACGGTTCGTTCTGAAAACGTTGCGATGCTTCAGTGAACACCTTTGTTCGTTGCGCTGTTTTCCGGACTGACTGGTAATTAAAAGTACCACTCGTAATCACGAGGTTAACAGAGTCTTTAGTAAATTCGGCTACCGTTCCGCCCTTAATACCAGCTAAGTCGAGAAGCGTATCACTATTTCCATCCACTAGGTGTAATGTATCTTGGTTAGATTCAATCACTTCACCTCCCAGAAGTTCAAGCGTTTCACCTTCCCTACCATTTCGAATGGTGATATTTACTCTACCTTCATCGTCTTTTGTTAATTTATCAAAATCAAACACATGGGTCGGTTGACCAAGCGCAAACATGACGTAATTTGTAGCGTCAACTACGTTATTGATTGAACGTTGACCAAGCGCCTCTAAACGTTGCTTTAACCACGCTGGTGTCTCTTTGACTGCCACACCCTCAATCACCGCTGCAGTAAATCGATTGCAGAGCGTCGGATCTTCAATTGTAATCGTTACTTTTGAGCCAGCTGCCATTTCAATCGGTTGGGCAAGAGGGTCGTACACCAGAGGCGTATCAAGCAGGGTAGCTACCTCCCGCGCAATGCCACGGTGACAAAGAGCATCACTAGATCGGTTGGGTAGGACATCTGCGTCGAGGACGGTCTCCCCCGCCACCTCTTCAATTCCTTCCATCTCAAAAGAATGAAATGTTAAAAGTTCGTCTACCGACTTTGCATCAGGCAGCACATCTCCAACATATTCTTTTAGCCAACTGTATACAATTTTCATATTTAAAACTGATTTACAAAGCGGAGATCGCCAGTGTAATAATCACGAATGTCTTCGATGCCATACTTCATTACACCGAGGCGATCGATCCCCATACCAAACGCAAAACCGGAGTAGACCTCAGGATCAACTCCCGCGCCGCGCAAAACGTTTGGGTGCACCATCCCAGCTCCCATAACCTCAATCCAGCGACCAGCTAGCTTACTGTCACCTTCGAGCAATTTCATATCCACCTCAACTCCGGGCTCCACAAACGGAAAGAAACTTGGTCGAAAACGAACCTCAGTTTTTCCACTAAAGAAGTGTGAGAAGAAATACTCGAGAGTACCCTTAAGATGTCCCAGGTGCACACCTTTATCTACCCACAATCCTTCAAGTTGAAAAAATTGTGCTTCGTGCGTCGCATCGGTTGCCTCATTTCTAAAGACTTTGCCAGGGACAATAATTTTTATTGGCATGTCATCTTTGTTTGCCTCCATAAAGCGAGCCTGTACGGGACTGGTGTGCGTTCGAAGTACTGTTGGTTCTGATACGTCTTTGCTCTTAAACCAAAAGGTATCTTGCATATCACGTGACGGATGATCTTTTGCAACGTTCAACATATCAAAGTTATAGTGTTCCGTTTCAGCTTCCGGGCCTTCAGCAAACGTAAAACCTATCTCAGAAAAAATGGAATTAATTTCAGTGATCATCTGTGTAAGGGGATGTTTGTGTCCAGTCTGTTTCATCATATTAATTTTCAGGGATTTCGGTTATCAATTCGAAATAGCGATCATCTTCCATTATATAAATTGCATCATCAGTAACGTAAACGTCAAAATCAGTACCGCTATATATCTGTTGAGTGTTTTGCCACGCTCTATCATCAATCTCCGTTACGTACAACCCATCTTCAAGTTGCAATACGACTAAGTCAGATGAATTAGGGAAAAAAGCGTAATAGAGAACGTCTTGTCGCTTACGATCAAGCTTAATCTCGTTTCGACAAAAGCGACCGCCATCAATAAGAAGCGTATCGGTTAGTGATAAGCGCTGCGCTTCCACTTGCCGTGCGACATGTTCACCGTAACGAACAACTACACTGCTGCTAGCCTGAGCGGTAACACAAAAATAGTGTGGGATGTTATTTTCTTGCCCTGTCCATACCGCATACAAATCTGTACCTCTATCAACGATATGCATGTCGCCACGCTCAATGTATGGGTAAATAACCGTTGTAGAGGCGTTTCCTGCAATTGTAGTAGTTGCTATTTCAAAACGCTGTAATTCTCGATCAATGCGATTGATTAGTGATGCGTTGGTTGTGGCTTCAGTACTACTTGCAAACAAATCTTTGACATAGGCAAACTCACTATTTTTAGAAAGGATGGCTGTAGAGCGGGTAGAGGTCGTGACGTACGGTACGGTCGTAGTCGCTTGTGGGAATAAATCTGCCTCTGGATCAACGCTGTAAAAAACTTGCTCACCAACATCGTTTACATACTCTGCAATTGGTCGAATGATTGGTGACTCGGGCATATTAAACGCAGCTACTTCAGTTACGATATGTGCGTCCACTGGCAATTCCTTCACCCATGTCTGCAGTCCAGCACCCTGAACTACCACTCGATGCTGACCTTCCTCAATATTTTGAATATAATATGCACTACGGAACAAACGAGGTCGCTCTACTCGCTCTTCATTCAAATACACCTCCACTTCAAGTACGTCGGTTGTCACATAGATACCGCCAGTCGTTACGAACGTGGCACCCTCTTCTTCAAAACTAAGCCGATAACCTGTCGTGTAGAAAATAAAAAATGGTAACGCGAAAATAAATATGCCAAAAAGTATCTTAAATAAGATGGTTCGTTTCTGATATGACATCAGTTTAATTTGGGGCTCGGTTGGCATAGATTATTAACGTTTCTTTGGGGTTACCCAGAATCCCATATATTTCCCAAACATTAGGCGAGTCTGAGCATCAAGGCCTGGTATTGCACTAAAGACAATCATGGTGATTGGCACCATTACCCATTGTAGCGCCATAACTATATAGGTAAACCTTGACTTGTGTGCAGGTCGTTTTGGTGTCAGTGATAAAGAGATGATGGCTGAAACAACCAATCCGAACATGGCAAAAATAAGTAAGTTTCGCACCATAATTGGCAATTCGTATGAGAGTACCGTCTCATGGAATTCTCTAGTACCTAAAAAGATAGGCGCCCAGCCGAGAATAAATAACATGATTGGATTTGTCACCAATGATGAATACCCTTCGCCTTGGAGTGCCCCAATTACCAAACGCTTCTTTAATGGGATGCTTTTATTCTTTACGAAGTGATAGGTTATGTAGCACCAATTTTCAACTCCATACGTCCAGCGACGATGTTGTTTGTAGATATTTTTAATCGTACCCCAAAATGTTGGCGCCACAGTCGCATCCATAGCGATTGGATACGACAACGGTACGATATCGAAATTACCGTTGTTCGCAATCAGTAGATTCCAATAAATCCGCGAGTCTTCACTAACCACATTTGCCTGACCGTATCCAATTTCGTAAAGAGCCTGATAACTAACAGAGTGCGAAGAAAAGGTAGCCGAACGGTCTGGGCGTTCTTGCATGATCATTTGCCAGAAAGTACTACTCATTGCCATAACTCTCGACAACGCAGATGATTCCCAAAGATTGTTAGTGAAGAGTGGAACTGGTTGGTAAGCACTTTTGTACGGGTGTGTAGCGGTTAGGAAGTGCCAGACGAGACAATTGAAATAATCGGGGTACACCACCGTATCGATATCGAAGATTGATACGAGAATATTTTTATGAGGAATCGCATGCACATCAATCACCCTCTCATGCACCTGCTGTATCTCTTAATGTGTATTAGAACCTTTACC
>CATMPJ010000012.1 GCA_950073265.1 uncultured bacterium | reverse complement strand
ATACGAATCGACTCAGCCAATTCCTTTAGCTTGTGCTCATCAAACTCGCGCCGCGGTTGGAATGGGTTTGGTACAACTTTCTCCGTCTCTACCCAGTAAATTGAATCTCCTTGAAATGCCATAATTAAAATACGCTGCGGCTGCAAAACCAAAGGTTTTGCAGCCAATACTCCTCTATCTATAGATTTTAACACAGGCGTTAAAAGACTAGCTGTTTATAACTTTTATGTTTTCTGATACACTCTTAGCCACTTGCCTCGATGGTGGAATTGGTATACACGTACGACTCAAAATCGTATGCCGCAAGGCTTGAGGGTTCGACTCCCTCTCGAGGCACTAATATGAAAAAACCGAAAGTAGTAGCCGTGGTCGGACCGACTGCTTCTGGAAAAACTGACTTAGCGGTAGCCCTGGCCAAGGAGTACAATGGTGAAGTTATTTCCTGTGACTCTCGCCAGGTGTACCGCCAACTAGATATCGGTACAGCCAAGGTGACTGAGGAAGAAATGCACGGTGTACCCCATCATTTGCTTGATTTGGTAAACGTATCAGAGACGTACACAGCTGCTGATTTTAAAAGTGATGCTAACTCAGCCATCGCTGATATATTGGCGCGTAGCAAGACACCGATTATTGCTGGTGGGACCTTTTTTTACCTAGATCAATTACGTGGCCGGGGCGTGGGACCTGAGGTGCCCACGAACGAATCACTGCGAGAAACATTAGAAGAACTTTCTAATGAAGCACTATTTACTCAACTACAAGAAAAAGACCCGGTTCGAGCAGGCTCTATTGATCCCAAAAACAAACGCAGACTCATCCGCGCGCTGGAAATAATCGACACGCTTGGAACTGTGCCAGAAATGTCAGACTCCGAGTCAGAATTTGACTGGTTTATTATTGGTATTGATGTGCCAAAGAATGAATTGCGCACACGTTTTAGGAAAAGAGCGCAACACTGGCTTGAGACAGGAATAGTTGATGAAACAAAATGGCTACTTAGTCAGGTTAGTGACGCTCGGTTTAAGGAATTTGGCTTTGAATATACCGTAACTAAAGAGTGCATTGATAAAATAATTTCAGAAGAAGAGCTTGAGCAACGATTCGTTGAAAAAAACTGGCAATATGCCAAACGTCAGCTTACTTGGCTTAAACGAGACGATGATATTCGCTGGTACACAGCTGAGCAGCTACCTACAGCAATTAAAGATGTTGGGACATTTTTAGGCTAGTAAAGATGTTTGCTTTTATCACTTCTTTCGCCTACTATGTACGACACAAAACTAAACACGGGCCTATAGTTTAGTGGTAGAATTCTGGTCTCCAAAACCAGCGGCCGAGGTTCAAGTCCTCGTGGGCCCGCTTAAGTAAAAAACAAAAGGAAAATCAAGGCTTTTAAGCTTGATGCATGAATTATCTTCCTGTCGGTGACCAGTGTACCGTATCTCTTGGAAGTACATTATTGAATCCGTACTCTCCTCCATTTTCTTTCATCCAGTTATAAGCTCTGGAGTTGCAGGAGGAATCTGTCTTAGCACAACCAATCTCAAGATCGACAGCGACCCCGGAATTATGATTTGAACCTCCCCCGCCAAGTGAACAGGGTGTGGCGACAGCAGATTTTCCTTTATATTTATTATAAAGATAAACCTGCTCCTCTTCTGAACGCCACCCATCAGATACCAATATGGTCACACCGTCCGCTTTTGCCGCGTTGTGAAGCCTTGTGAACCTTTCAAGTGCATCTCGAGTAAGGTATTCTGGTTCACCACTAACCATTTCTGATGGGATTTGCACCACGGAGTCCCTGGGTGCAGCCGGGCAATTACTTCCAGCACCACGAACAGCCACCGAACCATGGTCTCCTCCAGTCGCAACGAAATTGAATTCATCAGGAGGAACCGCAATCTCTGTAGATCGTCGCTGCTCCCAACACGAGATTTCTGTCCACGGTCCGTAGCCAGTGACTTCACCACCATCGCCAACTAATGCACGCATGAGCGTATCTACAAGCAGCCAAGCTCCCAGAATAAGCAGGAGTCCAACCACAGCGTTGGTGAGAGAATTTTTCGCTGCGTCACGTGCACTTCGATTACCACCAGAAGTGACTAACCGGAAGCCAGCGACAACCATCAAAGTCGCAAACACAATCGCAACCAGGCCAATTAGCAAGCCCACCAGCGTGTTCCCTAGTTCGGCGAGATGACAAGCGGAGCAGTTAGTACCCGAGCATGGTACAAGACCGGAGCCAGCTGTCTCGCCATTCTCAATCTGTGAATCAAACTGCTGCGGGTCTGGTGTTTGCGCAAATACAATCGTCGGCACTAAAATGAGACTGAGCGAAAGTGCCATCAGCGTTTTTTGTGTTATTGATTTAGTATTCATCATAAGTCAATACTACCAGCACAAGGACTGAATCCTAAATTCATTCCACTGTTTTCCTCATCCACCCAAAACGGTACACCAACTGAATATTTTAGGTCACATAAGCCAGGGTCCGTTATTTCTAAAGCCTCCTTAATAACAGCTTCGGCTTTCAGTCTCGTTTCTCGCAATGGCGTTTTGTATAAGGTAACTGAGAAATAATCGTCTTCACTTACGTACGTCACCGAAAAATCTTCTTCAATACAACTTCCATCTTCTTCGCAATCGGCTGCATTTCCATAGAGGATATAGTCGCCCGGGTTCACTGGATCCGGGGTGACAACAGGATTGCTAGCGATTTTATTATAAACCGCGGTGTTTAACTGATCAGGTTGCACGAGTGAAGGAGATTCGGTAACCACAGTCTCACCAGCATTAAAAAATACTTCTTCGTCTGAAATCGCTACCCCTTTGTGTTGCAGTGAAAGAAATATTAAGACAATCAACGCGAAAATTACGACGACAATACTGATAGTTACAATTGTATATCTTTTATCCTCCATATTTTTTTACACACGCTATTTGTTTACGATGGGGCGCTTGCGGGGTACCTAACCAATGCCCATATCCTCCATTGTTGTACAAGCATAGCGCTGCAGCAACATTACAACGCTGGTTAGAGGCAGCTTTATCACATCGCAAAGCCTCGGTCTCTTTACCAGGCCTTGGGTCATGAGTACCTATCTTAAACGCCTGCGAACAATTCAAATCACCACTTACACCGGCTGCGGCAGAACATTGCGGCAAATTTAAATTGTGACATTTATCATTCCACCCTCTCGTTATTTGAAATATGCCTCTTGCTGACGATCCTCTTGCGGTTGCATTGTTATTACAGTTGCTTTCTGCCGCCGCGATGCACGAAAAGACATTTGCTTGCGTGGAGTTCATGCCCATACTTTCAAGCTTGGCTGGAGTACAGTTACCAGCCGAATAAGTATTTGCACCAGCGGTACTAACCGTACCGAAGGTTTCATCAACATCTTTCGCTGTGTAGACAAAGACATCTGGTTTGTACGCAATTTCAGTAGACCGACGCTGCTCCCAACACTCAATCTGTCCCCATGGCGCATCTCCGACCTTACCATCATCACCCACGAGCGCGCGCATAATAGTATCAATCACCAACCAAGCCGCCAACACCAACAAAAGGCCGACAAACGCATTAGTAACAGATTTTTTTGCAGCTGATTTTGCATTTTGGTTACCTCCAGAGGTAACCAATCGAAAACCAGAAACAATGACAATGATTGTAAATACTAGTGCCAGCATCATAATGAGCCAGTCAACAATATTATTAGCCAGTGATACAAAATGGCACGCTGAGCAGTTGGTACCAGAGCAAGGGACAAATTGTGAACCACTCTCACCGTTCTCACCAATTTGTGAGTCAAACTGCTGTGGATCAGTGCCTGTTTGCGCTAGTACTTCAGTTGTGCCAAATAATACACCCAATGAGAGCACAACAGTCACTACTACCGAGAACGTTTTCACATAAAAATAGTACCACGTAAACGTTTTGAATTTCATGCCCTTTGTGGTATTTTATGCCAACTTGGGTATACCCATATCATGCGTCGGTGGCAGAGTGGATGAGAAATGAATAATTTCATTTTTCATCCGTTCTGCGAACGAATGTGAGCAGATTGGTCGATGTGAACGCACGTGAACAGACCAAAGGAGGACAATCTAATTGGCCACGGAGTACCCGTGCAAATTGTATTGTTCCCTACAATATATTTATTTTTGCGTCGGTGGCAGAGTGGTCAATTGCATCAGACTGTAAATCTGACGGAGTATTCCTACGGGGGTTCAAATCCCTCCCGGCGCACTAAATACCAAACCCAGAGTGATTACTCTGGGTTTGTTGTATTTAGGAGCGCCGGGAGGGATTTGAAGGACGGAAGCGGTATACAAGATGAACGAAATGAGTGCTTGTCGCTGAGTCAGGGTTCGTGAGCGATATATTTTCATTCATGAAGATAATCGACTCCTGACCAAATCCCTCTAAATCAAAAGAACCCTTCGTCGCTTTGGAGGTTCTATTTATACATTGCGTTTGATCGGTAGCAAATCTTGACTCCCACCTACTCCTTAGTACTTTAGTAACAGAAATGTATGCCGTACTTCACGTAGCCAACAAAATGGGAGTGTTCCGATGAAGATAAAATATCTCCTCGATGCGCGCATAACGCTAGCTCTTGGCGACTGCAGCGAAATCATTTATCTGACAACAAACGGCCCGGGCTCTATATGAGCCCGGGCCGTTTCTAGTTTCTTTACACAGCTACTTTTTCTTTCTTTTTAGTCACTTTCTTCGCTGTGGTTGGTTTTGCTTTGGGTTTATTTGATTTTTTGATATCGAATTCAAGTTCGGTTTTGTCTTTTTTCATTGAGACTTTCACCGTTCCGCTTTGCAACATCCCTTCACCTACCATCATGTTTGCCACTGGTGTAAGAATTTTACTCTGAATCACTCGACGTAGTGGTCGGGCACCAAACTTGGGATCATATCCTTCTTTGGCAAGATACTCGAGCACATCTTTAGTCACAGTAAGCTTGATTTCTTTCTTGGCCAAGCGCTGTATAACCTCGTCTACCTGCAAGTCAACAATGTTGCGAATCGCTTCAGGTGTTAATAGATCAAATACAATAATCTCTTCCAATCGATTGAGGAATTCGGGGCGGAAGAAGTGTTTCAAGCTGTCCATGACCTTGTCTTTGGCTTGGGTGTACTGCGCGTTATCACTGCCGTCATCGGTGAAGCCAAAATTAGACATACGATCAATATGTTCAGCTCCTATGTTTGAAGTCATGATGATGACAGTGTTCTTGAAGTTTACTTTTCTTCCCTTTGCGTCAGTGAGGTGGCCGGAATCAAGAACCTGCAGGAGCAAGTTAAATACTTCTGGATGTGCCTTCTCTACTTCATCCAGCAAAATAACTGAGTACGGTCGATGGCGCACTTTTTCCGTGAATGACCCACCTTCTTCATGACCGACATACCCAGGCGGCGAACCAATCAACTTAGAGGTTGAATGTTTCTCCATAAATTCTGACATATCAATCCGCAAGAGTGCATCTTCGTCGTTGAACATAAATTCTGCTAAAGCCCGGGAAAGCTCAGTCTTCCCGACGCCCGTTGGACCAAGGAATAAGAATGAACCGATTGGTCGGTTTGGGTCGGCAATACCGGCGCGAGCGCGCTTTATAGCATCAGCGACAAGTTTGACTGCATGATTCTGACCGATTACTCGTTCTTCCAAGACCTCTTCCATGCGTGCTAACTTCTTCACTTCAGCCTCTAACATGCGTGAGACTGGAATACCAGTCCAACGTGACACAACCAGCGCAATATCTTCATCAGTGACTTCTTCTTTAAGCAGTCGACTGCTGTGCTGTAGTTTCTTCAAACGCTTCTGTCGATCAGCTAAATCTTTTTCAACTGCGGGAATACTGTCATAGCGAATCTCAGCCGCTTGTGTAAGATCAGCTCGAGCTTCGGCTGAGTCTGCTTCATTACGCAACTCTTCAAGCTCTTTTTTAAGTTCTCCAATTTCATCGAGCACTTCCTTTTCGTTACTCCACTTTGTTTCAAGCGTTGCCGTTTTCTCGCGCAGTTCGCCAATTTCAGCGTCAATTTCCTTAATCCGTTTCCGAATCTTGGTTTTGTTTTCAGTTGCTTCCTCTTCCTTAGTGAGTGCTTCTTTCTCAATTTCAAGTCGTCGTACTTTACGATCGGCGAGTACAAGTTCTTCTGGTTTGTTTTCAAGTGAGATTCGGAGTGCCGATGCTGCTTCATCGATAAGATCAACCGCTTTGTCAGGTAAGAAACGATCGGTTATGTACCGACTAGAGAGATTAACCGCTGCTAAAATAGCGTCGTCAGTAATACGTACTCCATGATACAACTCATATTTTTCTGCCAATCCTCGCAAAATTGCTACCGCATCTTCTTGGGTCGGCTCATTAACATAGACTGGTTGAAAGCGTCGGGTTAGCGCTGGGTCACGTTCAATGTGTTTTTGGTATTCCTTAAGCGTCGTCGCACCAATCACACGAATCTCACCACGGGCTAAAGCTGGCTTTAGCATGTTGCTTGCGTCCATCGAACCATCCGCTGCGCCAGCTCCTACGATGGTATGGAGTTCATCGATGAACAAAATCACCCGACCAGCCGCGGCTTCAACTTCTTTCATTACTGCTTTTAATCGTTCCTCGAATTCGCCACGGAATTTTGTGCCCGCTACCAAGAGGCCAAGATCAAGAGAAAGAATCTCTTTTTCTTTTACTGACTCTGGTACCTGTCCCATGGCAATCTGCTGGGCGAGCCCTTCGGCAATCGCTGTCTTACCAACACCAGCTTCTCCAATCAAGACCGGGTTGTTTTTTGTACGCCGTGAAAGAATTTGAATCACGCGCTGGATTTCAGCATCGCGTCCGATTACCGGGTCGATTTTGTTTTCTTGCGCGAGCTTAGTTAGATTACGAGTATATTTCGTCAACGTTCGATACTGTCGCGGAGCTTGCGCATCAGTGATGTTGTTCTCGCGAATTTCTTTGATTGCATCTTGGACCTGCTGTTTTCTAATGCCAGTACGCTGTAACACTTCTGCCGCCGGACCAGGGCTCTCAAGGACTGATACAAACAAGTGCTCAACACCAACGTAACTGTCACCGAGTTGTTCAGCGTATGTGGTTGAAAATTCGAGTGCTTTGGCTAACTCTGGAGTGAGGTAGAGCTGGTACGACTGTGAGATAGCGCTTTGTGTCTCTGGAGTTTCCAGTGCTTCAAGTAGCAAATCAGTAAACGCAATGATGTCGATATCGAGTCGATCGAGCATTACAATAACCGCGCTCTCGTCTTGCATAGCGAGTGCGGTAAGGAGATGAACTGGGCTCACATGGTTTTGCCCCCGCTCAATTGCGAGCTCATGTGCTTTGCGGATCGCCTCCTTTGCTCGTGAGGTAAAGTTGTGAAAATTCGGCATAAATAAAAATCAATTTAACTAACTAAACGTTACAGTCATTCACCCAAAACAATCCTCCAGTCAATCAGTGATACATATACTATATTGCAATATATGCGCTTTATAGTCAAAGCTGGGAATCGTAAGTAACGTATAAACTAATTCTCTTACCTAGAATACTTGGCCATTTTATTTATATGTTGTTTCAAAACTGCAGTAAGGCGTTCTAAATCTTTTAATTTCGTATCGGGAGAGAGTGAAATACGTAGCGTCGAAGTCGCGCGGGCGGGGTCGTTTGAAATCTCTCGTACCACTGTGCTCTCTCCCCCGCCCGCACCAGCACACGCTGACTTTGTCGAGACGGCAAAACCGTGTTTGTCTAGCACAACCGTCGCAAACTCAGTATCGAGACCAGGAATGGAAATGTTTATGTTGTTTGCTTGGCGCTGCTCGCCAACAGGGCCGTTTAAAATTACTTGAGGAAGCTCTGAATGAATATGCTCAATAGCAGCGTCGCGCACGGCCGCGACAGCGGCCGTGCGCCTCTTCCAATTTTTTTGTGCTTCTTGGAACGCGACCGCTGCGCCCACAGCCCCAGCAACGTTCTCAGTACCGGGACGCAAGCCGTTTTCTTGTCCACCACCATAAGTTACCGGTACGAGTTCGACGCGTCTCGAACGAAGCAGTAATCCAACCCCTTTTGGACCATTACATTTACTCGCATCAAATGACACTAAATCGGCTTTAAGCGCGTCAAACTGGCACTTAAGCCAGAGAGGTGCCTGAGCAGCGTCGACATGCAACAAAATAGTCGTGCCAAACTTTTCTTCAGCTTGTCTGATTGCTTTGCGCAGTGCATGTAATTTTTGAATGACGCCAATCTCACTATTGGTGTACGCAACACTCACCAACACCGTTTTCTCGCTCAGTAGTTTTTGAAACGCCTCTATCTTAATCAAACCGACATCGTCAACTGGCGCATATTGCACTGACACACCGCGCTTCTTTAAAGCTGCAACGGTCTTCTGTGTCGCGGGATGTTCGGTTTTAAGTGTAATTACCTCAAGCTCTCCGAGTGGTTGATTCTCCCTCCGTACGGCCATGACAGCGCCACGAATAGCCAAATTATTAGCTTCAGTTCCACCAGAGGTGAAGGTGATAAACTCGGGACGAATTTCAAACGTATGGGCAATTGAATCACGCGCGGCTTCGACTGCATTGCGAGCAGTTTGTCCTTCTCGGTGAATGGCGTTTGGATTAGCAAACGAATCAGTGAGATACGGCAACATTGCCGCTTTTGCTTCTCTAGAAAGCGGCGTCGCTGCCGCATAGTCGAGATACACCCTCTTCGATTTCTTACTTCCAAACATCTGCGCATAATGCCACGTAGTGCCAAATCCGTAAATATCTGTTATACTGCGCCCATTAGATTACTAATTGGCCTTTATATAGTAGGCTTTTTTAATTCGAGGAAACAAATGGCTAAAAAATCAAAACAAGCAGCACCAAATGTAATCAAACGCCACCCTGTAGTTGCAGTGATGGGTCATATTGACCATGGTAAATCAACCTTGCTCGATTTCATTCGTAAATCAAATGTCGTAGGCGGCGAAGCTGGAGGCATCACCCAGCACTTGTCTGCATACATGGTTGAGCACACCACCAAAGACAACGTGACTGAAACAATCACCTTCCTCGATACTCCTGGCCATGAAGCTTTCCAAAAAATGCGACTACGCAGTGCAGATGTTGCTGATGTTGCTATTTTGATTGTCTCTGCAGAAGATGGTGTAAAGCCGCAAACACTTGAAGCACTAGCTGCTATAAAAGCCGCAGATATTCCTTACATTGTTGCCATAAATAAAATTGATAAACCTGGTGCCAACATACAAACCACACAAAATAGTCTGATTGAAAACGAAATCTACATTGAAGGGATGGGTGGTGATATTCCGTGGATAGGAATTTCAGCTAAAAGCGGTGAAGGTATTGATGATCTGCTTGATCTGGTTGTACTAACCGCAGATCTCGCCGAACTGTCTGGTGACACAAATGCCACACCAAGCGGACATGTCATTGAAAGCAAGGTTGACGCTAAGCGTGGTAATACTGCCACCCTTATTGTAAAAGAAGGCACCTTAAAGACCGGCCAATTTGTCGTCATCGGTACCACCTACTCTCCGGTGCGAATCATGGAAGATCACCAAGGTAATCCAATCAAAGAGGCTGGCTTATCTGTCCCCGTGCGAATTGTTGGCTTTGGCGGCGTCCCTGAAGTCGGGGTGGTTTTTGATACGGTTGAGAATAAAAAAGAAGCTGAGGCCTTGGTTTCAGAACGACTCAACAATCCAGCGGCAGCAACCGTTGTTCCGACGCGCAGTAATTTACCGATGGTACCAATTCTTATCAAAGCTGATGTATATGGAACCCTTGAAGCGATTCAGCACGAATTAGATAAATTTGAATCAGACCGAATTACTGTCAAAGTTATTGGCGCTACAGTTGGGGACATCAATGTGAGTGATGTACAAAACGTAAGTGCAACACCAGACGCTATAATCGTTGGTTTTAACGTCAAAGTCGAACGACCAGCAAAAGACCTAGCTGAACGACTTAATGTTGAGATTGATACGTTCGATATTATTTACGAATTATCAGAGTGGCTTAATACTGCCCTCAAGAATCGAACTCCCAAAAAAGAAGAAAAAATTGAAACCGGTAGCGTTAAAATCCTAAAACACTTTAGTACGCAGAAATTCATTCATGTACTTGGTGGGCGCTGTGATGAGGGAGAAATCAAAATGAATCAGCCGGTTAAAATTTTACGACGTGACATAGAGATTGGTGGTGGCATTATCAAAAACCTCCAACAAGGTAAAACGGATGTAGACCGAGTAACTGAAGGAGAGTTTGGTATGCAACTGGAGACCAAAACCGAAATTGCAGCTGGCGATTATCTAAAGCCATACGATACTGTAATTACTTAAGACATGTCTGAGCGCCAAGCAAAAGTCGGAAATCTACTCAAGGAACATGTGGCAACATTTGTATTGCATGAGGCAAATACTGACCCCATGATTACTATCACGCGGGTGGACATGTCACCTGATCTTAAACGAGCAATTATCTTCTTCACCACCATACCGGACGGACGTGAAGAGGACGCCCTGATTTTTCTCAAGCGAAACGGTAGCGAAATGCGTACCTACCTAAAACGCAAGGCGCTATTCAAACGAATTCCCCATCTTGATTTCATGGTTGATGCTGGAGAACGACACCGCCAACACATCGACGAAGTAATGCAAGAAATCGAGAAACAAAAAAATCAACAATAGAATAAAAAGCTGCACTTGCAGCTTTTTATGTGTCCGGGGCGGGAATTGAAACTTGCAGCTTCAGCACAGGTTGTCGATATTTTGTTCACAAGCTCCAAAATATCTGACTAACCTTTTCAATTCCCTCGACCAAAAGTAAAAGCCGGAACAAGTCCGACTTAAACTTTCTGTGCCCGGGGCGGGAATTGAACCCGCACGCCGTTTAAAAGGCAAGGGATTTTAAGTCCCTCGTGTCTCCCGATTCCCCCCCCCGGGCAGGTCTCCCGAGTGGTGGAATCGGTACTCGGGACTTATCAGTCCCTGCACGGAAACATCCCATGTTTCCGTACCTACAAATTCCACCACCCGGCGTTGGTCTGGTGACACATGCGAATAAGCTCTTAGAACTTATTCGTGAGTCCTGGGCGGGAATCGAACCCGCGCATGTCGGTTTTGCAGACCGAAGCGTTACCACTTCGCCACCAGGACAAAATATGATGCACCTAAGGGCGACCAAAGTCTGAAACAAGCTCCAAGCTTATTTCAGCTACTTCGCCACCAGGACAAAATTTAGTCGAACCACTATAGCATTTTATAATCACAAAACAAAAGAATTGTGCTTGTTTTATAGATTGAGATATTGTAAACTCATGCGCACCAACACATTCCGCCCATAGCTCAGTTTGTGGAGGTAGAATAGTATGGGATACTTTTCTACGGCTCGGCGGATGGTTAAATAGAATATATCCGCCCATAGCTCAGTTGGTAGAGCAGCTGGCTCTTAACCAGACGGTCCTAGGTTCAAGTCCTAGTGGGCGGACAAGGCAGACAAGTGCACACAACGGGTACTTATCTGCACACAAATGAATATGCGCAGGTGGCGAAATTGGTATACGCGCTAGTTTTAGGCACTAGTGGAGCAATCCGTGGAGGTTCAAGTCCTCTCCTGCGCACAGAAAGAGTCGCTCTCAAACGGCGTCAGCAATCGGCGGCTCAACAGAGTCGTCGTTTGCTTTTTGGAGCGGTTCAAGTTGCTCGATAGAGCGAAGGACGCTCAGGTCAAAAGTTCGAGAATTGTCCCGTTAATATGCACAAATTAGTTGGCCCGAAAGCTGTTGCTTTCGGGCCAATGTGTTTATCGTGAAATGCATTCCTATTAAATTTTACATTATTTGACAAATACTTTATATATGATTTTACTCATTCAGATTTGTAGCTTACTTTAGCAAGTAAATACTCAGGAGATATTGGATGTCCCAGAAATATAATTTGTTGTTGGCTGTGCTTCCAGGCATCGCGAATGAAGATATCAGTCTCGGGATAAAAATTTTGCTTTTTTTGATTTTGTGCTTCTCAGGACTGACAATAGCTCTCGTGTTAGGATGGCCATCATTCAAGGAGATGATCAGAGAATATATGCGGGATTAGTACGCAACGACCGTATCGATACCATCCCGGCCTATCGCCTACCATGAAAGGAGGAAAAACACCTCCTCTCATGGTAGGCGTTTTTTTAGAATAAAGTTTTGACTAATTAAGCGAGCTTTGTTTTATTAAAACTTTTGCGTCGTCGGATGTAGTGGTTATAAAATCGTGCTAGTGGCTTTTTCCAGGTAGAGGGCAAACTATCTACTGCTTTACAGACACGAGAACAGTATCCAGACCGCTTTTCAATACAAGAATCACAACCAATAAACAACGTGTGACATATCTGGTTTTGACAGTGGTAGTGGGTATCACTTTTCGTTTTTCGGCATAGGTGACAGTGAGAAATTATTTCTTCACCAACGCGTTCGCCAAGTCGTTCATCAAAGACAAAGTTTTTGCCCTTAAATTTATTTTCAAGCCCAAGCTCACGCACCTGATGTGCATAGTCAATGATGCCACCCTTGAGGTGCTTCACGTTTTCAAAACCGTTATGCTTCAACCAAGCACTGGCTTTCTCACAACGAATACCGCCCGTGCAGTAGAGAGCGATTTTTTTGTTCTTATGAATTTTTAATGTCTCTGGTGTCACTTTCAACTCATCGCGAAACGTCACTACATTTGGCGTGATTGCGCCCTCAAAATGACCAACCTCACTTTCATAGTTGTTGCGCATATCGACCACAACAGCTTCCGGGTCATCAATATACTGATTCATCTCCGCAGCAGTGAGATATTCACCAGTGTTTGTCACATCAAAACTTTCGTCATCAAGGCCGTCCGCTACAATCTTGTCACGGATTTTAATAGTGAGCTTGTAAAAAGATGGGGCGTTACCCTCTTCGACCGCTATTTTGTAGGGCACACCAGCTAATTCTGGTTGTGACTGCACCCAGGTATTCCATTCGTTAAAGCGATTCTGTAGCACATTCATTTGTGCATTGATTCCCTCGGACGCCACATAGATGCGCCCCATACACTCAAACTCACTCCATTTTTTTAGGAGTCGCTCACGAAACGCTTCTGGGTCAGCAATACGCACATAGCGATAAAAAGACACCGTGCGTCGCAGTCTGGTGTCAGCCAGGGCGGCTTGTCGCTTTTCCTGTCGGCTGGCAACATCTTTCGCGGTCTTAGTCATGAAAAAAAATAATATCAGAAGAAAGAGCTAAATCAAGTAATTTTCGTTAAAAGCTTGAAATACGCTTATTTTAAGACGTGAAATAGACCCTTTTAACTTGACTTTTGATACTAAATATGGTAGTATTCTAGCTAGAGGGACGGAATGTTGCTCGATTCAACCGCTTTTGCGGATAAATCGGGCAATTCTGCCCAACCAGTTCGCGGCTCGCTAACGCTCGCCGCTTTGACACATTTGGAGATTAATCATGAAACATGGTGAATTCGCTCTTGGTAAGTTCGTTATGTGGACTTTCATTCTGAGCACAATCATTCTCTATGTCATTTTCGGTGGTTTGCTGGGTGCAGGCTGGATGGCGACATTCTTCTTGACCCTGATGCTTTTCTACCTTGTGGCATCGTGGCGATTCGAAAAACCAATCGGCCCCGATGAAATTGGGGTACGACTTTTTTTTGGCAAACCTCTCGATCGCGTCTACTCAGGACCGGCATTTGCACCTCGCGGCATTGTCGAGGTAATGCCGCTTCCTATCAAGTTTACCCAGTACGAACTGCCGGGTGAACCTGAAGACATTTTCCGCGACGAAGACAAGGATGATGTACCTAAAGGAAAGAAACCGCCTGTTCGGATCACATTTCGTGAAGATCTTCCGGCTGAAAAGCTGGAAGCTGCTTTTGGGAAGCGTGATTTGAGAGCGCTGAACCTTCATCGTGTGACTCGAGAACAGCTCAAAGCTTTTCTCGCAAAACGCGATGAGAGTGAGAAAATTGATAGGGCGCTTTCTGATACATGGACACACTGGAGGCGTGATGAGTTGGAGGAGCTAGAAGAATTTGTTCTCGAAAACTATCCTGACTCAGATGCGGTAATTGAGTTTAAGCCTGACACCACGGCCGACGGCCTGTCTAGGCGCACGACTCAAGAAATCGTATTTATCATCGCATGGATGGTAGATGCGGATGATGCAATTAATTTTGTACGTCGCATTGGTTCTACCAAAGAGGCTAACCGCCAAATGGAGGACGAGCTTATCAGCGTTGCCGTCAGGCTACTTTCGAAAATCAGTTTGGCGCAAGCTCTGCAAAATTTCGATTGGCTAAACGCTCACCTCTACACGTCCTTGATAAAACGTGTGGCCGGATGGGGCATCAGAATTGATCGTGCTTTTGCGAAAAAGTACAATCTGAATCATGCCCTTAATGAGGCTATCGCCGAGGCTAACCAGGCTGAATTCCGAGGTCGTGCAGATAAGGAACTTCTGATTCAGCGCGGTCATGGTGAAGCAGAAGCCGAACGTGCGAAAGAGGAGCAGTTGCTCATCGGTCGCGCAGAAGGTCTAAAAATCATGGCGGAGAGTGTCGGAATTTCCGGCTCGGAAGCCATGGCAGCTGAGGTTGCTCGAGAAATTGGGCAGGGTGGAAACACTATCGTCCTCGGCACCGACGGGATGACACAACTAATGGCAGCCAATTTCCTGAGAAAGGAAGGAGGTGCCAAGAAAGAATTGGAAGGAAATTGAAATGCCTGAATTCACACATCTACAAGGTATTGCGATGGCGTTTGGGGTCGCAGCAATCTTTGGTCTGGTTTGGGCCATACGATCTGGAAAGGTATCAGTACCTCAGTCCTCAGGATCGCATCGAAAACTACTGCTGCTAATACCAGCAGTAGTGATGGCAATCTTGCTGGGACTCTACTGGGATGAATTGCATGAATGGTACAAAGCAGGGTTTATCTTCGGATTTCTCCTGCTGGCAATCATCATCGCGATGGCCTTATTGGCTAGCAAAAAGCGTGCGGCAATGTGGCTGACCATAAGTGGCGTCGTCGCTCTGTTTAGCGTCGGTTACTGGGGTTGGGCTGAAAAGCCAGCTCCCACAGCCGCCTTCGAAAGCCCGGCAGTCGCAGACACTTCGGATGCGACACAGATGCGTGCGATGGACCTGGCAGCTTCGGCTGCGGAGACGGCTGTGGCATCAGTGTCCAGCTTCTCTCCGGAGCAGTGCGATGAATGGGTTGTGCAAGCAGTGAAAGGTGGAACAGTGGTCGTTATGGATCAGCACACACCAGTGCTGTTCAACGGTCCGCTCACCCTTTCGCCAGTCAGCAACAAGGTCGAGGACCTGAAGCTCTATCACAAAATGGTGGGCTCGCCGCCGCTTTGCGGCGAAGGTGCCCGCTACGAACCGAACGTAGCTGAGTGGGAGCGCAGAGGCATTTCATCTGCCAAGTTCATCGTGCGAGACGGAATGTCTGACGACGAAGTCACCGCGATGCAAGTCGCTCTCAGTGAACCTACATCCTCATCTCCAATCACGTTCTAACAATATCGCTTCGGCGGTAGGACCCCGTTTCGGCCACTTGTGGTCGAGACGGGGTTTTCTTATTCAAATTTAATTGAATCAACGTTTATATCAAATGCGTCTTCGCACCCGGTACCAGAAGGGGTTCTGGCGCAATCCACCTCATCATCAAGACCAAACGTGCCAGCGACGATACTTAAAATAGACCAAGCCGATACCATCACCAATAAGCCAAACAGCCCCCATGTTATATTTTTGGTGCCCTTAGCACGCTCTGCTGGCTCGTTTGCCTTAAATACATACTGCGCGCAGCCGACCAGAAAGATTAAAAAGGCTACCGCCATTAATAAGTATATAAGCGGAAATAATATAATGTCGTTTACCTTAGCAACAAAACCAGCAGCTTGCGCAACAACTTCTCTGTTAGCTTCCATAGATATCTCAATAGTAGCACGCTGTTCTGTATCTGGGAGTTAAAATACACAAAACCGCCCTAGAGGGCGGTTTTGTGTATTTGCAAATAACAATTAGAGACTAACGTCCGACTTCTACTTGTGGCACATTATCTAATTCACGAATATCTGAACTATTGAATAGACTGCCTGCAATGAGGTTGATCACACCCCAGAACACGACGATGAGCACAAAGCCGATAGTTGCGTAAATCATCAAGTTTCGACCTTTTTGTCGCTTTTCTTCGTCGGCGCCGCCAGCGATAAAATACCAGAACATACCCCATACAAAGACAAGGAAACCGATGCCGATGATGAACGGAATGAGAACAGTATTAGTAAAACGTAATATGTTGATCAAGAGATCGCCAAACTGACCGCCGCTGGCATCACCAGAAGCAAGTCCCTGAGCCTTTACCAAAAAAGGTAGCGCAAAGAGCGTTGCTGCAGTCAGTGAGTAGACATGTTTTTTCATAAAAGAAGCTTCTAAATAAATAATCGATTATAACGCTGTACACGTTTCTTATAGTATAAGCTATTTTATGCACAAAAACCGCCCTAGGAGCGGTTTTTGTGCATAAAATAGCTATTCAGACCCTACGGCACGGGTACTTCTGGAATGTACTTGAGTGTTTCCCCCTCTAGACCACTTGAGGTAGTAAGCATATTAATGAAACCAAAGAAAAGAATAATGATGACAAAAGCAAAGGTAGCACTGACCATGAGCTTTCTTCCCTTTTCCCGTGACTCATCATTGGCGCCACCTAAGATGAAATATTGGAACATTCCCCAGACGAACGCCAAAAAGCCAATACCGATAATGAATGGTATGAGCACGTTGTTAGAAAATTCGAGTAAATTTCTAATCATCTCTTCGAATGGACCACCTGAAGCAGAATCAGCTAGTTGTGCCCGGGTAAGTGCTGGGACTAAAAATAAAGTCGCTGCATAGAAAATTGTTTTCATATAGACAAAATGTTATTCGATAGATCCATTATAGAACTAAAAAACGTGAAAAAACAAGCTATCCAAATACTGCGTTGCGCAAAAGCGCTACGATTCCCCATGCACTCAACATAATGACAAAAGCTACTACCGCCGCAACGATATACATTTTTCCTTCCGAACGCTTACTTTCGTCACCCACGTTAATAATCCAAGCATCAATGATTTTCCACATCAAAAAGACAAATACGGCAGCAAACAGGAGCGGGATGAGCAGATTTATAAAATCAATTATTCCAGCAACGAGGGATTTGAAGTTTGTCGGTGTTTCAGTCATGAATTAACTTTTAAATGCATTAATGGTATTCACAATAATCTCAAATATAGCGGTGGCCCCTACAATAATCACACCACCAATAATGGCGTACACTAGCGCTCGCTTGGCGTCTTCAAGTTTGCCAGGATCACCTTGAGCCGTTACATACTTAAATCCAGCCAGAATGATGAAGAAAACAACGATTGGGGCAGCCAAGACAATAAGAACGTTTAAGAGTGTTTTAACCAGTCCTTCAAGAGAGGTGATACTGTCTTTAAGTGGGCTCTTAAATTCAATCTCTGTTTCGGAGATATCATAAGTGCCCGAATCAGAGTCTGTGTCCGTGCCTGGATTTGGGTCGGATACAGGACCTGGATTTGGATTGGTTCCGGGATTCGGATCTGATACGGGACCAGAGTCAGGATTTGGATTGGTTCCGGGATTCGGATCTGATACGGGACCATCATTTGAACCACCGGGGAAATTAGCTGGTCCTTGGCACTGATTTGGCTGAAAGTTGCTAAATGTCTCACAACATATTTGCGGTCGTACACTGACATTCTGTGGAGCGATACATTGCTGATACAAAGGATCATTAGAATTAGGTGGTCGTGATTGCGCGTCAGCAACGACCGGCATCAAAAGCGCAACTAACAGTGTAGACGGTATTGCGGCGAAAAGGTTTTTAGTGCTCATATTTTAATTATACTCCAGTTCCAAACGACCGATCGCATCAGTTGTGGCTTGCTCTTCGGTAAAACGACCCTCCGTCACGTCGCGCATGAGAGTTGTGAGGACTGAATCGACACGTGAGCGCGCAGGATTGAGCCAGCCGTAGGCAATAGGGGCAGAACGATAGGCCAAGCGCCCGTATGTATCATTGCTGCCAGCAGAGACTGCACTGCGCGATGCTGGTACTAGGCCAGCCTCTACTGCAATACGTTTTGCATTATCAGCACTAGCTAAAACAGACATCACCGCTGCGGCACCACTTGGATTAACAGTGTTACGTACCAAAGACAAGCCGTAGAATTTTCCATACGTACGTCTGATGGTCGCAGACGCTCCCTGTGGCACTTCGGCGATATCGAAATTGAGATTTGGATTGAGTCGCTCAATCTCTAGACCTTCACTGGCAAAACCAAAATACATCGCTAAGTCTTCAGACAAAAATTGCTCCTTGTCCAAAGCTTGCGATCGGTTCCAACTATAGAGAGTGTTGTTCGGCCGACTGAAACGAGTGTAGAAATCGGTGGTAGTAACAAGCGGGTTACCGCCCTGTCGGGTTTCGTTCAGATATATTTCGTAAGTACCATCGGCCTCCTCTACTAAACGACTACCGCTTTGGATGAGTAAGGCTGAGATGATTCCAAACGCATTGTTGATGTTTTCATACTCACCCATTGCAACTGCGCTCCGCTCTAGGCTTCTATTAAAATCTCTTACCGTTAGACTGGGTACATAGTTGGTAACTAATGATTCCCAAGTTTTAGGTGCTTCCAGAAAATTGTTCGAGGTCAAGAGATCACGATTCCAGTACAGCATAAGCGGGTCGACAGCAATTGGGTACGCATACAAGCCATCAGAGAGAGCAAAAATCTCTGCCCCGTCTACATAGAGACTGCGTACATCTCGAATTGGGAAAGATTCATAGGAAATTGGAGAAATGCGACGACGTAACTCAATTAACTTTTCGTGCGAAACAAGAATCACGTCTGGACCTCGTCCATCAGCTAGTGCATTGGTTAGTTCCGATGTGAATTGATTTTCGTCTACCTGCCGATACGACACGTCCACATAAGCATCATCAGCTGTTGCTAATTCATCGAGTAATGCCTCTATAGGACGAGCATCTAGTGTGCCCCAGATGGTTACAACGCCGATGGTGGGACCAGTGTCTTTTTGACTGTTTTGAAAGGCTGATAGAAAAACTAGCGCGAACAAACCCAAACCAACAAACGCAGCAATAAGTACAATTTCAAAGGGGCGTAATTTCATAGTGTTAATTTTTTCTACATAGTAACCCATAATGATGTGCCCCGGCTGGAAAGTCAGTCTCAAACGTGAAGCCGTGTTGTTCAAACAAAGCTATCGCATCAGCAGCAACAATGACAGCTTCCGGAACGGGACCAAGCCCACCAAAAGATTCCGTCCAATCAATTACACATAATTTTGCGCCGCTGCGCAGGGTACGCGCTATTTCAGCGATTGCTACATCTTTCTCTTCAATTAAAGATAAGGTATTAATCAGGACTCCGACATCTACTTGTCCGTCGGGTATTTTTATCCCGCGCTCCTGTTCTAAATCGCACCACAGTGGATGCACATTATGATTACCCTTCTTGAGAGCTATATTTCCTAACGTTTCAATGAGATTTTTTTGAATTTCGCACGCATATACACGACCATCTGGTCCCGCCCGCTTTGAGAGTTCTGGAATAAAATTACCAACCCCAGCACCAAAGTCCGCAACAATGTCTCCGTCTCTGATATGGAAGTGCGAACTCACCACACTTGGAATGACGAAACGAATCGTAGGTTCTTGCATCTGTATATTATATATGAGCAGTAAGTTAGTTTCGGAGCAAAATGTGCAAAGCGCCGCGAAACCTTTCAGGTTTCGCGGCGCTTTGCCTCACATCTATACGAATACTACCGAAGCGATTTGGTCTCCCGGTCGCCTCTTCATGACTTTTACGCCCTGCGTATCACGGCCAAGGGTCGGTACCTGTTTGAGTGGTAGTTTAATCACCTGTCCTTTTTTGCTCATGATTACCAACTCTCCCTCTTTGCGCTCTTCTTCCGAGATAATAATTCCGGCTACGACCTCTCCTGTTTTGGAGGTTACTTTTACCGTCTTAATACCTGAACCGGCACGCTTCTGCACTTTGTACTCTTTAGCTGGCGTTGCCTTACCATAGCCGTTTTCCGTCACCACCAGCACTTCTCTATCCCTTACACCTTTAGACAACACATCTGCCGACACGATTCGGTCACCCTTTGCTATTTTCATTGCAGCTACACCAGCTGCTGTACGGCCCATCTCGCGAACATCCTCTTCTTTAAAGCGGATTGATTGTCCTTTTCGAGTCACGAGGGACACCTCGTCACCACTCCCCACAAAACGGGCAGCGATAAGCGCGTCGTCAGGCTTCAGTTTAATAGCAATCAAGCCACTTCGCCTCACATCCTTAAATGCGCTCGCGTCAGACTTCTTAGCGACACCATTTTTGGTTACCATCATGAGACCCCAATCGCCGTCCCATTCGTCTTTTCGTACTGCTAACACAGATGTAACATGTTCCTCTGCGGTAAGTGGTAAAAAGTTCATAATCGACTTCCCTTTAGTAGCTCGACGACCTTCTGGAATTTCATACATCTTTGACTGATACACCTTTCCTGCGTCGGTGAAGAAAAGTAGGTCACTGTGGGCAGAGGTAGTGAGTAGCGTTGTTACTACGTCCTCTTCTTTCGTATTGAGATCAATTACTCCAACGCCGCCGCGCTTTTGCACTTTGTACTCACTTGGGTTTGTTCGCTTTACATACCCACCCTTGGTGAGCACGAGCACACTTTCGTCATCTGGCACCAGATCTTCTGGATTGAGCTGCTTTACACCACCCTTCACAATCTTAGTGCGACGATCATCCCCGTATTTGTCAGCCACCTCCATGAGTTCTGTCTTCACCACTTTCATGATTTTGGCCCGACTTTTCAAAAGTGCTTCAAGCTCACCGATGAGTTTTTGGATTTCCTTTAATTCATCTTCGATCTTCTTTCGCTCTAGACCTGCTAGTTTCTGCAAACGCATGTCTAGAATCGCTTGTGCTTGAATAGCTGAGAATTTAAATTCTTTCATCAACGCAGCATGTGCAGTCGGCACATCTTTAGCAGCACGGATGAGTTTGATGATTTTATCGATGTGATCGAGCGCTTTCTTCAGACCAAGCAAAATATGCTCACGGTCTTTCGCTTTATTTAAATCGTACTGCGTACGGCGGCGGATCACTTCTTCGCGGTGCTTTACGTATTCTTCAAGAATAGTCTTGAGCGAAACTGTTTGGGGCACTCCTTCTACCAATGCCACCATGTTGTAGTGGAATGTGTCTTCGAGCTGTGTGTGTTTGTAGAGTTTGTTGAGAACCGTCTGTGGTTGAGCACCGGTCTTTAAATCAATCACCACTCGGATGTCACTGGTTGATTCGTCGCGCATTTCTCGAATACCTTCGATTTTCTTTTCTCGTACGAGATTGGCAATCTTTTCTTGCAAGTCTGCTTTGTTAACTCGATACGGAATCGAAGTGATAACAATTGAAAACGCACCACGCTTATCTTCGACAATCTCAGCCTCACCGCGTACGACCACACCACCACGTCCGTTGGCATAGGCATGTTTAATATCTTTTTGGTTAAACGCAATCGCACCAGTTGGGAAATCGGGCCCCTTCACGTGCTCAAGGAGGTCATCGGTAGTGGCTTTAGGATCATCAATCAGATGTGACACGGCATTTGCTACTTCGCGCAAGTTGTGCGGCGGAATGTTCGTCGCCATACCAACGGCAATACCCAGTGAACCAAGTAGAAGTAGGTTTGGCGCTGCTGCTGGTAATACTACCGGCTCTTTCTTCGTACCGTCGAAGTTTGGTCGCCAGTCAACGGTGTCTTTTTCCAAGTCACGCAATAGCTCCTCCGACAACTTCGACATCTTTGCTTCGGTGTATCGATAGGCAGCAGCCGAGTCACCGTCGATGGAACCAAAGTTACCTTGCCCAATCACGAGCGGATAACGAGTTGAAAATTCTTGCGCTAACTTAACCATCGCTTCATACACAGCTGAGTCACCGTGCGGGTGAAAACTACCAAGCACGTCACCAACTACGGTCGCTGATTTTTTGAATTTTGCACTTGAAGTTAAGCCGTTGAGACGCATGGAATACAAAATGCGACGGTGTACTGGCTTGAGTCCATCGCGTACATCAGGCAACGCACGTGAGGTGATCACGGACATGGCGTAGTCGAGGTATGCGGTCTCCATTTCGCCGGTAATACTTTGGGCGACAATTTGTTCCTTTGGTGCTGGTGTTTCGGGGGCGGTCGTTTTCTTAGGCATAGTCTAGTAGTTGCTAGGTTTCAAGTGTCAATAATGAATGGGCAGATTATAGCATGAAAACACTGAGCATTCTTGCTATTTACTCGGTGCTGCTGGCGGTAGTGGTGGCGATTCTGATGGCTCTTGTGTTGTTTGTGGTTGGGATTGATGAGCTCGCCGTGGTGGTTGAAGTCGCAGCGGCAGTATTTAAGGTGTGAGACATGGTAGACGTTGGCACCATGATCTCTTCATTATTTTCAGCAGCATCTCTATTAAAGGCATTCACACCATCAACCACTGCAGCGGTCTGCTCGCGCACTCTATCAAACAACAGTGAAAAAGTGCCTGGTTGCTCGCGCACCTCTGTTGCCACTTCACCAAGTTTTCCTGGCGTTACATACAACCAAGCCAAAAACACAAAAGCCGTGGCACTACCGGCAATACTAAGCGCTACCCTGTCGCGCACCGGTTTTGGTTTATGGCGCAATTCTTGTATCCACCGGCGTATCATACTTTTATCCCTTTAGTACCATTACTTCTCCACTCAAGCCGCTAACATCTTTTCGCTTCAAAGTAAGCTTATCAACTGGCTTTATGTTCTCGGAACCTTCTTCTTTCAAAAAAGCCTTAAGAGCAGCAGCGTCATAGTGCATCGGAACGATCACTCTCGCCTCTAGTTTGGTTGCTAGTTTGCTGGCTTGTGGCACTTCTAGGACATCACCACCGCCAATCGGTGTAAAAAGAATATCAATATCACCCAATTCACCAAGAATCTTTGGGTCAATATCTGGACTACTCAGCGCACCCAAGAAGACAATATTCATATCTTCCAATCGCACTTGATAAATAGTGTTAAACGTTTCCTGTTTATCGTAGGTAGTCTGCACGCCAAATCCTCTGGCGGTCACCGTACCAATCTCGTACTCACCAGGACCGTCGACTTGAAACGGTTCCTTGTTACCGTGCGTGACTTGTTCAACCCCATTAAAGTCTGGGTGCCAGAGTGAAATAAAGGCCACATCTGATCCAAACTTACTCTCTGTTAATTTAGACTTTTTAGAAATTGGATTAAAAGCCAATGTTGTGTCGCCAAACGAAACCTTAAAACACTGACCACCGTGATACGTAATTACCATAATGTTCTTAGTATAAATCAGTCGCGG
>CATMPJ010000011.1 GCA_950073265.1 uncultured bacterium | reverse complement strand
CACCATTCGAGGGCGGCGGCGTTGCGCTTGCCGACTGCGGAGCCTGCGAAACCGGTGCCGCAGCTGAGGCTGTCAGGCTAGCGAGTTCACGTGCGAACGCTTCGTCGGAGCAATTGAAGTCGATACCGGACTTGCCGGCATTCGCTTCCCGAAACCGAGGCACGATGCTACGCGCACCGTTTACACCACCGCCATTCGCATTGATCGCTTCGACAATCGAAGCGCGAGTATCGGCAGGAATTTCCACGGTGACGCATTGCTGCGCCAGAGCGGGAGTTGCGAGAGCCAGGAGAGCGGCTCCCGTGATCGAAATCGTGAGAATAATGCGCTTCATGGCTTTCGCCTCCTTCTGTGTGTTTTGTTTAGGTTAGGTTTGTATTGAAACGATCAAGGACTACCAAGGTCCCTACTTTTTTACTATAGCACACTTTATATAAAAAAGCAACCCCTACCGTACGAGTACAATAAGGGCCGCAAAGGGGCGATGCCCCCGACCGAGCCTAAGCTCAGCCGGGGAAATCTATAGTTGGCGTAGTCTGCTAGAAGCAGACCGTCCCTTCACAGGGCACATAGCCGTTCTGGTTGGCATTCTGGTTGATGTTGTTGACCGTCACCGGCGAGCCCTCAGAGACTGCACCAGCGACAGAAGCCGCACCAGATTGCGTTTCGCCAGTCACGTTGATGCTGGTGTTACCAGCTCGCGGTGCCGTGAAATTCGACACCATCGTCGTGGCGACCATCGGAATCGCGTTGCCGAGAATCTGGCCGATGATCTGACTGGTGATCTGCTTGCCGCTCTGCGAATCGACGCATGAGAACTGCAGGGTGAACACGCCCGAGTAAGGAATGTTCGCGATGCACTTCACGTTGCGATTCAGGTTGATGGCCTGATCGTAGATCGTCAGACGCAGGCCCGTCGGACCAGCCATCAAGAGGTAGCCAATGGCCCCTTCCTTGAAGTAACGATCCAGATCGGCGTTCGCCTTGCGGCCACACCACACTCGACCCTTGTCCTCGAGGCGCTGACGATACTCGTTGAAGAGTCCGCGCGGGCCACCAGTGCATTGCGTTTGCTTCAGCTCGCGCATCTGCTGCTGGTCGAGATAGAAGTTCGGGATGACTTCCGTCATACCGAGCTGGGCGGTGAAAGCTTCGGTCATCGCTGCTTCTTGCGGCGAAACCGTCATCTCCTGGGCAGCAACCGGAGTTACCGACCCCGCCACAAGGGCGACTGCGGTAATGATACCGCAGATGTATTTCATTACGTTCATGGTGATGACTCCTTATTGGTCCGGGGTCGTCGGGCAGGAAGGGGTGCAATTACCGCCGCCAGACTGCGCTGCAGCGGACGAAACCGACCCCGCACCCGCTGTACCCAGAACATCGATAGTCAAGTCGCCGCCTGCGTACCGCGGACCAGCCGCACCCATCAAGAGGGTCGGCTGACCACGATAGTCGTCGGGCGACGAGGTGATGGTGGTCGTCATGGAAACGACCGGGCGGCGCGGGATTGCGGGCGGCACTCGGCGATTGAATTCGAAGGTCACCGTGACCTTCGGTTCGACCGCGTTGAGGCAGTTGAGCGAAATGAGATCGATCCGCTGGTTACCCAGCTTGAATTGGATGATCTGCTCGCCGGCCCGACAGGAACGGACGAACCAGGAAAATTCCCAGCTCTGACCATTCCAGTAAAGCCCGCCCGTATTGATCGATTCGTTCATCGAGCAGTCGCGCACCACCACGTACTCATCGCTCCGCAAGAGAGCGATGAATTCGGCGCTGGTGAGTTCCTGATTGATTTCCGAACCAACATAGTCACGCAGCAGATTGAAGGCTGCTTCCGAACGGAAGTAGCTTCGCGGATTGCTGCGGAACTTGTCGAGGCTGATGTTGTCCATGTAATGTTCGGCCGTGATGAACGGCTGAACTCCTGGAGCCTCTTGGGCCATAGCCGGGGTTGCGGAAGCGAGTGCCACGAGGGACATCGCCAACGCGGAAGTTGTCATACGCTTCATGGCGCATTCCTTTCAATTTTGTGGTTGGAGGTGAAACGCTCTAACTATAGATTCCTGTCAAGGAACAGTAAAAAGAGCGAAGTCCCTATATGTATACCATAGATTGATATAAAAATCAAGTCTTGCGTCCAGCTCGCTTTACTGGGCTAGATTATGGCTGTATGTAGATGATTTTGCGTAAAAACGGCCTGACAACAAAGTTGTCAGGCCGTTTTTACTACTTTCCACTATAGTGGCAAACACTCTGTCCTTTCTTCAAGCGGTGGCACAAGCTCTTTTGCGTACCCGCTACTATCGACACACCACTGCTTGTCTGCTCTTTCTATAGTTGCTGCCCAGGCACCGCTATTTGCATTGCATGCAGTTACATCACGGCCTTGTTCTTGTAAAAAATCACACAATCCTTCATACGAATTGTTATTAGAGACATTGAATAGCTTAGCTTCAAAACCAATTTCTACTAATTCAGATTGTGGACTGCCCATTTCCCCCGGAAATTGTGCGTAATTGAATTCTGAGAATGTCATGTCCTTAGTGACATACAGTACTCCAGCCAGTATCGCTGGAAACAGAAACCCGAGTACTGCTACTACTTTGTAAGGCCAGGTACGTTGCGATCCGTCGCGTGCGGTCTTTGCGGCGGCAATGTATAGGAGATATCCCGCCCGAAGTGTAATTACCATTAGTGCACCGGCAAACAATTGCAACACGATACCGAGCACACCAACTGATACTAATGCGGGTGCTACCATCGCCACGATGAGCATAAGCGCCATACCAATGGCGAAAATACCGAGGAATACAATCAGATTTAAAATTCCTAGACCCGCAATCTTTGCCAAGATGGTAAAGAAACGCCCCTTAAACATTCGCCGACTTTCTCGCAGTGCGGCAAAACCCCTGTAGCCATTGACTGCGTAGGCATAGAAGGAAAAGTACAACACCAGACTCAAAATTAAACCCGGAATAATAAATAACATAAAGCCACCCAGTACGACTAAACACACTAAGATATATATCCAGACCAGATGTGCCCAGTGACCACGTGCCCACGTTCGGGCGGCAGTATAATCACCTACAGCAGACTCACCTGTTATCTTTCCGAGTAAAATAACCATCAGGTACGCGTACACGAGACTGCCCAAGAGGCTAATGATTCCTGCAATCATTACGTACTGTGGTTTGGTCGCTGGTTCTTCAGCCACCAAATCTGCAATGCCGACTATAAGTAACGGAAGCGCAAGCCAGAGTGTAAATTTCCATTCTTGACACATATATTGATAGCCCGCTTTCCAGATTGAAAGAACCGATGGTAATTCATCTTCAGGCGTACTCTTTGCAGCAGTATATGCAACTTCAAACACCGCTTCGGTGTGGCCAGCAGCGAGTGTCTCTTCTTTGATAGTTTTAGTGTCGTGGCCGGCTGCAATGCGATCGCGAATTGCAGCAATAAGTGCTTCAGGTGTAGACATGTATACAGTTATGTTATATCCCCTATCCTACCATTTTGTGATGTGCGAGTGGTACCGTACAATGCACAATGATATGCCAATGAAAGAAACCATTATTATGTCAGTCGGCGGTTCACTTATTGTTCCTGGCGAAATTGATACGACATTTCTTACCAATCTCAAAAAATTTATAGATATACAAACGGCCACTGGTCGTCGTTTTATTATTATTGCTGGCGGCGGGAGGACCGCGCGTAATTATCAAGACGCAGCAGCCGCAGTGACCGAGCTAACTAATGACGATCTTGATTGGATGGGTATTCACGCAACTCGTCTTAATGGCCACTTACTCCGTACCATTTTTCGAGATACCGCATATCGTGTGATGCTGACCAATCCTGACGACGTGCAAGACGTGCCTCATGACGAAAAGGTAATTATCGCATCAGGATACCGACCAGGCTCTTCAACCGATTTACGTGCAATCCAAATCGCTAAACTCGTGGGCGCAAAGAAAGTAATCAACCTATCGAATATTGACTATGTCTACACTGATGATCCACGCACGAACCCTGACGCAACCAAGATTGAGACTATTTCGTGGGATGATTTTCGAGCTCTGATTCCAACTGAATGGGACCCGGGACTCTCTTCCCCGTTTGACCCGATTGCAGCAAAAGAAGCTGATGAGAGCGGTATTGAGGTAGCCATCATCAATGGAGCACATATGGCAGAAGTGGGTAACTACGTTTCAGAAAAAGACTTCATCGGCACCAAAATTTCTTAGGTTTGTAAGAAAGCGGCGGGCCAAAGGCCCGCTTCTTTTATTGTATCTGTTCTAAAATATCATCAACTTGCTGTTGCAACTCGTCAATGGTGCCATCATTATAAATGACGAAATCTGCCATTTTTATTACAGCTGCTTTCTGCATACCGTGTGGATCAGGGTCATTCTTCTCAAGTTCTTCATGTCTCACAAATGTTTGAAAATCAACTTTATCTGATTCAGAACGCCGCGCCTGCACGCGTCTGAAACGCTCCGTAACATCTGCATCAACCGCAATCAATAATCCTCCTTGCGCTTTAATATATTCAGCTTCGGCAATTGCGCGTATAGACTCAATAACCGCATTCGTCACTTTTGACGCCTTGATTTTTGAGTAAGCCTGTTTAGGTATAAAATCGTTTCCATGTGTTGCTCGTAACTCATTTGCGACTAGACGCATATGATTTCTATCGATTGGCACGTTTCGTTGCTTCATTTCAGCAAGCAATAAATCCCTTGACGAATAGTGTGTGTAGCCCTTTCTATCTACTAAGTACTGCACCACAGTCCCTTTACCTGCACCATCAGTTCCGGTTATGCCAATAATCATGAAGGAAAAATGAGCGTGGATGCAATTACTTTGAATCCTTAGCTTTCTTGTGCTGCCAATTATTATATGCAACGACAAGTGGTGCTGCTAAACAGACTGATGAATACGTACCCGCCAGAACGCCGACAAGAAGAATAAGGCTGAAGGTTTGAGTGACACTACCACCCAATACATATAGAGCAGCGAGAGCCAACATGGTAGTAAGTGACGTATTGATTGAGCGAGCCATACTTTGAGAGACCGCAGAACCAACAATTTCATCATATGGGGCAGTAAGTGTGTACTCAATTTCTTCGGTATCTTGTTCTCCTGGCACACGACGAATGACTTTCTTTTCAGTACGATTTGCTTTTAGATTTTCACGCACTCGGTCAAAAATGACGATTGTGTCATTAACGGAATAACCAAGCACCGCCAGAAGAGCCATTACGAATAACACATCAACCTCTGCACCTACAAAGTAACCAAGCAATGCCATAAAGGCAGTTGGTAGTAGCACGTCATGAGCCAAGACAGCAATGGTTGTTAGACCGTAAATCCAAGAACTCACTGGTGTACCGATGCCTGCAAATGCAAAAGCAACATATAAGACAATAATAAGTACTACTCCCCCGATCGCATATATCGCCTTGTCTGCCAATTCCTGACCAATCACCGGACCAATCGAAGTATAGCGAGTTATTTCTCCACCGGTGCCGAGACTCACTACTGCTGCGGAAATTGATTCGCGTTCTGCCTCATTTAAATCACGAGTCCGAATAAAGTATGCGTCTCGCCCAGTCTCATCGAGTGATCCTCTGACTGATGTGCCACCGAGGTCAAACGGCACCAGGGCTTCTTCTACATCTGCTTTCTCTGGGGCGGTTTCGTATGCAACTTCTAAAAGTGAACCACCGGTAAAATCAATACCGATACGTAGACCAAGGGTAACTAATATGATAATCGAAGCGAGAACAATAGCCGCACCTAGACCAAGAAAATATTTTTTGTGAGTAATGAAAAACATACTAGCGAGATAAGCCATTACCGTATAAAAAGCGAGCAACTTTGCTGCGTTTGACATCTTGATCAGGTAACGCAATCAAAATCGTGCGCGTCACAATCAATGCCGAAATCATTGAGACCACAACACCGAGTCCGAACACGAGCGCAAACCCTTTTACTAAAGAGGTGCCAAACCAAAATAGAATAATCGCTGAAAGGATACTCGTAACGTTACCGTCACGAATAGCGCTCCAGGCTCGTGCAAAACCAATTTGCGCTGCCTCGCGCGTACCCTTACCTGCTTGTAATTCTTCCTTCATGCGCTCAAATACCAGCACATTGGCGTCAACCGCCATACCAAGCGAGATAACAAAGCCAGCCAACCCTGCTGCAGTTAAGGTAACAGGAATATATTGAAAAGCTGCCAACATGATGATGACATAGGAGATTAACGCAATACCAGCTACGAGGCCTGGTAAGCGGTACCACGCAATCATGAATAGAATAACAATCGCAATACCGTAGGTACCTGCAGTAATACCCTTATCTAAGATTTCTGCACCAAGACTGGGACCGATAGTCTGTGTGCTTTCGAGCGTTATTGGTAAGGGCAGCGCACCGAAGCTCAAGTTCTGAGCAAGTGCTCGTGCCTCGTCAGGAGTGAATCCACCTGAAATAACTGCTGTACCGCCCAAAATCGGCTCGTTGATGACTGGGGCTGAGAGTAACTCACCATCTAAGAAGATGCCTAGCTGCTGACCCACGTTTTGGCGTGTAATGTCGGCAAAAAGTTCAGCGCCTTCATTGGAAAACTGTACTGCCACCAACGGCTCATTAGCAAGTTGCCCAGACTGTCCCCCAGCGAACTCAAGGCTAGCAGATTTGAGATAGCGACCAGTCAATCCGGTGTCTACAAACGGATCTACGTCTTCAGAAATTTCTTCTCCATTTATCTTAACTGCCCCTATCTGCGCACCGCTACTAGTTGCTAGCGACTGAAGCGAACGTAGGGTGTCCTGCTGGCTAGCGAGCTCCAAATCGAGCAATTTAAACTCGAGTAATGGTGTCTTACCAATCTCACTAATTGCCTGCGCCACGTCAGTGACTCCTGGTAGTTCAACTACGAGTCGCTGCCGGGGTTCTTCTGAAACAAAACTACTACTCTCAACCTGTACAATTGGTTCAGATACTCCAAAAATATTTACTCTTCGTTCAATGACATCTTTAAGCACATTCATCAACTCCGGAATGTCTTCTGCTGGAACATTTGAAGCATCAGCTTCGTAAACCAGGTGAGAACCACCGGCTAGATCTAAACCGAGTTTAAACGGTTTTACTGCATTTGCATTTGTAGCATTGTTGTACACGGCAAAACCCAAGTACCCAATAATAGCGACAGTGAGTAGCGCTCGAAATATATATATTACTGATTTGTTTGTGGACGAAGCCATAATTATCGGTCATTAAAGCATACTTATAGAAACGGAGCTACTGGTGTTTTTGAGAGAGTGTTACCAAATTGCGTAGCAGTATAGCGACTGTGATTGGACCTATACCTCCAGGCACCGGGGTATACAAGGCCGCTTTCTCTGCTGCCTGAGTAGTGATGTCCCCACGTAATTCTCCACTATCCTCCGACGTGCCCGCGTCAAATAAAACAACCTCTGGTTTTACTACTGTGTCTTCGATTAGACCTGGTTTTCCGACTCCAGAAACAATAATATCCGCTTCTTTAAGTGTCGAGCTGAAGTCAGTCGATTCATCAGTCAATACCGTCACCTTCGCCCCCCTCTTTTTTGCGTATTCATTGACGGGTTGCCCCACAAGCCTCCCATAACCTACAATAGCCACTACTTTATTCTCCCACACTACGTTATAGCAATTCGATATCTCATCAACCGCCCCCACAACCGGAGCTAGTAACACCCCATCACCTAAACAGTCCGGGTCTTTATCTGCAGGTATGGCACTTAGGACCACATTTTTATCAATGTGTGTAGGTAATGGCAACTGCACCACAATACCGTGCACGTCTTTAGAGACCGCATCTATAGAAGCAACAAAATCTTCTGTCTGCGCAGAAGCTGGTATTTCTATAATTGTTAACGCAATGCCAACCTGTGAAGCTTTTTTTCGTTTAAGCTCCAAGTACTTAGTGGTTTCAAAGTTTGGTGCACACGTAACAATAGCCATTCTGGGTTGCACCGGCAAAGCTGCTATTACCGCAGTAAGTTCTGAATATATTTTTTTTGCAATGGCATTGCCGTCCACGATCATAGTCACGGCAGTATACCGCAGTATACTTAGTTTTCAATTAACTCTGTCAAACCTTCAGCAATTTCAACCCTTGGCTCCCAGTTTAGTTCTTTCTTTGCTTTTTCGATATTCGCACACGACCGCCCCACCTCAATACGAGCTGGCAGATATGTGATTTCTCCGCCAAATAATTTTGCTATCGATAGAACACTAGTTTCGATTCCTGTACCAACGTTAAATATCTCTCCTTTCCCAATTGATTTTGCTTCAGCGGCCTGACAAATAGCCGTTACAACATCACTTACATGTACGAAATCTCTAGTCTGTGAACCATCACCAACCACCGCTAGGGGCTGATTTGTTTTAGTGAGCCTTAAGAAGCGTCCAATAATTGAAGCATAGGCGCCGTCAGGATCCATATATGGACCATAGACATTAAAAAATCGTAAGGAAACCGTTTCAATATTGTAGAGCTCGGACCATAGCTTCATCAATTGTTCACCAAAGTATTTTTGTAGTGCATACGGTGTCTCAGGACATGGAGAGAGATCTTCCTTTAACGGCAGGGTCTGGTGATTGCCGTAATATGCCGCCGAAGCGGCAAACACTACACGTCTCACACCGGTGTTTTTTGCTGCTTCTAGTACACTAATCGTTCCATCAACATTGACTGCGCTTGTTTCTTGTGGCTTTTCAATCGAGACTGGGACACTCGGAATTGCTGCTAGATGCACAATCACGTCAACATCCTGACACGACTCCGTAAGTGCTGAGGTATCTCGAACATCAAGTTTATGAAAAGTAATCTCCTTTGGTAATCTTTCTGCATCACCTGCCGATAGATCATCTACGACGATTACTTTTTTACCATTTTGCACCAATGAATGTACGAGGTTGGTACCAATAAAGCCTGCCCCACCAGTAACCAGATATGTCTCTTGTTTGCTCATATTGCCTAGTATAGCGTAAAACTATTCTTGAGTTACAGAAAACTATGAGCCAGTTCGCATTATAATTGCAGCCATTGTTTTGAGAGCTATGTGTAAATCAAGCAGGAGTGATCGACGCTGTAAGTAAAACAAATCATAGGATAATTTTTCTATGGTGCGTGGTACGTCCACACCACCACGAGGCACATCAAAATTATTGATTTGTGCCCAACCAGATAAACCGGGTTTGAGCAAATGTCTGGTGTTGTAATACGGAATTTCATTGGCGTAAGCAGAGACTAGCTCGGGGATTTCTGGTCTTGGCCCAATGAATGAGAGATCTCCTTTTAGTACGTTAATAAGCTGAGGCAATTCATCAATTCTTGTTTTGCGTAAGAAAGTCCCTACTTTTGTGTCCACCAGCGTACTCTGCAACGCAGCTGCACCCGAATCTACACCGTTCTTGGTGCGTAATTTATAAATAGTTATTGGCTGATTATACTGACCCACTCTAATCGTCGTATACAGTAGCGGACCTCTGTCTTCAATTTTTATTGCCAGCGCAACTATTGGCATCAAGATTGCTGAAGGTATTAACAAAAATAACGCACCGACAACATCGAAGAGTCGTTTGCAGGTATCGTATACAACTGTTTTGGTCTGCGATATGTTACTGATAAACCATTCATAATTAATCATCCGTACGGGCACACGATCAAATGTCTCTTGGTACAAACGATTGAAATCGAGGTACACACAAGAAAAACGCAAGAATGATAAATCAAAAAGTATGGGTAGAAATGCTTGTAGTGTTTCCTCTTTCACGTCTGCCACAATAACTTCAACCTTCTCGCGCTCCATGAGGGTAAGTATTTTCGCTTCCGCATCTTCAGTACTTTCCAATGAGTCTTTATCGATCAGTCGAATGAAATAATAACTGTACCGATCGTTATTATTTATTTCATCAACAAGCTCAATCGCCTCGGGTCCACTCGCAAACAGTATTGCCTTATGTCTCCGAGCTGGCGATAGTGCCGGAACTATTCGTAACCGCCACCATGTTAGCAATGCAATTGAGATTAATAGATAAATAACGAGATTAGTCTTCGGTGCAATACCAAATGGAATTATGAAAAACAACACACCAGCTAAGACCACGTTTATACTCTGGGCATACAGAATACGACTAAGTAAAAGGCGTTTTAATAGGCTTGTATGTTTGTCGTACAAACCAAGTATGAAAAACACCAGTAACCACACAGCGCTGAACGTAAGAAAAGGTCCGACGTGTGCTACCAATCGCTCTAAGTCAGGGAGCGCAAGATAGCGTAAAGTCAGCGTCAATAAAAGCGATACATTGAATACAATAATATCACCGAGTATTAACGTTAGTAATTCTCTAGGTCTTTCCCCCATAGCCTTAAATATGCCTCATATCCTACCTGACTTTACTTGTAGCGCAACCATGCTAGACGGCAATAGGTATATTTCGTATGCTTGAGATACGGTGAAAATAATCTATCTCATTACCAAGAGCAACTATGGCGGAGCACAAAAATATGTGTACGAACTGGCGCGTGGTGCGGTAGGTGCGGGTCATACCGTTGTAGTGGCCTGTGGTGGCACCGGCGTAGCCGGTGCCACCACAGGTTTACTAGTAGAAAAGCTTCAAAGTCAAAATATTCGTACCATACTCGTGCGCAATTTTATGCGTAATGTTTCCTTAGTACGAGATCTGCTTGCGTGTTTTGAAATATACCGAATTCTAAAAAAAGAATCTCCTGATGTGCTTCATGTTTCGAGTTCAAAGGCGGCTGGTATAGGAGCGTTAGCTGGAAGACTGGCAGGTGTAAAGCGGATCATATTTACCGTACACGGATTGCCAGAAGAAGAGACTTGGCGACCAACCTGGCAACTGCGAGTTATTTCATATCTGACGAAGCTGACAGTTCAATTAGCTGACGAAATAATCACCATAACTAGCCACGACACGACTATTTTAAAGAATAAAACAGCCGACGACTCAAAAATCCACTACATTCCAAATGCCATCCCAACTTTTAGCACCCTCTCTAAACTTGAAGCTCGCAAGAAATTATTACCTCACTTATCTACTAACACTTTTATTATTGGCGGTGTCGGTGAGCTGCATCCAAATAAAAACTGGTCTTTACTACTACATGTCTCGGCGTCTTTACCTAATCAAGTGCATACAGTAATTATCGGCACAGGTGAGGAAGAGATGATGTTAAAAAAGCTTGCTACCAAATTAGATATCAGTGAGCGAGTACATTTTTTGGGGTATGTTGAAGAAGCACAAAAATACATCTCTTTATTTGATATTTTCATTTTGCCTTCCCTAAAGGAAGGATTGCCGTACGCGCTTCTAGAAGCTGGCCATGCATCATTACCGGTTGTTGCCACAGAACTTCCGGGAATTGCTGATATCATTCGCACTGGAGAAGATGGCTTATTGGTTAAAGCAAATTCAAATTCTTTCATGGCAGCTACACAAATGCTCATACGAGATAACGGAATGAGACATCGACTCGCCAGAAATCTGCACGAAACTGTCTTGTCACGCTTTACGATTGAACGCATGTTAACCGAGACCCTTTCTCTTTACTCCGGGACGTCTATTTCTACATTTGATGCAGAAGAAGAAGCGTAACGGCGCATTCCCATAACCATCCCAACCGCAATAAATTCAGTAAGTAGGTGCGATCCACCATAACTTAAAAACGGAATCGTGGTTCCTGTTACCGGCAATAAACCAATATTCATACCCACGTGAATAAAGAAGTGTGCTACCAATAAAATTGTCACACCGGCAGCAAACAAGCGTTCAAAGTTACTCGCTGCATGTACCGATGATTTAAGGAGTTGGTAGACCAGAAACCCAAATAACGCAAACAGTATCAACACACCCGATAGACCCCATTCTTCAGCATAGGCGGCAAAGATAAAGTCGGTTTCATACTCGGGCAGAAAAAGCAGCTTGGATTGTGTACCATACCCGACACCTTTACCCATTAATCCACCAGAGCCGATAGCAACAGTAGATTGATAGGCATTGTAGCCCGACCCTTGAATATCTGAGAGCGGATTAACAAACGTCATAATACGTTCTTTCTGATAGTCTAAAAAAATAAACTGCCACATCACCGTGAAGGCTACGACGCCGATGAAAAATACGGTGGCCAAGTGTCGAAAACGAATTCCAGACACGAGTACCATGCCTAGCCACACTAAAAATAAAATGGCGGCAGATCCAAAGTCGGGTTGAATAAATACCAAACCAAAGATTGTCAAGGCGTACAAACCTGAAATTAATATGTGCCTAAAATCACCAATCTCTTCATGTCGTTTAGCAAAGTACTTTGCTAATAATATTATTAATGCCAATTTAGCTGGGTCAGAAGGTTGGAATGAGAAAAAACCAAAGTTGAAACGACTTTGCGCTCCCAGCGTAACCTCACCAACAAATAGCACCAAAATGAGTAAACATACTGTTACGATAAATATTATGAATGCTGTGTTACCTGTTCTTAAAAAACGATAATCTGGAATAACCGCAAGCAAGAGAGCCGAGGTCGCAACCCCGAGCCAGAGTAACTGTCGATTAAAGAAAAGATTCTCCCCCACGTGAGAATACATTGTTACCAATCCAAGAAATGAAAGTCCGATGACTGGCAAAAAGATACTCCACCGAAAGCCTTGAAATAGTGTCTTAATTTGACCCATGCGTACATTGTACCCAATCTTAATCAGATGTGACACTTTTCAGCGCCATATACAATCAATCTATTGCAGCGGTGTAAAATTTGTTTTTGTTTTCGGAATAACATCAATTCGCGTCGCTCCAGATTCACAAAGGGCCGCCGTAATTTGTTCATAGATACCATTTAAGTCACTGCTATTTGGTGCAAAATAAACGTTTTGAGATTTAGTGACTAAACTACTAACAAAATCTCGGTCAACGTTATTGCCTAATCCAATAACAAACAGTTCTGCTCCTGATAGTTCTAATGCTTTTGCTTTTTGGATTACGCTCTCCAGCAACATTGTTTCATCTTCAGTCTGACTGGTTGGCAGCCCATCCGTCAGCAGCACTACAGCTTTTCGCGCATCGGCATTGTGTCTGGTGGAATTTATCTCACCTGTAATGCTTTCTATAGCTGCACCAGTGTTAGTGTAACCAACTTCTGCCTCAGGAGTTATAGTAAGTGCTTCAATCACTGCCACTGCTGAGGTGATATTTCTAGTTAGAGTAACTGGTGTCTCGGCGCTCGTAGCAAACGTGACAACACCAACTTGATCCTGTGACGACAGTCGTGTAACGAAGGCAGCGGCTGCATTTTTTGCATCAGTTAGTGGTTGTGGTGGTGTATCACTATCATTGTTCATACTACCTGAAAGGTCGATACCCAAGACCACATCAGAAGGAATTGAACAGCTACGGATCGTTTTCGTGATTGGTTGCGGCCAAGTAAACACAATGTCTTTTGAGCTCCGCCCAGGCAAAGCCTCAACAAATGTTTGTGAAGCGGTCAGGGGTTGACCGGCTGCATTGAATAGTGTTGTGACTATCTCAACATCCCCAGCTTCACTCAGTGCGGTATTATCTATTCTTGCCTCAAGACGAGGTCGGAGGTCAGCTCCAGATAAAACAATATTACTAACGGTAAATTGTTCTGGTCCTAAAACTGCCGGTTGCCACACATCAACCGGCTCGATAACAATGCGCGTGTTCGTAACTCGCTGACCATCGGTTGAAATTCTACCTTCAAAAATTGGATATACCCCGGCCGGAGGAAATACCGTCTCTCCACTACGCTGTGCCACTACCGCTCCATTATTTTCTAAGACAAAGGTGTAACGCAGCTGTTCAGTTGCTGCAACATTATTGCTATTTTCAATGTAGGCCACTGCATTGTATTGCCCTTCATTGATTTCAAAACTTTCTGTCCATACCACTTTTGGTGGTAAAACTGTTGCAGCACAAATGCGGACGCAGACACCGCCGCAGTCGACCCCTTCCTCTGAACCGTTTTGTAGATTATCAAAACAAGTTACATTCTCTTCATACAGAAGTGCAAACAAGCCACCGCCAAGCAAAAAAAAGACTAACAGAAACACTGTCCCATATTGCACTCGTCGCCAAAAGGCCCACGGCCGTTTGATACTCATAGCACTATTGTAGCAAACAAAGCGGTGGTCCGAAGTGCCGCCGCTTTGTTTGAAGTGTACACACTCCCCTACACCTCCTCCAGCACTCCAATCGTCTCAACGACGACACTGGCACTAAATGGTGCGGTAGCGGCTGGATGGGTACACGTGATGGTGTACTCACTCTTGGCGCTGATAGCTGGATCAGCGGTACCGGCTGGGATGGTGTTGGTGCTGGTTTCGTCTACCCCCGGTCCTTGCACGCGACAGTTCATTGGGTACGGATTGGCAGCCCCCCAGGTGAGCTCAACCGTGTCACCCGGTCGAACCTGGATGCGGTCAGCGCGGATGAAGAGACCCGGGTTTGGTGGTGGTACAGCCCCGGTGACGGTGACAGTGTTATTAGAACGAGTCTTTTCATTCACTGACTGTGGTTGGTTGACCGTGAGGTTAGCGGAGAAGGTACCAAGATTGATGTTTGATATTGGAATCGATAGTTGCCCACCGTACTCTTGTCCGCCAGAGAGACCGGGTGTGTTGACGGTTGGGTTACTGCCATAGCTGAGCGTGGCGGTGGTAGCCGGTACGGCACTGCGGCTGGTGACGTTTGAGTGCGTGAAGCGGACGGTACCGTTACCATACGTCGTGCCGTTAAATGAGTTTTGGTCGACGTCGAGGACCCAGGCAGCGATTGAAAGGTCGGCGAGTTCTGAGGTGACCGTGAGACTCGCAGTGGCTCCACCACAGTTGACGCTGAAGGTCTCGTTGTTTCCAGCCGCTGGTTCGTTAACGCTATTGTCTGTTCCGGAAGTGCCACTGGCAGAGAAACCAGAACCAGATGCCGCACTACACGATGAAGCATTGGCTGATGACCAGCGGATTCGCACATCATCCTGGGCTCCGATAGTGACGTTGCTGCTACTCCATGATCCGTTGTTCACTGACGCTTCGATGGTGGCGGTTGGCGGGGCTGACTGCGTGATGGTGATGGTGTGTTGGGTCCAGGACGAAGCTGCTCCCGATGTATCTCTAGCTCTCGCTCTAAAGGTATACGTCCCTGCAGTAGACCAGCTTCGATAGCCTGTAATCGCTGTTCCAGAGTTAACAAAGGCAGAAGTGACGTCCGTTACGTTATTGTTCGTCCAATCAATATCATAGACTACTTGATCTCCATCTGGATCCGTAGCCCTGAAGCCAAAGGCATTACTCTGACTCGTTTCAGCATTGGTTGGTCCAGTGATGGTTGGTGCGTTTGGTGGTTGGTTTGTATCAGTCACATTTACCACGACAGCATCGGTAAGACCTTCACAGCTGAGTACGTACGTTTCGGGGGAGTTAGTAATCATTGATCCGGGTACACTAGTATTTCCTGAAGTAACCACAGTACCGCCTGATAACCCAGCACCGTATAAATTACAAGTACTCACCCCGTTTGAAGTCCAGCTCAGTTGAGCAGTATCGGTATCGAGGATAGTTACTGGACCATCACTACCGTTTACCTTTAAATCTATAGCTGGCTGCGGAACCGGTTCTGAGCTTTGTAAGGTAAAGCTTATCGATTGAGCTGGAATAGGGTGAATTGCTGGCGCATACCATCCAAAAATTGGATACCCTTCGGGATCTGGGTCACTACATACACTAGGGGTTTCGGAAGAAGCACTTCGCGCATATATCGCTAGATCAGTCTCAGCAAAATTGACTTGCACAGCTACCGAGCCTGGGGACGTAACCGTACAAATAGTTCCTGAACAATTCGCTCCGGTAGCACTGACACTAGTACTGGGAGGATTTACCGCTGTTGGACTGAAAGTATAACCAAGACCGGTATAATTCGTACCTGAACTCACAGGATAGCCGGAAATACCGTTATCCCCATAACCAAACCAAGAAATTGGTCCGACATTCAGTGGTCTTGTTATGAGAGAAATATTTTCAGGAGTGCAGGAGTTGGTTGGAGCAGCAGACGTGACGCCGACATAGCCGTTTCTTTGAATATTAGGTAAGTAAATATCGTCATATGGCGTTCCGGCACCTCCTGGCGACCACTTAATGTCATTTCGAGTGAGCGGAGCGACCACCACTTGTATCTGATCTCCTACCTTAACCGTAGCTCCATCGTTCATGGTTCTCCCATCGCTAAGATTTCTAAGGGTGGCTGAGTAAGTAACAGTATTGCTTATATTATAAGTTTCCATATTACTCTGATTGGCCGGCTTCCAGAATAGCTGGTACTGGTGTGGAACTGTTCCACTCCAGGAAACGCTTTTCGCTTCCGCGTGCGTCGGCAAGATTAGTCCCGTACCCAAAACAGCAAGTGCAATCAAGGACAGCAATCCGCCTTTGCCACGAGAAGACTTATCCTTTGGATTTTTTTGTTTTCGACGTCGTATCAGCCATACAATCAAACCGGTTACTAGTACTACTACACCTACAGTAATCAGCACCGGAAGAGCAATAAGCAATCTCCACCAACCACCCTGCGCCGACCCTTCAGAGAAACAAGTAGCTGGATTTATGTCATTACAATCATAGACAACTTCAGTCTGACCTACCGGCACTCCTTCGCGAAGCACTGCCACCTTTAGAAGAACCGTATTTAGATTGTTTGAAGTGAAATTTAAATTCACTGGCTCAGTCGGATCTACCACAAGGCTGCTTACGAGCTGTTCCGAAGATGAATCCACCACCTCTAAACTAAGATTATATGGATTGGCAGTATTATTCCCACCTCCAATGGCAACACAGTAAGAAAGTTGGTTTTCTTCTCTCTCACTTAGGGGAAATGGCGCTAGACCCGCGAATAGCAAACGAGGATACGTATCATCTGGAATAATAGAAATGTTCAAAAAAGATTTGGTACTTTTATGATCCATCAAAGCCGTAGCAAAAAGACTACCTTCACTCAGGTTCTCAAAAGAGTAACTCACTTCTTGTTGACTATTTGCTGGCACAGTAACTACACTAGTACTAGTGTATAGACGTCTTTCTTTATTGGCACTATCCCCCGCATAAATATTCCACTGCAATGGAACAGAGACGTCTTCGTCTGTCGGATTATTAATAACTGTTTTTAAGGTGATGTCCTTATTACTCACTACCAAGCTTCCTTCCTCCACACTGTACGGAATACCGTTGACTTGGGTTTCTTGAGTTAAAAATGTAACCGGTTGATTCTCTGAGACAATTGTGAATTCCGGGGAATTCTTAGTTACAGCCTCAGCATCACCCAACAAAGCTAGTCCGTACTCTATAACGTATTTGCCTGCAGCCACATTGGCTGGAATGTACCATTCATCAGAAAAACTATATTGTTGCGTGGCTGGCAGTGTGACTTTTGAGTCTACAATATATGTATCTACCATATCCCGCGCACCACCATCTCCTTCACGCCAAACTCGAGCACGTAATTCAGCGTTTACTATAGCTAGATTAGTTTGGTTATCAATCACCCCTGAAAAAGTAATCGTTTCTTGTGGCCGCACTTCTTCTTGTCCATCATTGATAGTAAGAGCAATGTCTTCAAGTGAAAGTCCTTCGGTACAAAAAAACGTATCTTCCGAAGATTGATCTCCCGCTGAAGAACTTTCTTGAGCAAATGATGTTGGAGTTAGGTTCAGTAATAACAGCATAGCTATTACTAAAGAGGTGAAGCGTGACATAGATAAAAAGGTTGTCTTTTAATACTTTTATTGTACCGCTAATGAGTTGTTTGCTGCTCTACGCATCGTGGATAAAAATTCCCACAATACCTGAACATCAGGCAACATGTGACTGTAGATATAGCTGTAATGCCTCTTTGATTTTTTGTATGGTTTGGTCAAATTTCTCTTCATTCGGTTCAAGTAAGGTGAAACGAAAACCATTATAGGTGGAATTAAATCCAGATTGCAGAGGCACGACACAAATACCGGTGGCACCGAGCAAGTAATAAATGAAACGTTTATCAAGGCTTATATCTTTGTCGACGAGACCTTCAATCAATTCTGAAACGGCTTTGTTTTGAATGGGTAATGTTTGCTTGTTATTTAACACAGCATCATTAAAAACTGCGGTCATGTAAAAGGCGCCCTGCGGGATTTGCACAGATATTTCTGGTACGTCACTCAGGATAGCCGCTGCTCGCTGAGCGCGACTTTGGTAAGCTGCGGTGCGCTGCCGCAGAAAAGCGAAATAACGTTCATCTTGCATGATCGTCGGAATCAAGCGCTGCGGGAGAGTGGTTGAACACACTTCCAACATCTTCGCGTCAATCAGTGACTTGCAGTATTTGTTGAAGTCAGGGTCTTTATCTCGGTTGTAGAATTCTATCCAACCACAGCGTCCACCCGGCCAAGGAAATTCTTTGGATACGCCACGCATAGCAATCGCTGACACATCATCGATATATTGAGCCAATTTCTTATACTCCACCCCATCAAAAACCAGGTTCGAGTATATCTCGTCAGAAATAATAAAGAGGTTGTACTTTTTCGCTAGCGCTACAATCCCCTTCATGTTTTCATCTGAATACACAATACCGGTGGGATTGTCGGGATTCACTAGCAAAATTCCAGAGATTTCGGGATACTCAATAATCACCTCTTCCATCTTTGCCAAGTCTGGCTGCCAATTACTGTGTGGATCGAGTGGATATGTCAGATGCTTCCCTCTCGCGTGCGCTGCCTCAGCTGACGAGTGTGTTGGGTACGCTGGATTAGGACCTATCACTCGCGCTTCTGGATGGAGACTACGATAAATTTTTGAAATTGCATCACCAAGGCCATTAAAAAATAGAATATCGTCAGCCGTAATTTGAATACCGTTCTCCAGATTGCGCTCCCTAGCAATATACTCACGTGTCGCCAACAGACCCTTGGTTGGTGAGTAAGCATAAGTTGCGTCTTCTTTAAGTGCATCGGCGACATGCCCCTTAATCCAATCGGGTATGGTCTCCCCTTTGTTAATCGGGTCACCGATATTTTCCCAAGTGATTTCCTGTCCTAATTTCTCAATCTGATTGGCTACTTCAACAATCTCACGGATCTCGTAGACCAATTCATCAGCTCCGGGGTGGGTAATCATTTTTCGCATAGCAAGCAGTATAACAAGAATCAGAGTTCTAAGGTAACAACGCAATAAGTTGAATGAGTAAAGGAAGAGGCGAAGCTTCTGACTATTGCGAATCTATCCAGGCGCTTAGCCGGATTCGACCTACCGAGGGAGAATCCGACTGCAGCGAGCTGGGAGGCGCCTCCCCCCGCCAATTATTGCTCCATACATATCCTAAAGAAAATACCCATCTTTACGATGGGTATTTTCTTTAGGAGTATTGAAAGCAATGACCTAGAATTTAAGGAACATAGTGACTATAAATTCGGAAATGCCCTTGTGGTGAAGTTGGCGAGCCAACTAACTACTGCGCTGAAAGCATCCAAAGAAAAAAGCCGCTTTTACGGCGGCTTTTTTCTTTGGAGTATTGAAAGCAATAAGTTGGCGCCTACCTATGTTGCCACGCTTGACGGCGCAGTATTTTCGGTGGTGGAAGGCTTAACTTCCGTGTTCGGAATGAGAACGGGTGTACCCCTTCCCCTGACGCACCAACTTATTACTTTCAATCAACTCACGTTGATTGACTTGCATATTCAGTATTACTTACATCCTACAAACAGGTGGCGATTACCTTAATCGCCGATAGAAGAACAATGGCCACGACGGTTGCCGTCTGGTGCGGGGTTGCGCGTAGCAACCGCCGTGGCCAGAGGGTGGAGTGGTGGGCTCCACCTGTTTGCAGAATATAAGTAATTGACGTTTTATTCTAGACTGTAAGGAAGAGTGAACTTTGTACTTTTAGTTCACACCATTTTCAAAAAAGAACTGTTGGATTGGAAGCGGCGCCTGCAGCATCCTCATGCATTTACCGAAAGTTGCGACCCTCGGTGAAAACAAAAGTAGCTGCAGGCGCACGCCCACGCGTCGCGGTTGGGGGCAGGTCCCCATCGCCTGGTCGCGCGGCGACGCGTGACACGGACCGTAAGTTTCGGGAAAGAATCATCGGTTCGTGCAAACATGAAAGGTCTTTGAAAAATATGGCGATGAGCGTGAATAGCTCTCTCGTGAATCCATACTCCAGTGAGTCCTTCCTTACAATCTAGAATTATGTAGGTAATTGCTACTCAAAAAATATGTAGCGCTCAGATATAAAACATCTGGGCGATGTACAACGTTCCCTATGAGAAACATTCGTCCAATTAGTACACCTCGGCTAAACACATTGCTGTGCGTACACCTAGTGCCTATCAACCTGATCATCTCTCAGGAGACTTATAATGATACCTTATCTTCGAGGAGGCTTCCCGCTTAGATGCTTTCAGCGGTTATCCCGTCCGAACATAGCTACTCGGCAGTGCCACTGGCGTGACAGCCGATAGACCAGAGGTTCGTTCATCCCGGTCCTCTCGTACTAGGGACAACTCTCGTCAAGTATCGACGCCTGCAGTAGATAGGAGACCAACCTGTCTCACGACGGTCTAAACCCAGCTCGCGTATCTTTTTAATTGGCGAACAGCCAAACCCTTGGGACCGGCTTCAGCCCCAGGATGAGATGAGCCGACATCGAGGTGCCGAACCGTGCCGTCGCTATGGGCGCTTGGGCACGACTAGCCTGTTATCCCCAGGGTAACTTTTATCGGGTAATCTCCGGCCGCATCTAACGCGTACCATCGGTTCACTATGCTCTACTTTCGTATCTGTTCGAAATCTACTTCTTACAGTCAAGCTGGTTTATGCCATTACACTATCGTCACGGTTTCCATTCGCGACTAACCAACCTTGAGACCCCTCCGTTACTTTTTGGGAGGGTAGCGCCCCACTAAAACTGCCTGCCACACACTGTCTCCACGGGGTTTTGCCCACGCGGGTTAGAGACTGCCAAAATAAAGGGAAGTATTTCACTGGCGACTCCACGGTACCCGAAAGCCCGCTTCAAAGTCTCCTTCCTATGCTACGCATTAATTCAACAGCCCCAATATGAAGCTACAGTAAAGCTCCTGGGGTCTTTTCGTCTAACTGCAGGTACCCGGCATCTTTACCGGGATTGTATTTTCACCGAGCAGGTCCTCGAGACAGTTTCCCACTCGTTACGCCATTCGTGCACGTCGGAACTTACCCGACAAGGAAATACGCTCAATTTTTCCTTCTCCTCCAGACAAGTCTGGAGACATTTCACAATTGGACTCTATCTTCACCACCATCACAGACAAGCTGCATGCTGCGGTGCCAAACGTTGGTCTCTTGTTGATTTGGTTTGGATTATGCGACTCATTTCTGAGTTGCAAGGTAACTATGGCTGGGCTGCTTAACCTACAACCGTTCCAATCCGTCGAGTGCACGATTTATTGGATCGCGTACTCGACCTTAGAACGATTATAGTTATCGCTGACATTTACCGGGGCTTATACAGTCCAGCACTACAACTAAAAGTCATAGCACCCCCCGTATTTAACCTTCCGGCATAGGTCAGGCGTCACCCTCTATACATGGACTTATCGTCTTCGCAGAGAGCTGTGTTTTTGTTAAACAGTCGGCAGGAAATCTTTCGCTGCGGCCCTACACACCCGAAGATGTGAGGGCAGGCCTTATCCCGAAGTTACGGCCGCTTTTTTGCCGAGTTCCTTGAGGACCTCTCACTCGTTCGCCTTAGTCTTCTCGACTCTACCACCTGTGTCGGTTTGCGGTACGGAACCACTACGCTTAACCCAAACGAGGTTTTTCTTGGAAGCGTGCTCCTTACAATCGGCTTGGCCGTAGCCGCACCTTTAGACTCTACTCGCACTATTGTTACCCGGATTTGCCTAAGTAACATGCTCATAGCTCCAACCCCAATCCAATAAGAGGCTGTAAGTACAACGCTCCGTCCCCCCATAGAAACGTAGCAGTGTGCAGGAATATTAACCTGCTCTCCATCGGGTCCCCCGTTCGGGATTCCCTTAGGACCGACTAACCCTTCGCTGATCACCATCGCGAAGGAAACCTTGGTATTTCGGCGGGCAGGGTTCTCACCTGCCTTGCGGTTACTTGTGCCGGCATTCTCACTTCTGTACGCTCCAACTCGGCTCTCGCCTCGCATTCATCGCAGAACAGAACGCTCTCCTACCACTCACACCAAAGGTGTGAATCCGCAGTTTCGGTATCATGCTTGAGCCCCGATCATCTTCGGCGCAAGGACTCTCGACCAGTGAGCTGTTACGCTATCTTTAAAGGATGGCTGCTTCTAAGCCAACCTCCTGGCTGTTTGTGAATCCTCACCTCCTCAAGTTGCACTGAGCATGAATTTAGGGACCTTAACTGGCGATCTGGGCTGTTTCCCTTTTGACCAATGGACCTTCTCGCCCACAGTCTAACTGCCGCGCTATAACCAACTGGTATTCGGAGTTTGATAAAGAAGACGAGGTTTCCCCCTATTCTTCTTTTCCAGTGCTCTACCCCCAGTGGGAACACGCGACGCCAACCCTAAAGCTGTTTCGGAGAGAACCAGCTATTACGGAATTCGATAAGCTTTTCACTCCTTACCACAAGTCATCCGATGGTTTTGTACGGCCAACCGGTTCGGGCCTCCACGACCTATTACAGTCGCTTCACCCTGCTCATGGCAAGCTCATCCCGCTTCGGGTCGTACCCCTACCCCATATATGTCGCACTATTAATGCTCGCTTTCACTGTGCCTCCGTGGGTTTGCCACTTAGACTGGAATAAAGGTACACTCGCCGGCTCATTCTTCAATAGGCACGCCGTCGCCCCGAAAGGCTCCGACTCCTTGTAGATGTATGGTTTCAGATCTATTTCACTCCCCTCTCCGGGGTTCTTTTCACCTTTCCCTCACGGTACTAGTTCACTATCGGTCTAAGAAAATATTTAGCCTTACCAGTTAGTTCTGGCAGATTCATCCAAGCTATTCGTGTCTCGGACTACTCAGGAACAAAGCCAAACAAGTCAGATACATTTCGAATACAGGACTATTACCTTCTGGGGTCGCGCTTCCCAACGCGTTTTCCTATATATCTGTTTTGTAACTTGTCGCAACTAAATGCAGACTTTGCCCTACAACCCCATACATATAAATATGTATGGTTTGGGCTGTTCCCGTTTCGCTCGCCGCTACTCAGGGAATCGCAAGAAACTTCTTCTTGAGCGTAATGGCGCTAAGCACCACCGCTCATTGCTGAGCGAGATGCAAAGCATCCGCTCAAAAAGAAATTTCCGTATATTGCTTTCTATTCCTACAGGTACTGAGATGTTTCACTTCCCTGCGTTCGCTCCTTCATACAAAGGTCACTGCCGATGACAGTGGGGTTTCCCCATTCGGACATTTCCGGGTCAAAGGTTATTTGGCACCTCACCGAAACTTATCGCAGCCATAACACGTCCTTCATCGCTTTTCTTAGCCAAGGCATCCACCATACACCCTTCGTTCCCATAGGGAACGCTGTACACCGCTGTACATATTTTTGAGTGTCGGCCGCGGGTACCCCCGCGGCCTGTGTGATGTGTTGTATCTATTGATACAACGTTTTGTTTGTCTGGGACGAAAAGACCCTGCACAGACTCGTGCAAATTGTCTTAACCAGACAAACCTTACCTACTTCGCGCGGC
>CATMPJ010000010.1 GCA_950073265.1 uncultured bacterium | reverse complement strand
TTTAATTCGTCTTCCTGATGTGCTTGAGACAAACCAGCGTGTCTCAACACCATTTTTGCACGTACGCACAAGTGAGTAAGGTGTATTTGAATCAGGACATCGAAATATGAAACCACAGTCAACACACGCTACTACCGGTGCCAAGCCTTTACGAGCCGCGTAAAAAAACGCTCTTCCACTGCTTTCGATTGTTAGTTCGATGGTTTTACGTACACGAGGGGAAAAAAGTTCAAATGGCGTCTCTTTTTCTGGTTGTGGTTTATCTTTTTGTTGCACGACAGACAATGGGGCAGGAAAAACAATCCGTTTCACCTCCTCACCATATGTCAGGTACTTGTCTTGGCGTCGTCTAACTTCGTCTTCAGTGCGTGGTACTGTGTCACCAAGTGTGATGCTGCGACCTGTTACCTTGGCATAAGCCACCAGTGCAGTCCGATGATCTAAGTAGGGACGAGTTCGGGTAGTAAAATGTTGGCTGGCCGATTGTTCGACGATAATAGCTTTTATGTCTGAACGATCGATATAAGCGTGAGCCGCTGTCGTAATAATTAACTTTGGTTGTGAGGTGTCTCTGAGTTGTTCGTATGCTTCATCTCGTTTCTTTTTTGAATCAGCGCTATTTAACGTCACCACTCGTTCGTCTATGCCGAGCGATAATTCACGGGCTGCGTGTGTGATGTCTGAGGTTGTTGGCACCACAAACAAAGTCGAACCGCGTCTAGCGAAAACACCGCGTATATGACTCTGATAGTTAAGGAATCGCTCGTCGATTCGAGCAGTAAGGAGATGTGGAGTGGTCTCTTCTGCGTGGTTATACGCGACTACGTTTGGATACGTTCTGGTACCGTTTCGAATTTCCGGTGGTAGTAGGTGATACAGGATTGCGCCAGGACTAACGGGATACACTTTTGCTAAGGCTGCTGCTGTGTCGCGTAGAGATATGGGTACAACAACTATGTTTTTTTGGATTGGCAATTTTCGCAAGGAAAAGCTCGCGGACTTCACAGACGTCTTACTGGCCGATACCGGTTTACAATTTGTAACGATAACAGGCTGATTTTTCTTTCGAACTGGAGCGCTAATAAAACTACCGATTTCGTACTGGATAGCTGAAAAATAAGAAAGTGACTCAAGTTTTGTGCCGCGAATAAGGGGTGTGACTTGAATGACATACATGAAAAGCGATTATACCAAATCATAGTCAACCTGAATATTGACTCAGTTTTCGAACCCCTTTATTACTTTCAATACTAGAATTCGTCTAGGTATGAGATGTCAGCTCCTAATGACTGCAGACGCTCAACGAGTTTTTCGTAACCACGATTGATGCTGTAAATGTTGCGAAGTACCGAATGACCCTCTGCGCCCAGCATGGCAATAAGAAGAATCGTGGCCGGTCGTAAGGCAGGCGGACACACTAACTCAGCGGCACGCAACTTACTGGGTCCAGTGATATAAATTCGATGCGGGTCAGCCAAGACTGTCTCGCCACCGAGTTTATCAAGTTCGGTAAAGTAAATAGCGCGCTTCTCATACATCCAGTCGTGAATCAGGGTCTGTCCGTCAGCCTGGGTAGCAATGACCGCAAAGAAAGGTAGATTGTCAGCATTAATACCTGGATACGGTCGAGAGTGTATTTTCTCAAGCGCGGCGGAAAGTTTTGATGGTTTGGTGGTAATGTCGACCAATTTTACCTGTCCATTTGCACCCAGGTATGGTTTTGATTGGGTAAACTTCAGACCCATTTTTTCTAGAGTTAGCAACTCAAGCTCGAGAAATTCAATCGGACAACGAGTAATGGTGATATTCGAGCCAGTTACTATGGCGGTTGCTAAGAAAAACATTGCGTCCGTAGGATCTTCGGCCAGAGTGTATTCAATATCTGTATCGATAGAGCTTACGCCAGTTACGGTCAAGGTCGTGGTGCCGACACCTTCTATTTGTACTCCAAGTTTTTGTAAGAATACGCACATTTCTTGCACCATATAATTAGCGCTGGCGTATTTAATGACTGTGGTGCTTGGTGTTAGTGCAGCTGCCATGAGCGCGTTTTCTGTCACGGTGTCGCCGGATTCGTACAAAATAACTTCTTTGGGTTTCTTATTTTTTACACTCACTTCGTACGCATTGTCGGTGGTCTTAATGGCTACGCCAAAATGTTCTAAAGCATAAAAGTGTGGGCGCACCGTTCGACTGCCGAGTTTGCAGCCGCCAGATTGCGGTAAGGAGAAAGATTCTAATCGATGAATTAATGGGCCGATAAACATTACGATGCTTCGGGTCCGTCTTGCCGCTTCTTCGTCCATGGTTTTCAAGGCGAATTTTTTAGGAGGAGTAATAGTAAGGGTACTTTTTGACCATTCGGTTTTTACACCGATACTATTTAGTACTTCAATTAGGCGATGTACTTCTTCGATGCGTGGGACTTTGTGAAGCTTTGTGACTCCTTGGTTCAACAGAGAGGCACACAACAAACCAACTGCGCCGTTTTTGCTAGTATTCGTTTGGATGGTGCCAGAAAGTTTTTTACCGCCGCGCACCTCCACGTTTACCGTGCCAAGAGAGAGTGTGACGAGATTTTTACCCAAAGCTTTTCCAATTCGTTTTAACATGTCAGTACTTACATTTTGCTTTCCTGCTTCCATACGCGCAATGGCGCTTTGGGTAGTCTTTAATTTTTGTGCTAAATCAGACTGGGTTAGTCCGGCAGTTTCTCGCATGTCGGCGATACGTTTTCCAAGGTTATTCATATTAGACAATATAGCATAGATGCTATAGCTTTTTACTTAAAATGGAGTATTGGTGCAAAAGTAAAATCAAGGTACTATAGTGCCTACTAGATTATGTTTCCTAACGTGACTCCAAAAATTGGCATCGACCTTGGTACCACAAATATTCTTGTTTATGTCCCGGGACAGGGCATAGTACTCAATGAACCGTCTGTGGTAGCCGTAGGGGAAAATAACGCAGTGTTGGCAGTGGGTAGTGAAGCAAAGCTCATGATCGGCCGTACCCCAGACAGTATCCGTGCGTATCGCCCCATGCGAGACGGTGTGATTGCTGACTATCGCGTCACCGAAGCAATGCTCCGCTATTTTTTACGCAAATCAATGGGGAAGTATAGTTTTTTCAAACCTGATGTAATGGTATCTGTGCCGGCCGGTGTAACATCAACCGAGCGTCGAGCGGTGGTTGAGGCGGCCACTAAAGCAGGTGCAAAAAATGCGTATGTAGTGAAAGAGCCAATTCTCGCCGCGATTGGCGCAGGTGTACCGATATATGAACCGCAAGGACATATGATTGTTGATATTGGTGGAGGGACAATCGATGCAGCCGTAATTTCTCTTGGTGGTATTGTGGCAGCTAACTCAGTTAAATGCGCCGGCAATCGCATCGATGCGTCGATAGTTGATTATGTTAAAAAGACCCGTAACCTCTCGATTGGTGAGAAAACTGCCGAAGAAATAAAAATTAACGTAGGGTCAGCATTACCGCTTGAAGAAGAACTGACTATGGAAATTAAGGGTCGTGACGTCTTGACTGGATTGCCGCGTACTACTGAAATAAAAAGTAACGAGGTCGTTAAAGCCATTGGCCGCGAACTAAAAGAAATGGTGCAGGCAATAAAAGACGTGTTCCAGCAAACACCACCAGAACTTGCAGCAGATATTATTGATGGTGGAATTATCATGACCGGAGGAACGTCGCAGCTACGCAACTTCCCAGAATTAATCCATCGCCGCACGGGTGTAAAAGCCCAGTTAGCAGATCAAGCACTGTTCTGTGTGGCGAAGGGAACAGGAGTGGCATTGGAACATTTAGACGTATACAAACGCGCTGTTTTATCTAAAAGATAAATAGTTACCGTAAAAACTGTGGGTACGCGGGCGGCCTGTAAGGCCGCCCGCAATGTACAATATTATAGAAATGGAAGGAGGCCCCAAACAATTTAGTTCCCCGCAGGAAGAAATTGAATATTTAAAGCAACAGATTGCTACACGAGAGCGAGAACTGCTTTTACATAATCCAGAAATTGAAGGCTCGCATATGGAGAAGGCAGGGGCAGAAGAGTTGCAACAATACATGAGCTTTACGCCTAAGTCTGTTTTGCACAAAGAATACGAGTTGACTCCTGAAGAAACCGCTAGGCATACCGAAGGTGTTTCAGTCGCTCACAATAAGGTTGAGGAAATTATGCAGATTGCGGTTGAGAGGGGCATCAAAAATGCCCTTACGATTCTTGAGAAAACGGGCGATGCGTACACTATTGATGAAGTTCATCGTCAACTAATCACAGAGATAAAAAACGGTGTCCAAGTGGCTGATTTAAAAGAAGGGGTTCCGCCATGGCATGTGTTACACATGAGTCTATTTGAAATCGCTTTGCCAGCCGAGAAAGAAAAAGCAGCACCAGAAGAGCAATTGACTAAACTGGTTGGCATGATGGAGCAGCTCCTGCTTGGTATGCGTACGGCCGCATCGGAAAAAAACAATACTCACTTCACCGTAGAGATTGCAGTTGATAACAAAACGCACGACATTATTTATTACGTTGCGGTGCCAAATGAACATGTGTCACTTTTCGAAAAACAAGCACTGTCTATTTTTCCGAACGCAGTCATCACTTTGCAACCACAAGACTACAATATTTTCACAGAAGGCGGGGTAATTGCTGGTTCTGATTTTAGATTAGAAAAACATCCGCTATATCCACTTAAAACACACGAGACGTTTGCTACTGATCCGCTGCTTGTGCTTTTGAATGCGTTTTCCAAACTAGAAAAAGATGGAGAAGGGGCCGCTATTCAATTTGTCGTTCGCTACCCTCGAAACGGATATCGCAGTAACTACGAGAATGTTATCCGAGAAGTAGAGAGAGGAACACGACCGCAAGAGGCGATTCAGCGTAGTACGTTTGTTGGAGGTTTTGCTCACGCTATGGTAGATGCCTTTAAATCCCCGGAAAAGAAAGAGCATGATGAGAAAGATCACCAAAATCCCGCAAGTAACAAAGTCGTTGAACAGTTTAGAAAAAAAATCCAAAGTGACATTGTAGACGTGAATATTCGTTTGTTGGTTTCCGCCGCCCAAGCAACTCGGGCGAATCAAATTCTTGGAGAAATTGAATCCACGTTTCACCAATTTCAAAATCTGGAAGGGAACACCATCCGCTTTAATCGTCAGACAAATGCTGGTTTGCGTCGTCTCGAGAAGGCTTTTTCATTTCGTGAATACATATCCAAAAACGCAACTCAGCTTTCCATTGAAGAGCTGTCTACTCTAATGCACTTTCCTGAACACGGTGGAACAGCTGCGCCACAGTTTAAGCAATCACACGCCAAGACAGCTGCTGCACCTACTTCGATTCCATACGAAGGGACGCTGTTGGGTAAAAATATTCATCGTAACGTAGAGCGTGACATCTATATCACTGACGAGGACCGACTCCGACACTTCTATATTATTGGACAGACTGGTACAGGTAAGACAACGTTGATGAAAAACATGATTGTACAAGATATTCAGCGTGGTGCTGGAGTCTGTATGATTGATCCACACGGAACCGATATCGATGATGTGCTTGGTGCTGTGCCACCTGAACGTGAGCAAGATGTCATTTACTTTGATCCGGCACGAATGGATAAGGTGGTAGGACTAAACATGCTCGAGTATGACTACAGTAAACCTGAACAGAAGACATTTGTGGTCAATGAGTTATTTTCAATTTTCCAAAAGCTGTATGGTGCCAATCCGGAAAGTATGGGACCAATGTTTGAGCAATATTTCCGTAATGCGACGATGCTTGTGATGGAAGACCCAGACAGTGGTAATACTCTCATGGATATATCAAGAGTCATGTCTGACGCTCGTTATCGGAGAGACAAACTAGCCAAAGCGACAAACCCAGTGGTGGTTCAGTTTTGGCGTGAGATTGCTACGAAAGCAGGTGGAGAAGCGTCACTGGAAAACATCGTGCCGTATATCGTATCGAAATTTGATGTCTTCACCGCCAACGACTACATGCGACCGATCATTGGGCAGCAACAAAGTGCGTTCAATTTCCGTGACGTTATGGATAATCGAAAGATTTTACTCGTAAATCTCTCTAAAGGACGAATCGGTGAAATTAATGCGAATCTTATCGGTATGATTTTTGTTGGCAAAATACTGATGGCCGCGCTGTCACGGGTAGATGATCCGACAAAAGGTTTTGCTCCTTTCTATTTACATATGGATGAGTTTCAAAATGTTTCTACAAATTCGATATCAGCAATTTTGTCGGAAGCGCGGAAATATAAGCTCGGCCTCACCATCGCTCATCAGTTTATTGCGCAACTTGAGCAAGACATTAAAGATGCTGTGTTTGGTAACGTCGGCTCCTTGGCAGCCTTTCGGGTTGGTCCCGAAGACGCTCGATTTCTCGAGCAGCAGTATAGCCCGGTATTTGATGCTGGTGACTTGATAAATATTCCGAACCGTAACGCTTACGTGCGTGTTTTAGCAAACGGTTCGCCAACCCCGCCGTTTAGTATGGCGACTATGGCTCCGATAGAAGTTGATCTAGCGCGCGTAGCGCTCCTTAAGGAGCAGAGCTACGAGCGCTACGCCCGTGACCGCGCAGAAATTGAAGCAGACATTCATAGTCGATACCAAAAACCAGTCCCGCCAGTACCACCGATGCCTTCCATGTCATAATACCCACATGAAAAGAAAATCAGAGCACAATCTAGAGCAACAAGAGATCCGCTTAGATTCAAGCGCTGGTTTGGATATGTTTCGTAGACACTTTGAAGAGCAATACGCTGAATTTTTATCTGCCACCAAAGAAGTCGATGAAGATGTGACGCTACTGCCTGAGATTAAGCGAGGTAAGGATGCGTACTTCTCCTTACTTGGTTGTACGGCTCAGGCTGCAAGCAGTGTCCAGCGTGGTCAGGTAGATACGGATTTATTAGGCTTGATGCAAGATACATACAATAATTTCTTGTCTGTATACGTTACTATTACCACCGCAGCTGAACTAGAGCGGGAACGAAAAGCTGCTGCTAAGAGAAGGAAGTTAGATGACACGCTTGCGTCGCGCGATTTGCGAGATGGTTCACTTCTGACTAAAAAAATAACTGAGAATACAGAAATTGTGGACACTATTACCACGTACTACACTAGTTTGTCTGGGTTCGAGGCTGCACTCTGGCGTTTTGTCCGGCACATGGAAGATCCGTCAAAGCTTGATAAGGTTTTGAAGGTAAATCACGGCAGTGTTTTTAGTGCGGTATTGCGTGGCGCATCGGTGGCAGAGTTAGATCAATTTTTATTATTGCAAGGCGAACAAGTGCGCGCTGCGTTACTCGAGATGCAATATGAAGATAAGGTGCAGTATGATTATCGCACCTACGTGGCTTGGATGGATTTATATCGTGAGATGAAAGAAATGATTGAACCAGCCGACTCCTTATTGTTTGAAGAATTACTTGCCCTGCATCAATTGGTGATCAAAGAAGCCAATGCATCTTTGTAGGGAAGCTATGCACAGATTTTTTCTTTGCGGTGAATTATGAATGGCACCAAAGGTGTTATTATGAAGATTACATATGGTAGGTACAAGTTCTTCGTCCACACAGGGACCATCGGTTTTTTCTCTTGATTCACAGGCCGGAGTCGTGCAACTTTTGTCGTCGATTCGTGCAAGCGAGATAAGTTCTAAAGACAAAAACGAACTTCGTGATTTGATCTTTCTCTATACCAATGGCGGACATGATGAAAGTGTCCGACTTTCTCTGGAGCAGAAATTAGCCAATCACCACATTAAGCCAGTCGCACAAGCTAAGAAGCAAGAACCAGATAAAAAAGTTCCTGAGCAGCCAACTATTGGCACTTTTCGGCAAGCCCCATCTTTTTCTGTTTCACCAGCCGATATCGAGAGAGAATCCCAGTCGCAATCCAATCAGTCTGAGTCATCTGCGCCACAGTCAGAACCGCACTCCGAACCGATTGTAGAAGCAGTCGAAAGTACTCCTGCAAAAATTGCAGTTAAAGCAGTGTCAAATGCGGAGGAGACAACAGGGGAGAGTATTTCAGCTCCTGCCGGGGGTGTTGCTACCCCAGAAGCAAATCTTGAGCGAATCAGAGAAATAAAATCTCTAGTAAATCAAAAAATAGGTAACCCAGTTCATTTAGTGGAGGCTAATCCCGAAGTTGGGCGTGAATATATGAGCGCGTTACTGGAAGCAATGAAGCAGGTCAACACTGGAGCTAGTGCGACTGCTGCAATGTCGAGACTAGAGAAAGCTTTTGAAATAGTTGCTAAGTTACCTGAAGATCTACAGGCAAAACCATCTGTTGCTGCTGTTCCGCCTGCCCGTAAGGCACCGATTTCAGATATTTCTGCGGCCGCTGCTCGAGCGAGTGTGTTAGCTGAAGAAGAACAACAGCAAGAAATTGTTGAATCGCGACCTGTGGTTCAGCCAGCAACAGCTGCGCCGCAAGCGGTACAAGAACAGCCAAAACCAGAAACGAAGCCGCCAATGAGCCCAGTGGTCAACACGCCACAGTACACTGACTTTTCTCAAAACGAAAAACCTCAGAATGCAACACCGCCTGTACGAGTTCCAATACAACCACCACACACTGCCCAACAAAAGACTGATAGCCTACCAATCTCTTCTACACCACGCACCGACTTTGCTACGTATGGGCATGATGAGCAGGTGACCCCACAAGTCTTACCGGTAGGTAAATCAGCCGAGCCCAACAGACCACCAATATCACCAGTTTCAACCCTCTCTAATCCCTTAGTAAAAGGAAAAACAGAGGCTGCTTCAGAGACTGACCCGCTTCATTCGGCTGAAGTTGATGCCGGACTCGAACAACTACTGGAAGAATGGCCAATTTTCAAGAAAAGCGGATTGTTTGGTACTGGACCGAAAGGTCGCGAACATCCTCTTTTCAAAAAAGTGGCTGAGTTGCAAATCCCACTCTTGCTCGCAGGACGCTTTGAGGGAGCTACTCAAGAAATTAAACAGAGTATCACTGACTATATGAATGGATGGCGTTACGAACAAGGAATAATATACGAGCAAGGAGAGACATTTGAACACTATCTAAGGAGAGTGATTAGGCATATTCTCGATTTGCAAAAAAATAGAATATGAGATAATAAGGCATGATGGAACATCATGCCGTACTGCGTAAAGTCGCTGACATACACTCATTTGAACCCTCAGACAATCCTGAGGGTGTCTCTCGTTTTGTTGATCGGATTTCGCAATTTGGCATTGCTGATGCACGAGCGCTCATAGCGGCCGCCAATCGAACTCCTACAGGCACAGATGTGGTGCAAGAAATTATCGTGATCACTGGCTTTATTACAGTTGAAGCACAGCAGGCACTATTAAAAATTATTGAAGAACCACCAAATACTACTAGATTTCTGTTTGTCGTACCAAACAGTTTGCAGTTACTCCCGACTCTATTGTCTCGCTTCGCAGTAGCGAGTACTGACTCGGAACAGGTGGGGTTGTGCAGTATTGACTCCTTTCAGTCTTTTAAAGAGGCGAGCGTGGGTGATCGAATTGCGCAAATTGAAGTCATGTCAAAAAACAAGGACAATGATTGGCAAAATAATATCAAATGTGGATTAATAGAACACTTAAACAGCAGTACGGGTACGTACTCAAAGTTGCAGCTGGAATCATTACAATATGTTGCTTCAACACTATTAACTCGCGGGGCTTCTAATAAAATGTTGCTTGAGGAATTAGCACTGACGCTTTAGACAGCCAAATAAAGATGCTACACTAAGTTACATAACGTAAATAAAGTCTATGGAAGGAGATGTTGAGAAACGATTACAAGAAGTAGTTGTCTGGCTCGAAAAAGAGTTCGCTGGAATTCGTAGTGGTCAGGCCAGTCCGCAGCTATTGGATAGCGTGAAAGTTGAGAGTTATGGCGCAGTTGTGCCAATGCAGCAAGTTGGCAGTGTCAATGTGGAAGACGCACGGACACTGCGGGTGAGTGTCTGGGATGCAGGTGGCATTAGTGCTGTCGAACAAGCTATCCGAGAAGCAAATCTTGGCGTTTCAGTGGTTACTGACTCGGCAGGACTTCGAGTAATCTTTCCTGAATTAACTTCCGAGCGTCGCGAACAGCTTCTTAAACTAGCGAAAAGCAAACTCGAAGACGCACGCATTTCTGTTCGTTCCGTACGAGATGAAACAATGAAAGAAATTGATGCCGCACAGAAAGCAGGTGATATTAGTGAAGACGAGAAGTTTTCTCGCAAAGAATCTGTACAATCTGCAGTTGATGCAGTTAATAAGAAACTCGAAGCTGTCTTTCAGAAGAAAGAAGCCGAGCTCCAATCTTAATCCATCTTATGTCTATTATTTTATTTCTCGCCGTCTTATTTGTACTCGTGCTTGTGCATGAGTGGGGTCACTTCATAACCGCCAAGAAGACAGGCATGCGCGTTGACGAATTTGGTATTGGTTTTCCGCCAAAACTATTTGGATATAAGAAAGGAGAAACAGAATATACGTTTAACGCTCTGCCGCTTGGGGGCTTTGTAAAAATATTTGGAGAAAATAAAGAAGAGTTAGAATCAGGGGGGCAGAATGTCGACATGAGTCGAGCGTTCAGCTCTCGACCCAAGTGGGCGCAGGCGCTCGTTTTGGTGGCCGGTGTGTTTATGAATGTATTGCTGGCTTGGTTTTTGTTTACCATTGTCTTAATGGCAGGTGTGCCATCAGCGGTTGACGAAAGTGTTGCCAGTGCTGAAGCGGAGTTGGTGGTGGTCGGCTCACTGGTGGACTCACCTGCAGCCAGTGCGTTGCCGACTGGTGTGACTATTACAGAAGTTTCAAGCGGTGATAACACACTATCAGACCCAACGCCGAGTTCATTTAGTAATTTTGTAAGTGAAGCTGCACCTGATTCGATTTCAGTTACTTTTCTACAAGGTTCTGAAGAGCAGACAGTTTCAATTACACCAATCCAAGGACTGGACGCAGGAAATCCTGATCGTTATCTGATCGGCACTTCTTTGTCACTAGTTGAAGAAGTGGAGCGGCCAATTCATATTGCAATTCGTGATGGCTTTACGGCCACACTTGATGGTTTGGTTGGTATCTCTACTGGTCTGTATGGATTAATCAGAGATGCTGTGTTTGGCAAAGCAGATTTCTCAAACATTGCCGGCCCGGTTGGTATAGTGGGAATGGTGGGGGACGCTGCTGATTTTGGCTGGACAGCATTGTTGAGCTTTACGGCCATTATTTCACTAAACCTAGCAATAATTAACTTACTGCCATTCCCAGCCCTCGATGGTGGTCGATTACTGTTTGTAATTATTGAAACCATTACTAAAAAAGAAATCCCACCTCGTGTTGCTGGTTACACAAACAGTGTTGGGTTCTTATTATTGCTATTGCTTATGGTATTAGTTACATATCAGGACATAATGAGGTTACTTTAATATATGAGACAGACAGAGCTTTTCACTAAAACCAGAAAAGAAGCCCCTTCTGATGAAGTGGCAAAAAATGCCCAACTTTTAATCAGGGCTGGCTTTGTGCACAAGGAAATGGCTGGCGTATACGCCTATCTGCCACTCGGGCTACGAACGCTGCATAAAATTGTCCAAATAATTCGCGAAGAGATGAACGCTATTGGAGGGCAGGAGGTTGCTATGACCACCCTACAAGATGCAGAGCTGTGGAAACAGACAGATCGTTGGTCTGATGAAAAAGTTGATAACTGGTTCAAAACAAGCCTGCAAAATGGCACTGAAGTTGGTTTGAGTATCACACATGAAGAACCAATGACTCGGATGATGGCCCAATATATTTCATCGTATCGCGACTTGCCGAAATATCCATACCAATTTCAAAATAAATTTCGCAATGAAGCACGAGCTAAAAGTGGTGTGATGCGTGGTCGTGAATTTTTGATGAAAGATTTGTATGATTTTTCGCGCACCGAAGAAGAGCATAATAGTTTCTATACTGCAGCGAGAGATGCATACATAAAGATTTTTGACCGTTTAGGTATTGGAGAGAAAACCTACATTACATTTGCTTCCGGTGGAACATTTAGCGAATTTTCTGAAGAATTTCAGACGTTGTCTGAAGCGGGGGAAGATACCATCTACGTAGATGAGAAAAAACGCATTGCGCTAAACAAAGAAGTTTATAACGAGGGAGTTATCAGTAAGCTTGGTCTCGATAAGGAATCTCTCGTTGAAAAAAGAGCGATTGAGTCTGGTAATATTTTCCATCTCGGTACAAAGTTTTCAGAACCACTTGGTTTAACGTACAGTGATGAAAACGGTGAACGAAAACCTGTCTATATGGGTTCATACGGGATCGGACCATCGCGACTGCTTGGCACTATCGTCGAACTATTTGCGGACGAGAAGGGAATGGTGTGGCCTGAAGCAGTGGCGCCGTACAGAGTTCACTTGGTGGGTTTAAATCTGGACGATGAAGAGACGCGAGATTGGGCTGATGCCTTATACAACAATCTAGTAAATGCAGGGGTCGAAGTCTTATACGATGACCGGGTGGAAGCTCGAGCAGGTGAAAAGTTTGCCGATAGTGATTTAATCGGTATTCCACATCGGATTGTGGCTAGTAAAAAAGGCAAAGACGCTGGCACGTACGAGGTGGTAGAACGAGCAACAGGAGAGATAAGAAATTTGACGGAAGAAGAACTATTTGCTGATTTTACATCTTAACAAAACGGCCGGAGCCAATTGGCTCCGGCCGTTTTGTTCCAAATGAGAATACATAGTACAATAGGCGCCACATATGGGTTTTTTTTCGCGACAACTGAATTCGCTACTTTCACTGGTGTCTACAGACATGGCAATCGACTTAGGGACGGCAAATACGTTAGTATATGTAAAAGGAAAAGGAATTGTTCTAAACGAACCAACTATAGTCGCTATCAATAAAAAAACCGGTCAGCTTGTTGCAGTAGGCAATGAGGCAAAGACTATGCTCGGCCGCACACCGGCACACATTGATGTCGTGCGCCCGCTCATAGATGGTGTTATTTCGGATTTTGAAGTGACTGAAGAAATGCTTGCCTATCTTATTAACAAAGTGCGTACAGACGTGCGTACTTTTGTCGCTCCACGCATGCTTATCGGTGTGCCTTCTGGTATCACTAACGTAGAAATGCGTGCTGCCCACGATGCTGCAAAAAATGCCGGTGCACGCGACGTTTTTCTCATTGAGGAACCGGTAGCGGCAGCGATTGGTGCTAAGCTACCAATTCAGAAAGCGGTGGGAAGTATGATTATAGATATTGGTGGCGGTACGACCGATATAGCAGTCCTGTCACTTAATGGTTTGGTAGTATCAAAAAACCTCCGAACGGCTGGTGATCATCTTAACAACGCTATCGCATCATATGTTCGTGACCAGTTTAAAGTTCACGTGGGCGAGAAGACGGCTGAAGACGCAAAAATTGCTCTCACTACAATTTCGAGTGAGAAAACAGGTAAAGAATTAGTGGTCCGTGGTCGAGATATGGTAACTGGTTTGCCGCGTGAGGTAGTAATAACTGATGCCGACGTACGAGACGCAATTGCGGGGCATATCGACACAATCCTTGAAAATGTCCGGGCCGTACTTGAGATCACACCACCAGAAGTGTTGGCTGATGTTATGCAGCGAGGAATCCACTTGTCTGGTGGGGGTGCGCTTATTCCTGGTCTTTCTGCTTTACTAGAACATGCACTTCAAGTTCCGGTAATAGTAGTGCCAGATCCTCTGCGGGCTGTTATTCGTGGTGCCGGCATCGTTATAGAAGACGTCGAGGCATATAGTGAGATTTTACTTGATCATGAAAGTTCGTTCACAACGCAAATCTAAACGCACGACCTATTTAAAAACGCTAATCATTACATTGGTACTGTTACTTATTGCGTTAATTACGCCAGTAGTTGTGACGACGATAAGTCGAGTGGTTTTATATCCTTTCTATGCGACGCAGACATGGTTTCGTGAATCAACTGGCTCTCTGCCGACTCTTTTAAGGGAAAAAAAAGAGTTACTCGAGGAGATTGAAAAACTTGAGAGTCAGTTAGCACTGGCTGCCAGTACTGGCCTAACCCAACAGCGTTTATATGAGGAAAACCTCTGGCTACGAGAGTTACTATCCGCTGATACACAAGAACGAATTGTGGCAGCAGTCACAGCCAGACCCAATCAATTGCCATATGATTTTTTACAGATTGATCAGGGTAGTTCAGCCGGTATTGTCACCGGTGCTCCGGTATATGTTGGAGTGGATACTGCCATTGGGGTGGTGGCGCACGTTGCTGAAAACTTTGCGTTTGTTGAATTATTTACTACACCAGGGTTTGAAGCGACGGTGTTCGTGGGCGGTACAAATATTACCGCTACGCTCGAAGGATACGGCGGTGGCGTCGCCAGGGTACGTGTACCTCAAGGAATTCCTCTTACCGTAGGTAGTCTCGTGCATGTGCCAAGTATGCAGCCAGGTGTTTTTGGTCGAATTGCCTATATCGAGAACCGACCAACCCAACCAGAACAATACGGATATATCACTCTCAGTAAGCCGATTGCCAGTATTAACTATGTGGCTGTAGGGAAACAGCCATTAGCGCCAGCTACTGAGACTTTGGTTCGAGATGAAATCAATTCCATCTTGGAGCAGTCATTAGTAGTTGAAGGTATGCAGAGTCAGTTAGCGACAACTACCGCTTCGACTACAGAAGAAGAGATATGAATCGACTGTTGCTTTTCATTTTGTATATAGTGGGTCTTGTATGTGTCATGCAAGGCTGGTTATTTTTTGGTGCTGTTGCGGCGGTAGTGTTTAGTTTTTTTGCACCTAGTGTATGGCTGCTACCTGCCGCATTTTTGATTGATGGTTATTTTGGTATGTGGTATAGCGTACCGTTTTTCTCTATAGTGACTTTTTTCTGGTTTGTCGTGATTGAATTTTTGCGTCCGTACGTGAGTGTGTGGCAAAATGAGACTGTATAGCATATGGGAAAGAGATTGCGAGACAGATATAAAAATACCGTAGATGTTGAAGAGGTTCTATTAGATGCATCAAATATACCGGCCTTTAATCGTAGGCGAATGGAAGGGAAGCGCGAAAGTCCAATTGCTCGACGTAAAGTGTATATTGTTGGATTTTTATTTTCAGTAATCTCACTGGTGTATTTTTACCAGATTTTTACCTTACAGATTGTGCATGGTTCTGAGTACCGGGCAATTGCAGAACAAAATCGCGTAAACAGCACGGTAGTGATTGCTGAACGTGGTGTGGTATATGATCGAAATGGTGAGATGGTGGTTTGGAATGAGGTAGATGAAACAGGTGAATACGATTTTCCAATTCGAGCTTATACAGATCGCCTCGGCCTCGGGCAGGTGCTTGGGTATGTTAGTTATCCTAAGAAGGACAATAAAGGTGTCTTCTTTCGAACCGATTACCTAGGCCGAAGCGGGGTAGAATTGGCATATGACGACATATTAAAAGGCCAAAACGGTAGTAAGTTGGTAGAAGTTGATGCGCTTAGCCACGTGGTGAGTGAATATGAAACAACAGCACCGCAAAATGGCCACGAGCTCCACCTCTCAATTGACGCCGAGCTCTCCCAAGCCATGTATGACATTATTGCTACTTCAAGTGCCCAGGCAGGTTTTCGTAGTGGTGCGGGTGTAATCATGAATGTGCATACCGGAGAGTTGTTGGCGCTTACTAGCTTTCCTACGTACGACCCAGAAGTCATGGCTGACGGGGACGATGTCGAGTTGATTGATTCATACAATAACAATGAGCAACTACCTTTCTTAAACAAAGTAGTTGGTGGAGCATACACTCCCGGTTCAATTGTAAAGCCGTTCGTTGCCTATGCAGCATTGGAAAACAACATCATATCTCCCGACAAAACAATTGTTAGTACCGGTAGAATCGTGGTGCCAAATCCGTACAACCCGAGCAATCCTTCCTATTTTAACGACTGGCGTGCGCATGGAGCAATGACCATGCGGGAGGCAATTGCTTTCTCCTCAAACGTCTACTTTTACATCATTGGCGGTGGGTTTGCTGACCAGCCCGGTCTAGGTATTACTAAACTGGCAGAGATATACCGGCGTTTCGGTATGGGTCAGGCGACGGGTATAAACTTGGGACAGGAGCAAGTGGGGGTTGTGCCTGACCCAGCTTGGAAGCAGGAAACTTTTGGTGATGATTGGCGACTTGGCGATACATACTTTACCTCCATTGGCCAATTTGGTTTTTTGGCTACGCCAATTCAAATGGTCCGCGCCTACGCTGCGCTCGCAAACGGCGGCAAGTTACTAACGCCTCATCTTGAAAAAGGAGTGGTCAGTAAAGCGACCGATATTAACTTAAATCCTGACTACCTAAAAATTGTCCATGAAGGAATGCGCAAGACCGTAAATTATGACGGAGGAACTGCCAGGGCACTGGAACGGAATGATGTCGCTATTGCTGCAAAATCTGGGACAGCTGAAGTGGGAGCTGGGAACGCCTACGTAAACTCTTGGGCCGCTGGATTCTGGCCATACGAAGAACCAGAATACGCATTCATCCTTATGATGGATAAGGCACCGCGTAGCAATGCGCTCGGCGCCACTCGTATTATGGGTGATGTTGTAGAGTGGATGTCGGTACATCGTCCAGAGTATCTAGGTATTGAAGCAGCCGAAACACAAGACTAAAAGTAATCAACATTGACCCGAACGTTTACCTGCGTATAATTGATAAAAATTTTGCATTATGGATACACAAGCTTTTCTAACCCCTGAGAAATTCGAAGAACTTAAAAAAGAATTAGATCACCTAAAGACCGTACGTCGAAAAGAGGTCGCAGAGTCACTAGAGTATGCCCGCAGTCTCGGCGACCTTTCTGAAAACGCTGAATATCAAGAAGCGCGTGATATGCAAGCTGCCATTGAGGAGCGGATTAGTTACTTGGAGAAAACTATCAAAGAAGCGAAGATTGTTGCTCATGAAAAGCATGGCGACATAGTCGGTCTAGGCTCTTTGGTGACTATTCAAAAAGAAAAAGAGAAGGATAAGCGCGAATACACTATTGTAGGTTCCGATGAGGCAAATATCCACGACCACAAGCTTTCTTACTTGTCACCGTTAGGTGAAGCGTTGATGGGAAAGAAAAAAGGGGATGAATTTGAGTTTGAGACTCCAGTTGGAAAGCAAAAGTACAAAGTATTAAAAGTTGCGTAAGAAAAGGCCGGCGCCCGAGGCGCCGGCCTTTTCTTTTTTGATAAGTCAGGCTAGGATAAGAATCTATGTTTTGGGGAGATAAGATTGCCGACGAAGTAGAGCGTCGTTACGAATGTAAAATTAAAGCTGGGGAGTCCATTGTGGTGCGCGATGAAAAAACGGCATCGGGACGAGTTCATGTTGGGTCTTTACGAAGTGCTTGTCTTCACGCCCTTGTTGCAGATGTCTTGCAGTCTCGCGGACATAACGTGAAGTTTTACTTTGAAATTAATGATTATGACCCAATGGACGGGATTCCAGCCTATCTAGATGAGGTGGAGTACCAAAAATATATGGGTCACCCTCTGTGCAACATTCCATCGCCAGAGCCTGGTTACAAAAACTTTGCAGAGCTGTATGGTCAAGAGTATGTGCGAGTACTTGAGCAAGTTGGTTTTGGTGCTGAGGTGTATCGAGCTAGTGAGTTGTATCGAAGTGGGGCAATGAACAATCAAATAAAAATAGCGCTTGATAACCGAGATAAAATACGAGAAATATATAAGCGAGTTTCTAAAAGCGAAAAATCTGCTGACTGGTATCCATTCAATGTAATCTGTGAGAACTGCGGCAGTTTAAGTGCCACCAAAATTACTGCTTGGGACGGTGAGGAAGTTTCCTATACTTGTAGTTCTGACACGATTACTTGGGCGAAAGGGTGCGATCATGAAGGAAAAATTTCACCGTTTGACGGCAATGGCAAATTTCCATGGAAAGTAGACTGGCCGGCAAAATTTGTTGCTAAGGATGTCAATTTTGAAGGTGGCGGTAAGGATCACTACTCAAAGGGGGGCGCTCGCCAGGTAGCCGAAGCAATATCAGAAGAAGTATTCGATCACCAACCACCGTACGGTGTCTTCAATGAATTCTTCTTAGTTGGAGGTAAAAAAATGTCATCTTCCAAAGGTTCAGGTGCAACCGCGACAGGTATGGCTGAACTTTTACCTGCTCACATTTTACGATTACTTTTGATGAAAACACCAATCAACCGGCAGATTAGTTTTGATCCAGAGGGTGACGCCATTCCAGTTTTGTTTGATACATACGATAGATTGGCGGAAAAATATTGGAGTGGAGTTGAAGATGACGATACGCAACTATTCATTTTCTCGCACAAACCTGAGGATAGAAGGAATCTTAACCAACAAAGATACTTGCCAAGATTCTCACAAGTCGCTTTTCTTGTACAAATGCCACACATGGATATATATGATGAAGTGGCTACGATGAAAGGCGCTGCCCTGACTCCTGAAGACAAGGCTGAACTTGATATGCGCGTAAAGTACGCAAAGAAATGGTTGGATGAGTATGCTGATGAGAAATTTATCTTTGCGCTACAGGAAACACTACCTGAGACATCGCTAACGAAAGGACAATCTTTGGCCTTGGTAAAATTAGCCGAGCAAATAACGGCAAGTGAATCGTTTGATGGGGAAGTATTACACAAACTCATTCATGAAGTTAAGGAGTCTAGTGACCTCACCCCGAAAGAGTTTTTTGGGGCAATCTATGCACTTTTCCTAGGTAAAGATAGTGGCCCTAAAGTCGGTTGGTTTTTAAGTTCACTTGATAAAAATTTTGTAGTGACACGTCTCAAACAAGAAGGATAAACTCTGATTTACTAGAGTCATAAAAAAGCCGGCCATGGAAACATGGCCGGCTTTTTTATTGTGTATAACTGTAGTAGATAGTGGGGTAGAGTGGTATACAATATACTTGTGGTGGGAGATAGTGGTATAATTTGCGAAAGCAAATATACTGCAGTTTGAGTTATGTTAATCGGGGAATACAAGCATACGTTAGATACCAAGAAACGGCTTTCCTTACCGTCTAAATGGCGCAAGGAACTTGGTAAAAAGCTTGTCATTACTCGAGGACTCGACAACTGTCTCTTCGTATATCCGCTGCGTGAGTGGCAAAAGATCACTTCAAAAATTGATCAGTTGCCACTCGGTCAAGCGGACACTAGAAGTTTCAACCGATTCTTCTTGTCAGGAGCGGTCGAGGTTGAGGTGGATACTGTTGGACGTATTCTCGTGCCAGACTTCTTAAAAGAGTTTGCGGTACTAGATAGCAAAGTAGTGCTAGCTGGTATTCATAATCGCATTGAGATTTGGAATGAGGATAAGTGGGAGCATTACAAGCGCACCATTGAGAAAGAAGCTGACACATTAGCTGAAAAACTTGGTGACATTGGCGTCCTGTAAAACATTCGTTAGACACATGAAATCACATGTTACGGTCCTTTTAGAAGAAGCAGTAGCTTCTCTAGAGCTGCAAGAAGATAGTATTGTCGTAGACGCCACCTATGGCGCAGGTGGCCACGCTGAGAAAATTCTTTCAGCACTTGGTCCGAAAGGCACGTACATCGGAATAGACGTTGATAGTACTGCGTTCACAAATGCACCCAAGAACCCACACAAAGCTGCCCTTCACTTGGTGAATGACAACTTTAAAAATTTGACGAACATTTTAAGTTCTTTACATACTATAGATTCGGTTGATGCAATTCTTGCGGACCTGGGCTGGCGCATGGAGCAATTCTCTGGCAGCGGCAAAGGATTGTCGTTTCAGTACGATGAGCCGCTCCACATGACCTATGGTTCTGCTGAAGCCTACAACTTCACAGCTTACGACATCATCAATACATGGGATGAGTCAGTTCTAGCTGACATCATTTATGGATACGGTGAAGAACGAGCTGCAAGACAAATAGCGAGGGCGATCGTTACCATTCGCAAACAAGAGCCAATTGAAACCACATTTCAATTACGTGACTTAATCGCCAATGTTGTACGTACCCCTCGCCACACCAAAACACATCCCGCAACAAAAACATTTCAGGCTTTACGTATCGCTGTAAATGATGAACTTCAGGCCCTTGAAACATTTATCACATCTGCAGTAACTGCACTCAATCAAGGTGGAAGGTTAGCCATCATTACTTTCCATAGCCTTGAAGACCGAATCGTTAAACACCAGTTTAGAGCACTGGCAAACAACAATATGGCAACGGTTTTAACTAAAAAGCCAATTATACCTTCAACGGATGAAGTGTCGGATAATCCAAGAGCACGAAGCGCAAAACTGCGCGTCATCCAAAAAAATAACGTAGAACAACATGAACAAAGTACAAATATCACAACACGCATATAAGCAGGTCGGAGCCGCACTCTTTTTAATGATATTGTTTGCCGTATCGTATTTATATTTTTTAAATCGTTCTGTTGTTCATGTGGTGATGCGAAAAGAAGCTGATCGAAGCCAGTCTGAATTACAGGCTGAAATTGCAAATCTAGAGTCTCAGTACATTGCAGCTCAGCATAAAGTAGCATCACAGATAGCCTCCCTCGATGGGTATCAAAAGGAAGTTGCTAAAACCTTTGTGAGCAGAACAGACACAGATACTCTCGTACGAGCAAACTAACCTATGAAGCGCAGAGAACTGATCTTACGAATTAGATTCTTAACAGCGGGTGTTATCTTCATTGCCGTTCTTATTGGCATTCGACTCTATAACGTGCAGATACATAACGCGTCTGCATATCAGGACAAAGCAGAGCGGCAATACGTTCACACTGCACGTAATTTGTATTCACGTGGTCAAATATTTTTCACAACTAAAGACGGCGAGATGCTGTCAGCGGCTTCAATTCAATCCGGCTATGTCCTAGCAGTTAATCCGCAACATGTAACCGATGTAGATGCCTTTTGTAGTTCTCTGCAGAAATATCTAAAAGATTCTGCAGATAAGTGTTCTACTAGAGCCTCACTTCCAGAACGTAGCTATGTAGAACTAGTACCTGATTTGACGGTAGAAGAAGCTGAAGAAATCGAGTTACTCGATCTTGATGGGGCACTTTTATATAAAAATCAGTGGCGCTACTATCCTGGCGGTACGGTAGCTGCTCGGTCAATTGGATTTATTGGCTACGATGATACCGGCACGGAACTACACGGTAAATTTGGATTAGAGCGTTATTACGACGAGACTTTATATGAAAAAGATGAGGCTTTGTCAGTCAACTTTTTTGCGGAGTTGTTCAGCAATTTAGGTGACACGCTCTATGACAGAGAAGAGATCCTCTCTGGAGATGTCGTTACAACCCTGGAGCCCGCAGTATCGCGGGTTCTAGATACGGTTCTTGAAGAGACTAACCAAAAATACGACAGCAAAACGACTGGAGCAATTGTAATGGATCCACATACAGGTGAAATCATTGCGATGAATGTGGTGCCTGGCCTTGACTTGAACGATCGAGCCGAAGCAACGATTGAACAGTTTCAAAATCCTTTAGTAGAAAACGTCTACGAAATGGGATCAATTATCAAGCCACTCACTGTAGCGGCGGGGCTCGATGCTGGAGTTATATCACCGGGGACAACGTACTATGATCCTGGATGTATTGAGCTAAACACGTATACAATTTGTAACTACGACTTACGCGGACGAGGTACTGTGCCAATGCAAGAAATACTAAATCAATCCCTCAATACAGGCGTAGCGTATATTGCGAATCTCATGGGCAAAGATCGCTTTCGTGATTACTTCCTCGGCTACAAACTTGGCACTGAAACGGGTATTGATTTACCTAATGAAGCGTATGGGTTAGTAAACAACCTCAATTCACCGCGTGAGGTTGAATACGCCACCGCTTCATTCGGACAAGGTATTGCGCTTACGCCTATCGCCACTGTGCGCGCCCTGGCCACGCTCGCAAATGGCGGTAAGTTAGTCACACCGCACTTAGTGAACCGGATAGAATATAAAGACGGAAGCGTCAAAGAGATCCGTTATCCTGAGGGAGAGCAAGTACTTAAGCCGGAGACAAGTGAGACCATTTCTCGTATGTTGAAAACGGTTGTCGACGACGCCCTTCGTGGAGGTAATGAAGCTCGTCCCAATCATACTATTGGTGCGAAAACGGGTACTGCGCAGATTCCGGATCCAGTTAATGGAGGATATTATGACGACAAGTACCTACACTCATTCTTCGGCTATTTTCCGGTTTATGATCCGAAGTTTATTATTTTCATGTATACTGTAGAACCAAAAGGGGTACGCTACGCCTCTGAGACGTTAACAGACCCATTTTTACAGTTAACTGATTTCTTGATTAACTATTACTCAATTCCGCCTGACCGCTAGATATGAAAAAAATTTTCAAATCATTCGTCACTAAGACACTCATCTTTGAAGCTTCGTTGCTACTAAAAAGACGAAAACCAACCATTGTTGCTATAACCGGAAGTGTCGGGAAAACAACCACTAAAGACGCAATATACGCAGCTATTAAGGATAGTGTGCTAGCTCGTAAAAGTGAAAAAAGTTTTAATTCGGAGATAGGTGTGCCGCTTACTGTTTTGGGGTTACCCAACGCTTGGAATAATCCAATCTATTGGCTTAAAAACTTAATTGACGGGATGTTTATTGCCTTGTTTCAAAAAGACTATCCTCAGATTTTGGTGTTAGAAACGGGTATTGATCGCCCTGGTGACATGGAGGCTCTCACGCGCTGGTTGACTCCAGACATTGTGGTGTTAACGTGTTTACCTTCGGTGCCCGTTCATGTGGAGTACTTTAGTTCTCCTGAACAAGTTGTGCAAGAAAAAATGAAATTAGTTAGCGCCCTTAAGCCCGACGGCGTGGTTGTCTACAACGCAGACGACACTATCATTGAAACTCAACTACCAAACATACTACAGAAAGTAGTTGGGTATAGTCGTTATAAAAAATCAGATTACACAAGCAGTGATGACAGAATTGTATACAGCGACAATATTCCTACCGGTAGTGCGTACACAATTTCCCATCAAGAAAAATCAGCTGACGTTCGTGTGAGCGATACTATCGGTTCTGTACAAGCTTATTCTGGTGCTGCAGCAGTGGCTGTTGCCGGTGTCTTAGGGATCTCTTTAGAGCAAGCAGCCACATCTTTGTCACAGCTTCGCACCCCTAATGGCCGGTTAAGATTGGTAAGAGGAATTAAGTCTACAATTTTGATTGATGACACGTATAACTCCTCACCAATTGCAGCTGAACAAGCGCTAGAAACATTACGTGAGGTGCGTTTTGCTAAAAGAAAAATAGCTGTCTTGGGTGATATGCTTGAGTTAGGACGTTATTCTTCTGAAGAGCATGAGCGAATTGGAAGAAAAATTCCTGGTACCGCAGATTTATTACTTACAGTTGGTGTTCGTGCGCGTCAATTTGCGCAGGGTGCTTTAGATGCCGGAATGCCAGAGAACAAAATTTTACAATACGACAACACTGACAGAGCAGGGAAGGAGCTGCAAAATATTCTTCAACTCGGCGACGTTGTGCTTGTAAAAGCTTCGCAAGGAGTGCGAGCGGAGCAAATTATCGCCGAGGTCATGGCGGAACCTGAACGAGCTGAAGAGCTTTTGGTTCGCCAAGATAGAGCTTGGTCGGTTAGATAAAAAATGCCCAGAGAGGGCATTTTTTAGTGGATATGATCGTCATCTTCTTCACCGTGTTCATCATGAACTTCATGTTCTTCCTCGGCCTGATGGTGCGTGTCTTCGACGTGACCGTGGCCAAATTCATTGTGAGTCCAATCAAGAACAAGGGTCATAAAAACAAGTCCTGTGGTAATAGCGATGGCCGCCTTAGAGATGCCACCATAGTGAGAAAGATTACCGTGGATGCGTGGTAGTAGTTCACTTCCAGCCAGATAAAGAAGGTTACCTGCTGCAAAACCAGTGAAGATCCAAACGTACTCTTCTAGGTGTTCCGAGACAAAAATTACTAGCAACGTACCAACGACAATAGTGCTGGCTGATAATAGATTTCGTAGTAAGGCCTGAATGCGTGTGTATCCACCTCGAACCAGAACTCCGAATTCAACAATTTCTTGTGGAATTTCGTGTAATGCCAAACCGACTGCGGTGGCCGCACCCAAAGCTGGATTGACTAGGAAAGCAGCACCTAAGATAAAACCGTCTGCCAGGTTGTGAATAGCGTCTCCAATGAGAACCATGCTAGCTGCGCCGCGAGTATCGCAGTTTTCAATTTTTTTGTCGTGATACCGCTTGTGAAGGTAGCTTGAAAGTATGTAGAAAGAGATAAATCCAGCGGCAACAACAAGCCCAGCGTATTCGTTGCCGGAAAGCAGTGTTTCTGGAATCAGTTCGTAAAACGCCAGACTTAAAAAGACACCGACTGAAACCGGAATAACGTACTTTTCGTACCGACCAAGACTGCGACTGCCAAAGAAGAAAGCACCCACAATCGAGGTTAGGGCTACAAGTAGGGAGGCGAGTAAAGCATCAAATATCATAATGTAAAAGAGTGTAAGATTTATATATTGCAAATGACTTGCAATTGCCAGTATAACAATCATTTGCTATTATGCAAGTTACTTGCAAATAAATTTATGCGATTAACCACTAAACGAAAGCAAATCTTAGATTTGTTACAAAACACTAAAGCACCAATGTCTGCAACGACTTTGTCTGAATGTTTACCGGACATGGACCTGGTGACTATTTATCGAAACCTTGACCTGTTTACGCAAGAAGGGTTAGTGAAGCGACTTCAGTTCGATGATGAGGCGTTGTACGAGTTTCAGGAGACTCCGCATCATCACGCAATTTGTGAAAACTGTCAGAAGATGATTCATTTTTCAGTACCTGAGAAGCAATTAAAAAAATTGATTGTGTTAGAAGGTTTTGATATCAACTCAATCGACATCACTGTTAAGGGGAATTGTGTTCATGAGGCGTCCTAAAACGAAAAGACTTATAATCGTAGTCTTTGCCGCGCTGCTAGCCGCCATTGCCGGCTGGTTTGGTGTTAGCCTGAACAATAGCCAGGTTAAGGAGGTGGTTGAAGAAACAATCAATACCTACACCGTACAAGAAGAACAAGTCGCTGTAGTGAGCAACGGTACAGTGACTCGAGTAATAGACGGTGACACGATAAGAGTACAAGTTGGTTCTAATGAAATAGTAGTACGAGTAATTGGTATAGACACGCCAGAAGTTAAAGACTCTCCAGAAGGGGAGCAATGTTATGGGACAGAAGCAAGCAATTACGCTAGAGAGCTGCTCTTGCAGCAACCCGTCACTCTGAGAACTGATCTCTCACAAGATCGATATGATAAATATGAGCGATTGCTCGCATATGTTGAGATAGGCGGAAAAGATTTTGGTGAACAAATGATTTTAGGCGGATTTGCTCGTGAATATACTTTTATAAAACCGTATCAAAAACAGAGTTTGTATAAGGCAGCAGAGCAGCGTGCTCAATCTAACCAAGCGGGACTTTGGTTAGAGTGTACCTAAGGCATACAAAAAGGCGCGGCGAACTTGCAGTCCACCGCGCCCGATTTGATTCTCCAAAATGGAGATGAGGATTACTTAGCCGACGGCGCGCATTTCGTCGGTCGCCTGCGCCACCAGCGTCACG
>CATMPJ010000009.1 GCA_950073265.1 uncultured bacterium | reverse complement strand
ACCAACTGAGCTATGGGCGGACGCAAGACAGGACTTACGTTTTTTTTTGGTGGCAAAACTATAGCATGATGGACATATAAATCAACTTTGTGCTACGCTGCAGTCCTTATGAAATACCTCATTCTTCCCGACATTCGTAGTGCGCATAATGTCGGCGCAATGTTTCGCACAGCCGATGGCGCCGGAGTTTCAAAGGTGTTTCTCGCGGGATACTCCCCACGACCGGTTGATCGTTTTGGTCGCTCACAATCAGAAATTGAAAAAACCTCGCTGGGCGCTAATAAGACAATGGATTGGGAGTACGTTGACAATCTTCCCCAGCTAATAGTCGACCTAAGACAAAATGGTGTCACGGTGGTGGCCGTTGAACAGTCATCAAACAGCGTTTCACTAGCTAACTTTACTGTACCTAATAAGGTCGCTTATATTTTAGGAAACGAGGTAGATGGTGTTTCAGAACACATTCAACAACTATGTGATGTTATCGTTGAGCTGCCAATGTTGGGCCAAAAAGAGTCTCTCAATGTAGCAACGACTGCTGGTATAGTGTTGTATCACCAAGTTGTCAGCAAGAAATGATTTAAGACCGTATAAAAAACGGCGGACGCTTGTGTCCGCCGTTTTTTTATGCAACTTCGTTTAATTCTTTTAAAATTTCTTTCACTACTTCAGCATCACTCCAGGGTTCTTTTTCACCATTGGCCCGCATAATGTACGGGTCGGTGCCTTTGCCAGAGATTAGCACGTAGCCATCATCTTGCGCCAAAGAAACCGCGGCTCGGATAGCTTCTCTGCGATTCATGATAACCGTTAGTTTTTCTTTGTCGGTGATACCTTTTTCCATGTCTGCAATAATTTGTTGTGGAGGCTCATCGTAGGGATCTTCATCGGTAAGGATAACGTGATCACAATACTTTTCAGCCAACGCGGCCATTTCGGGTCGTTTCCAGGTGTCACGACCCCCTCCAGTATTACCAAGTACACATACTTTTGATCGGTTCTCAAATGCTTGATACAGTTTCTCGAGTGAATCAACGGTGTGGGCATAATCGACAATTGCTGTTACGTGTTTCTTAGCACCACGTGCGCTTTCAAAATGCTCCACTCGTCCGGCAATTGGTGCGAGGTTGCGCAGTGCTTTGCCAGCTGTTTCCAGGGTTACTCCAAATGCCCCCGTAACTTTGATTGCAGCCAGTGCGTTGTAGATATTAAAGAGACCAACCAAGGGGACGCGGATTGTGGTGTTGCCAAACACCATACTGAAGCCATCTTTGTGTAGGGTGTAAAGACTGAGGTCCGTAAGTGAGTAAGTGATTTTTTCCTCAACGTCAAAATTTAGAAAATCAGCTCCGTGCTCGTCATCAGCGTTTGCTACCAAAATACGAGGTCTCTTTTTAGAATCGGCAACTGCCTGAGCGAGTTTCAATTTGGCAGCTTTATAGTTTGCGAAGGAGCCGTGTGATTCAATGTGTTCTGGTGTCAGATTAGTAAAGACAAGTGCGTTGATTTCAACGAACTTGTGTCGATAGAGTTTCGCGCCTTCAGAGGTCATTTCCATGACCGCGTAATTGCAACCTTCGTTTACCGCCCGTCGCAAAAACTGATGCACAAAAAAGCGTCCCGGCATTGTCATCTTAAACATATTGCGCTCACGTTTTTCACCGTAGGTAAATTGAATCGTGGAGAGTGAAGCGACCTTTTTTCCATCAGCACGCAGAATTGTTGCAATGAGTTCAGTCACAGTGGATTTTCCTTTTGTACCAGTTACCCCAATGACAGTAATGTGTCGAGAAGGGAAACCGTACCATACAGCCCCGATAGCGGAGAGGGCGTAATGGTACACGGGCTGCAATGCTCGGAATACTGATTTAGGAATAAGTCTCTTTATGTTGCGCAATATGTTGTCCATTTGTTCATTATAAAGCCAAAACACAAAAGCAACGACTATGCGCCGGAGTGCAATGAAAGAATAGACTAGCGTCAAGCTATATTTGCTTCAAAGCTTGTTTTATGAGGTCGTTAGCGGTATCGCCGGTAAGAGATTTCACTGTGTCCCTGGCGGTTGAGAGGTCATAGCCTAGAGAAACTAAAGCGTCGATAGCATCAGTCTGCGCTTCATTCATAGCGGTACCTGCTGACATATCAGTAGCAAAAGCCAGGCCTTCAATCTTGTCGTGTAGTGCCACCACGACGTTCTCGCAAGTTTTTTTACCGATACCTGACATCTTATGTAAATAAACAGCGTCTTTCTTGCCAATAGCCTCTAAAAGAAGGGTGGGGCTAGCCTGGGCCAAAATCTGCAGAGCAGATTTTGGCCCAATTTTCGGTACACTGAGTAACATTTCAAAAATCTCCAGTTCACCGGTGGTGGTAAATCCGTACAAATCAAGGGCATTTTCACGCACGGCCAAATGGGTATACAAAGTAACATTGTCGCCGGTGGCGAGACCGCTTTGAGCAACCGGCGTGCCGACTAGATAGCCGACACCACGCACAACAATCGTTACATAGCTGTCGGTGGTGTGGCTGATTTCTCCCGTGAGTGAACGAATCATGTAAAACTATTGTACCTTATTGTGAAATATCTCGAAGCTATTGCGTTTTTCATGGTTCTACGGTACAGTAGCGCCACTTAAATATACATATTATATATGCCAATTACTAAAGGAGCAGAAAAAGCCCATCGTCAATCTGAGCGCAAGCGCGTATTTAACGTTCGTCGCAAGGGTGCTATGAAAGACGTGACTAAGGAAGTAACTAAAGCGGTTGCCGCTGGTGATGTTGCAAAAGCAAAAGAGCTACTTCCAAAGGCGTACAAAGCAATTGATAAGGCAGCCAAGCGCGGTGTTATCAAAGACAATACTGCAGCCCGCAAGAAGTCTCGCCTGTCAGCTCGCATAAAGAAAGCTGGGTAATAGCAAAAAGCGACGGTCATCAGACCGTCGCTTTTGTTTAGTATAAAAAGAAAAGGGGTCGCACACACAAAGTGGCGACCCCAAGGTTCAGGTAGAGATAGAGAAATGTTCAGCATCTCCCAGTCTCAAAAGTCACGTTGACCGTCACATCAACATTGGCGGTAACAAATATCTGCTCAAGCAAGTTCTGGATAACCTCACGACCATCCTCTCCAGCCTTTTGCAAAATACCTGCCTCGCATGCCGCTGTTCGCAGCACTGCCTCTGCTCGGGCTCGTGTCCTCGATTCAAGGTGTGGGTCAGCGCTGTTAAACGCGCCCACATCGCGATCATAGACGCGCGATTTCTTGTTGTCGATTCGACTTACCAGTAGTTTTGGCTTACCAAGGTTGACAGTGATCATTGAGTCTGTCTCGACCACACTGTCTTTCGACAGCGTCTTCAGATCAAAGCCAGCAATGACCGTGCCGTTCGCGATGAACAGCATATGGTCCTTGTACCAAGCTTCCTGAAACACATTGCCGCCCCAGGTGCCTGCCTCGATGATTTTCTCCAGTTCCATTGAGTGCGATTCCAATCTTCCGATTGAACGAACAGCCAGAATCGCGCTCGGTCGGCTCACGTCAATCTGCTCGGGTGGAGCAGCAAGAGCTTCAGGGACCAGATCACGGTCGGTAAATTGGTACGTGAGCAAAGCTCCGACACCAACGCTTACCAGTAGTGAGATGAGGAAGAGTATTTTTTTCACGATACACCTCCCTCACACACGTCACTGCCAGCATATCGCGAACAACCGAAATAATGGTTGCCGATCTTGGCTGGTTTGCTGGCAAAGTCGCCATGCGTAAGACGGATACTAGAACCGTCTGCACGACGCTCTACACGACTCCGAGCCCAATGCGGTTTCGGTTTCATCCAGGTGGCGTAGTACAGGACCGCACCGCCAGTGGGATCATTGGTTTCGGCCATGACTGCTTTCGCAACCATGGTGACTTCTTCCCAACGCATATCGCACCGAAAGCGCCAGTAGTTGCTGAGCTTGCCGGAGGCTGTCCGACACAGCTCATAACGATCTTCAGGTTTGCCGTCACACATGAACGAAAACTGACAGCCACCATTGTGTTTGCCGTACGAACCGTCCGCTACCACCGCTTGGATGGTGTTGGGAAAGTCCTTTGAGCGCACACGGTTGCGGATGGACCAGCCGATGGCGCGGTAGCCATCAATCGTCTCGTTCGAACCGCCTTCGTAGAACATGGCGGTGCGAAGCGTGTCGGTTTCGGTATCTCCGACATGTTGTCGGGCTTTAAGCCAGCGCTCATATTCGTGTGTTGCCACAGTCACATGATAATGTGCGGGTGAGAGTTCCTTGGTGAAATCGATTCGGCGAGCCGCCTCGATTTCAAGCAAGGTGTCCTCCAACCATTCACGACACAAAGGTGACATGCCGGTGCTCTTGAAATCCACGGCCATGCCCGTCGGATGTACCGACTTGTCTGAGCCGTTGCTCAGCGTGGTTTGGAATTCGATATCCCGCGCCGCGCCGTTGAGAACCAGCGGCCCACACTTCTGACCATAGTAGTATTGGTCGGCCAGCCGGTAGACGAACTGTGCTACCACTGGCAGCACATACGGACGAGTCACCTTGTTGAAGCGCAGACTGTCGGTTTCTTCAAGTTCCACCAACGTGCCTTCGCTCACCATAGCTTTCAACCGGCCGTGTGTCGCCGCGAACTCATAACCAGAGTCCCTGGCGTACTGCAGCGGACCAGATAGCGCATCTTTGCGAAAGCCATTGGCCTCTGCCTCGCCGTCCAGCCAGTTCTTGGGACCGGCCGGCTCGTAGTTGCCAGTGCCGACGATGTGTATTTCCGGCGTCCGCTGCTCAATCGTCATTGCTGCCGATTGTTGCGGCGGCCAAATCAAGGCAAAGCAAAAGACTGCGAGGGAGATTGCGATTAGAAGCCACTCTCTCCTGAACAGTACATTTACTTCAGCCGGTTCGCCTGCAGGTATATGCAATCGTTTACACGCTTGCCGCCATCGGTTGTTCAGCTCGAAATAGATAAGCATCGGTACCCAGGTGGTGTATTTGCCATCTTGGCGAACTGCGCTAACGAACTGTCGACGCACTTTCCGTTGCTCTTTAGTGGGACTCTGCATGCAGTAGCGTAATGCCACAAACATGCCGTTCAAGAGCATTGTGACATAGTCAACAAAGCTTGGCTTTCGTACGTCCTCAAGACGCAGTATAAGCGTAGTCATTGTCAAGGTACTCCTAATTCTTAAGATCTCCTTAGCCAGCTTTCGTGTCTGATGTGTCGAGCTAGTTAAAAAGTTCTCCGCGAGCTTGCGCTCGCGATCGTGCCCAATGCGGGCGTTCTCCCATCATTGGGCGTGAAAGAGGGCAGAAGCACCCTCATATTTAATAATAGCACATTATTGACAATAAATCAAGTAAATTGTGTTAAAAAAGCTTAAAATAAGCCGCAAAATGAAGAATCGTGTATACTAGAACATTATAATAATTGTACCCATACATGCCCAAAAACCTTAGAGGATTTTTACGAAAATTGGTCGACCTGCGCGAAGGAGCCGAAGATAAAAAGACTATCGTTGAGAACGTTAAAGACGAATCCGATTTCACCGCGGTTCGTTTCTGGATTTTAGTGTCCGCTGTTTTGGTTGCTTCGGTTGGGCTCAACATGAATTCGGTGCCGGTGATTATCGGCGCGATGCTCATCTCGCCGCTGATGGGTCCGATTGTAAGTATGGGGGTCGCTCTTTCTACCTACGATTGGGGACTGATGCGTCGGTCGCTTCGTAATTTTATTATTCTCACCGCTATCGGAGTAGTGATGTCTACTATTTACTTCGCTCTTTCACCAATCAACAATGCTCAGTCTGAGCTTTTAGCGCGTACACAACCAACCATCTTTGATATATTAATTGCCATTTTTGGTGGAGTCGCCGGGTTCATTGCTGTTAGTCGCGCCCGGGGTGGCGGCACCGTAATTCCAGGGGTTGCGATTGCGACAGCGCTCATGCCCCCACTGTGTACTATTGGGTACGGTGTCGGGACTCTTCAGGCAAAATTTTTCCTCGGTGCCTCGTACCTGTATTTAATAAACTCCATTTTCATTTGTCTGGCTGTACTGGTGGTGGCAGGGTATATGAAACTACCAAAGCGCGATTACCCTGACGCCGAGCAAAAAAAGAAAGTCAATCGGGTTATTTCTGCGGTCATAATTGTCATGGTTCTGCCAGCTCTATATTTTGCCTACACCTTTGTCCAGCAAAATAATTTTAATCAAAACGCTAACAAATACATCGCGCAAGAATTCGAGGCGGCGGGCCACGTAGTCATCTATCGAGATGTTAGTCAGCGCGAAAACAAAATTGAGCTGGCCGTGCTCGGTCAGCGTTTTACCGAATCTGACATAGCCGTGTTTAATGCCAAATTACCGCAATATGATCTTGATTCAGCTAACTTGGTGCTGCGACAAGATGAGTTTAGTTTGTCAGAAGAAGAGTGGGAGCAGATCCTACTTCAAGTACAGAGTGATGATGAGAAGATTGCCACCCTCGAAGCCCGAGCTGCCAGCGAACGAGCCTCGTTCATGAGTCCTTCAAAAATACTTGAGGAGGCAAAGACCATCAATAGCCTGGTGAGCGATATTGCAGTAGGAATGTTAAATTATGGATCGCTTGAAAATGAAATCACTGGCCCACGCCAAGTCGTTACGGTATACACATCAGAACCCCTCTCAAATGAGGCGGCCGAACAACTCCGTAGTTGGTTGCGTACTCGTCTTCAGGAAGACCAGCTAGCTTTCTATTTTATTCCTGAGATTGCAAATGATGCTACGCAACCATAATCTCAATAGCGTCGGGGAATGCATTGTATCCTTTGGCGCGCATGCTGGCACAGTACGCACCAGTGTCGTAGATTCGAACTTCGTCACCAATCTTTGCTTCTTTTAAGAGGCGCGGTTTAATGGTTTCTTGATCATACTGAACGGTTGTAAAGATATCACCCGATTCACAATTATGGCCCACTACAACGTATGGTTTTTCATTTGTGTTGTCGGTCATCACCTCGATTTTGTGTTGTGATCCATACATGGTTGTGCGCAAAAAGTCATTCATCCCGGTATCTAACTTTATAAATGTATGCCCGTTCTCTCCGGTGTCAACAATATCATCAATCGTGGCCACAAGTGTGCCAGCGTGTGCGACTAGATACGTGCCCGGCTCAATTTCTAAGTGGATACTTCGATTGGTTTCAGTCTTAAAAGCAGTGAGCTTTTGGGTGAATATTTCAAAGATAGTTGCCAGGTCAGTCTCTTCCTCAGTGTTAAAACGGTGTACTTTAAAGCCGCCGCCAACATTAAGAATGGTAGCAGTCGGAAACGCTTCAAGAACCTTTAGACACCTGTCCATAACTTCCGCCCATATTTCAGGCTTAGCTCCAGACCCTACATGAATATGAACGCAGTCGATTTTTACCCCAGCAGTAGCACAAAGACGAACAATCTCTGGTATATATTCATGCCAAATGCCAAAACTAGCATTCGTCCCGCCGGTTGAGGTCCGGTTATTATGGCCGCTACCGTAGTCTGGGTTAATGCGGACCGTTATTTTTTCTGGGCAATGGGGCGCTGCGAGCAGCATTTCTAATTGTTTAAAAGAGGTTGCCGCAACCCGAACACCAGCTTCTAAAAGTTCATCCAGATTATGCGCAGATTGTTGAGAAGACAGAGCAATTTTTTCACCAGACACCCCAAGGGAAAGTAAGAGCATTGCTTCATAACTTGAGCTGGCGTCAAAATGAATTCCTCCTTCATCAATTATGGTAATGATGGAAGGGTGGGTATTTGCTTTAACGGCATAGCGCGGCGTGTAGCCATAAGGGGCTTTAAGAGACGTCACTTCAGAAATTTTATCGGACAGTATTTTTTTTGAGTACTCAAAACGTGGGGTGCTAAACATAGAAATGTACTCTAGCAGATTGCAAAAAAGTTATAAAGAAGTACGTTGCGGCTTTTTAGGGTGTAAAGTATATTTTGCATACTTGTTCAATAAATATAACCATATGAAAGACGATCAGACTTTAAGAAAAGAAAATCCGGAGTTATATCGAGTTGCGCGCGAAGGAGGAACTGAGGCGCCGGGGACCAGTGATCTCCTCCATGCTGACAACGAAGGCGTGTTCCATTGTGCTGTTTGTAACGCACCTCTCTTTAGGGGTGATACTAAATTTGACTCTGGTTCTGGCTGGCCAAGTTTTACTAATCCAGTGAGCAAGGACGCTATTAAGTATATTGAAGACAACAGTCACGGCATGCGCCGTACCGAAGTGCGTTGTGCTAATTGTGATGCACACTTAGGTCACGTATTTCCAGATGGACCAGAGCGTACTGGCGACGGTGAGCGAGATTTTGGTCGTCATGATCGATATTGTATTAATGGGGTTTGTCTTAACCAACTTCCGGAATAGATATGGAAAACAAACTAAAGACAATGGTGGTCGCTGGGGGCTGCTTCTGGGGCTTAGAAGATCTTCTTCGCACCCAGCCCGGAGTCGTTGATACTGAAGCAGGGTACGCGGGTGGTAAAAACGATAATCCAACCTATGAGTTTCACCCCGGTCATGCTGAGGCAGTTGAAATTACCTATGACCCGAACGTAACGTCATATAAACAACTACTCGACTTTTTCTTTCAAATTCATAACCCGACTACTCTTAATCAGCAAGGGAATGACCGCGGTACTTCGTATCGTTCAGCGATTTTTTTCGCAGACGAAGCGGAGAAGAAAATTGCACAAGACATGATAGGCATCGTTAATGAGTCTGGTCGTTGGGATGATCCGGTTGTCACTACACTCGAACCGCTGACTCGCTTTTGGCCTGCCGAAGAGTACCATCAGGATTATTTACAAAAAAATCCAGGTGGATACACCTGTCACGCCATTTATTTTGACAGTTATTTGGGGTAGATAGTAAAAGGTCTATTTTAGGGTGTGTTCGGTAATACCAAAAAGCGGCCAAGCGGCCGCTTTAAAATGTGTGTCTGAGGCAAAGACGACTTATTCAAGATTGCACTTATTCAAGATTGTCTGAGTCGTCGAATTCTTCTGTGTTGAGTACACCACTGTCGTCGGCTGCATCATCATCAGATTCCTCTAGTGCTTCATCGTCAGAGTCAGCATCTACGTATTCAACATCACCTGACTCATCAACGTAGGCGTAGCTACCATCGTCATCAGAACTTGAGGTGGTTGAATCTGATTCATCCATACCTTCAAATTGTGACTTTAGAATTACACCACTGTTGTACATAATGTCTGGTGCTGTGTTGATTGCCTCGGTGGCAGTGTTAGCTTCAACTTCTTCAAGACTTCCTGAAGTGCTAACATATAGATATGTAGCGGCGTTGGCTAGTGAAGCGCTCACCATTCCTAAGAAGGCGAATGCTGCAATCGAGCCTAGCGCTACCGGTTTTACGAATGTGTTTGTGTTCATAGTTTTTTGTCTGTTCGCCGTTACTCTTAATTTCTAAACGAGCGATACTCTCACAATATAGAAAAAAATATTTTTTGTCAAAAAATATTGTCAGTTAAATCCCTTTTTGACACACATAAAACCAAAAATATCGTTATATTAAACATAAGTTGACAAAACTTGTTGATATTTTTTAACAAATTAGTATAATAAAGCAATATTTAATCGAATGTAATTTTCAAGCCATGCTTACAAAACTTTCTAAACAATTGCGCGACTTCGGCCTCAGTGAAAATGAAGTGTCCGTATATATCGCTTTGCTACAAGATGGGTCTGATACAGCTGCGAATATTGCAAAGAAAGCAAAATTGAATCGCTCAACTACCTATGTCCAGCTTGATACTTTAATGAACTATGGGCTCGCTAGTACCTTTAAGAAAGGAAAGAAGACGTTTTTCTCACCAGAGTCTCCTCATAACGTAAAGCGGTTGATTACGGCAAAAATAGAGGAGCTTGAACAGGAGCGCGACAATATTGAAAGCATCATTCCTGGTCTTGATGAATTGTATACATCCACCGGCGGTGCACCAGATGTTAAGACTTTTGAAGGAGCGGAGGGTTTAAAAACAATGCGTGAAGCGATTATTGAGTCCAATGTAGATGCGTTTTATATGCTTTACAACGCTGACCAGCTGTACGAAATTTATGAGCCTGATGAGCTTCTGAATTTTAGCCAACGGCGAGCCAAGAAAGGTATCTACGGCAATGGTTTGTACAATAAAAAAGGAAAACCTTTTCAGAAAGTTTATAATCAAAAAATGCTTCAGCTCGATCGGAAAAAGTTTCCAATTGATGCAGACATTTATGTATATGGTGATTACGTTAGTTTGGCCTCGACAGCGGGCAAAATAGTTGGAATAACAATCCACAATAAACAAATCGCAGAATCAATGCGCACGTTATTTAAGCTCGGGATGGAGACAAAGAATTATCTCAACTTAAAAGTCAAAGATGGTATAAGTGACAAGTAAAGCTTTATATTAAGATTCATTTTTTAAAAAAAGGGCTCGACGCGCACAAGCGTCGAGCCCAACGGTCATCTTCACCAATCGTGGATATGCTGGAACGTCCCCGGTTCATCGCAAGCGACTTGCAGGGAAACTGTTGTGGTCAAGGACAAGGTCCTATACTGCATCCGTGAATGATTAAAGATGTGGTTCGGTACTAGACCGAAGGTGATGATTACCGCTTCTTATTGTGCGGTCAGGTTGTGTTAGCAACCGCTGGTCATCATCTTTCCCTCCTTTCTGCCATTAAGGCTTTTGGGAGAGGTTGCCGAGATTCAGACCGGCGCTGGAGCGCAGGTCGTAAGAGGTTTCGGCAAACCCCCTCCATCTCTTAGGGTAAGGTACTTAGTTGAAAAAGTCAAGGTTTTTGTTGGGAAAAAATAACATTTGCATTGCAATTGTTACGTTTACTTTTTAGAAAATGTCAAAAACTATTTAAAATAACACTTTTTTGTATATATAATGTCACTTAACACATTGGCATGTTAAAAGTTATTGACAATAGATACATTTAAAAAATAATAAGGCAACATTTATAAGTAACGTTTTGACAATAGAATAAAGAGTTACCTGTAGACTAATTGTTCTTTGTCCCCGGGGTATGAAAAAGAAAAAAAGATTTCCCACCCTTAACTCTATAATTAGAGCTGGGCGTGAAGGATACGCAAACGAACTGATGCCTGGACTTTCGGGCAAGGTTAATGAACAGGTTCTAAAAGAAATTAGAACAATGTCAATCTCACTCAATACATTTTAGATACTTGAGTGATGAGAAATAGTAAAAAATTTATGATGATGAAAACAAACAACGAACAAGGAATAGGAATGGTAGCAATTATTGCAATAATTGCAGTGCTTGCCATTGGAGGTATTGTTGCTACACAGGTAATGGTAAACAATGAAGCCGAGGTGGAGGTTACTGATGAAGAGCAGCGAGAAGAAATCGCAGAAGCGCGAACTGATGCGGCGCAATTGTTAACACAGCTGCAAGCAGATATTAATGCAGGAGCAGACATTGCTGCGTCTGCAACCCTTTCTCAAATTGCTGCTATCAGAGCTGAACTTAAAGAAGCATACGAAGGTACTAGTGCTGAGCTAATGACGGAGTTTAATCAACTTGATGAGCGTTTGGCTACTGTACAGACCCAGCTTTCTACAAATGCCACAGTAACATTTGATGCGATTGCTGATTCAATGGCAGAATTAGAAGCTGATATTGATGCCGGAGCTCGCTCTGCTTGGGATATGGTGAAGCAGGAAGCAGAAGAGATTGAAGCAACTACTGAAACTACCGCAACTTCAAGTATGGAAGCTGCTGGGGAAGCAGATGCGGATATGGATGTTGATGATTCGGCTACCATGAATACCGATGGAGCAGAGGTTGATGGATCTATTTCGGGTTCTGTAGATCTGTAATAGAAACTACACCCACAAAAAAACCTCCGAATGGAGGTTTTTTTGTGGGTAGGATATTTCTATTCTTCGTCGTCAGTACGAGCGTCAGCCGCTGCGTCTGCGGTAGCTTCGGCAGAAGCATCAAGGCCCTCCGCTGTAGCTTCTAAGGTATCAGCTGTAGCTTCACGGGTTTCCTGTTCAGCTTCCTCTGCTGCCATTTCAGCATCTTCCATTGCCTCTTCAACTTCTTGCGCAACCATTTCTTCCAGATCAACGCCAGCTCGATTGAATGCAGTCCATGCAAGGACTAGTGCTAATGCTGCTACGATAAGCGCTAACCACGCTACGCCACTTGTTGTATTTGAATTCATAACAAATTATTTGATTACTGATAGTAATGTCTTTAATTGTACAGGGATTTTTTAAAATATGCAAATTTTTGTTAAAAATTTATGACATATTTTGTTTATTATCTTTTACGGCTTCATGAATAATGGCGTTCAAGCCCTGCTTATTTTTCTTTACAATGTATAAATAGCCAGCCACAGCTGCTATGGTGGCTCCAATTGCGTCAACGATTAAATCAAGCATAGTATCCGGCAGGCCACTTTTTTGCATATTGAGATCAAACAGCTGATCCATCGAAAATTCAAAAATCTCCCAGACAGCACCGATCGACATAGCAAAAGAGAAGGCGAGTATCGATGCTAGTAGGGGGCTTTTTTTGAGAGATTGATAACGAAAAACAAGTACACAAATAATCACACCCAGTAGTCCAAATCCAAGCGCGGACATTGAGTGTAGGACAATGTCCCACCACCATAATTTTTCGTATAAGTTTGCAACTTCACCTAAAAACAGTGTTCCATATATGAATAAAATACTCGAGGTAATTAATACTGATGGCACCTGGAAATCACTTTTATCTGCGTAGTATATTGCCAGCAGTGACAGTGAGAATGTTGCTAAGCTCAGAAATAACGCCAACCAATCAGCGGTTATGAAACTAATCAGCGCTGACACAAGTAGGGTAAGCCATAGAAAGTAAATGATGTATGGCACTTCGTATTTTTTTGCAAATTTCATATGGCATATAATACTTTGAGTTACGTATTCTAGCCACGCTATGAAAGCGTTATTTTTTATTTTTGCAAACAAAAAAGCCCTTACGGACTTTTTGTTTGCGGAGAGAGAGGGATTCGAACCCTCGAAGAGCTTTCACCCTTAACGGTTTTCAAGACCGCCGCCTTCAACCACTCAGCCATCTCTCCAGATATGAAATTGTGGCCAAGATAGTACCAAAACTTTTAGAAAAAGTACACAGGGTGCGTGATATCATAAATGGCACATGGAACAGGTACTGCGCGAGATTAGTTGGGAGGCGCCGCAACATCATCATGTCGAGAAAGGCAATGATTGGTTTTTTGCACTCGGCATCATTATTGTGGCTCTTATTATTGTAGCTTTGCTATTTAATGATCCACTTTTCGCTCTGCTTATTGGTATCGCTGGTGGTGTACTGGCGGCTGCAGCTGCTAAGCGGCCAGCTATTGTGCCGTTTGCAGTGTCCGTTAGGGGTATTAAAGTTGAAGGAGAATTATACCCATACTCTATCCTCAATTCATACCATCTTGATGAGGAGGATCCGCGCGGTACGCAGCTGCTTGTAAGCACCGACAAACGTTTTACCCCGATTATTGCGCTACCAATCCCTGAAGAATATGTTGATGCTATTGATGATTTGCTTAAAGAACGATTACCCGAAGAGGAATTGCATGAGTCATTCGGATTAAAGGTGCTCGAGCTGTTTGGTTTTTAAGTGGCACATTTTATCATTTGTGGTATTATCCTGCGCACAGCGTTACGCTCTCGTAGTTTAATGGATAAAATATCGGTTTGCGGTACCGGTGCTCCAGGTTCGACTCCTGGCGAGAGCACAAAAGCAAAAGAAAACATCTCTGCCATATTGCGAGGTGTTTTCTTTTCGAAGCGTCTGTCCCGTTTAACAATCGAGCGTAAAATAAATCGGCATGCTACACTTCGCACATGCGAAAGATGGGGATTGATTATGGCCATAAAAAAGTCGGGATTGCACTCAGTGATGAGGGTGGGTTAATGGCGTTCCCACACGACGTTTGGCCGAACGACTCTGAACTGCTCAAAAAGATTGGTTCCTTGGTAGAAGAAAAAGGTGTTGCTGAAATTGTCATTGGGCACTCGCTCAGTAAGACAGGGGAGGCAAACAAAATTCACACTCAGGCGGAAGCGCTGATCACTGATTTGACACTACACTTGGGACTACCAGTCCATCTTGAGCCTGAACAATACACAACCCAGCAAGCGATTCGCTTTCAGGGCCGGACTGATAAGACTGATGCGGCCGCCGCGGCCATCATTTTAGATAGTTACATCACCAGAAAAAAATAATATGGAGCAAAAAATTACCTACGACACCTTCTCAAAAGTTGAAGTAAAAATCGGCACCGTCATTAGCGCTGAAATAATTCCAGAAGCAGACCGTCTACTTAAGCTGATTGTTGATTTTGGTGAAGACGCACCACGACAAATCGTTTCTGGGATTCGAACATTTGTAAATCCCGAAGACATAGTCAATATGCAGTTCCCGTTTGTAACAAACCTAGAACCCCGCAATGTTAAAGGGTACGAAAGTAACGGCATGATTTTTGCTGCCGGAGACGCTGACACGTTTACGTTGCTTTCACCTCTAAAAAATGTCCCGCCTGGTACAAAACTTTCTTAAAACACATGGATACAAAACAACTTGATGAACAGGTAGAAAAAATTCTTACCACTACTACGATAAGCAAAGCTCAGGAAATAATGGCTTCACGAAATGGTCAGTGGCTGATTGCTTTTATTTCTTTCCTAGAATCAGCCACCCCGGTCCCAATCATGACTGATCCGTTCATGATGGCTTCAATTATTCTCAATCGAGCTAAGTACCTTCAGACTATACTTGTCACGACCATTGCTTCTGTCGCTGGTGGTGTATTGGCGTATTTCACCGCTGTCTTTTTTCTTGAATTAGCACTTAACTGGCTTGCTCCAGACGCTGCCTTTGCGTTAGCTTCAATGACAGCAACGGAGCAGGATAATATTTTTCTGCTGTCATTAGTTGGCGCGTTTACGCCCGTACCATACACCTTAACCGCTTGGGCGGTAGGAGTCATGCAAGGTAGTTTGACTGCGTTTATCATAGCCTCAATAATCGGTCGCGGTGCCAGATATCTCATTATCGGTTGGTTGACGTATCATTTTGGTCCCGCTGCGGTAAAGATTGCGCGACGCTACGTCGGTATCACTTCAATTGTAATCATTCTCTTAGCGGGTGCATTTATGTGGTACAAACTTAGTGCCTAAGTAAAGACGTGTAAAAATCTTACTAGAAGTATATGGGTGCAAGGTATACTTACTTTACGTATGTTTACAGCTCTTTCTCGAATAATTCCGCCGCCATCGTATATAAGCATGCCCGCAGTGGGTGTAGATATTTCTGATGCATCACTAAAATATATTGGCTTTAAACCAAATGTACATCCTGGAGCACGCAGAGTTCTTGAGCGTTGGGGAGAGATTGTTATACCGTCCGGGGTAGTTGATCGTGGTTCAGTACTTGATCAAAAGCAGCTTGTCGCAGTACTCAAGGAATGCAAAAAAGCTTCTAAAGCCGAGTATGTTCGGCTATCACTTCCAGAGGAAAGAGCATATTTGTTTGAGACCAAGATAAAGTCTCACATGTCAGTGAGGGAGGTGCGAAACTTATTGGAATTCAGACTTGAAGAAAATGTTCCAATTCCCTCAAAAGAAGTGCTTTTTGACTACACAGTCTTACCAAGCTCTGTCAACGCACGTGAGTTGTCGGTGTCAGTAGTTGCGTACTCAAAAGAAACTATTCAAGCCTACCATGATGCATGTCGTGAAGCTGGTTTACGACCCTTGTCATTTGAGGTTGAAGCGCAGGCGATGGCTCGCGCCATGGTTCCTAGTGACATGACAGGCACAGTAATGATTATCGACTTCGGAAAGACCCGCACCGGCATCGGTATTGTTAACAATAAAACCTTAATGTACACCTCAACAGTGGATATTGGAGGTAACGACTTGTCGAAGTCATTACGAGCAGTGCTTGGCGATAGAGCAGAAGAAGAACTGACCGCAATCAAAAATGACGCTGGTTTATTGCGCGGAACAGAATCAGCAGAGATTCGCGAAACCCTCTTAACCACAGTCTCAATCATTAAAGACGAGATTGCAACCCGTATGCAGTACTGGAATATGCGAAACGGTGCCGAACAGCGACGTGTAGAACTCATAATGCTCTGTGGCGGCAGTTCTAATCTTAACGGCCTCCCAGAATATCTCACCGAATCGCTCGATGTGCCCACGCTGCGCGGCAATGTATGGGAAAATGTTCTTTCGCTAGAAGAAACGATACCTCCGATTGATCGTAAACACTCATATGGCTACGCGGCAGCCGTTGGATTAGCGCTTAGGAATAAAACATAATTATGGCAAATTTAGTTCCACAGTTAGCAAAGAAAAGAATTGCGTTTGAGTATTGGGTGCGGGTGCTGACCGCGTGGTTTTTGCTGTGGGCAGTGGCTTTTGTGATTGGAGGGGTGTTATTGTTCCCAGTCTACATCTTCACTAAAACGCAAGTAGCGGTTCATGCCGAGTCGGCTAGTGCTGCTGAAGAAAGCGTGGTTGATTATGAGACGGTGTCTGCTGAACTCAAGCAAGCCAATATACAAGCCCAGCTAGTTATTGAAGATGCGCGCAAAACCAGAGCTTCTGATTACGTCTCGCTTTTCAATTCTCTAGAAGGGCAAGGTGTAGTGATTACAGAATTAAATTTCTCAAAAAATAAAACAATAGTTGAACCGATTCGTCTGACTGGCATTGCCACTGATCGAGAAGCGCTGGCAGCATTCCGAGAGAGATTATTAGCACACCCTGCCATTGCGACAGTTAATTTGCCTATATCAAGCTTAGCTAAAGAAAGTGATATTACTTTTAATATGACGATTTCCATGGTTAAGAATGCATCACTATGAGCTCAGCAACGATTAGAAACTTTATAATTGCGTGCCTGGTTCTTTTTATTGCAGCGGGTGCCTTTGGGTACATTTTGTATATGAGCATCTCACAACAACACTCTCTAAATGAGGCTCTTACAGCTATCACCAAACGAGAAGCACAAGAGGTTGCGTATGTAAATGCCAAGCGAACTGCGCAAGAGTCTGAAGAAGACAGAAAATTGCTTGATGCGATGTTTATTGAAGAAGAAAGTGACAGCATTGAATTTTTAACTGATGTTGAAACCTCCGCTAAGATTGTTGGAATAAATTTACAAACAAACTCACTTGAGGTAGTTGAGGATAAGAAAACTAAAGCCAAAGCCCTTACAGTCGGTTTTACGTTTGATGGAAGTAGAGCAGCGGTCGAAGAATTTATTGAGGCGCTTGAACAGCTGGGATTCATAGCAGAAATTCAAAGTTTTTCTTTAGCTGCTCGTTCAAGTACAAACTGGCAAGCGCAGGTTACCGTCGTAGTTAACTTACAGGATTATGCTAAGTAAATTTGATTTAAAAAAAGTCGCTAAAAAATTGTTGCGAAAGCGACCGATGAGTGAGTCTCTAGAGATTATGCATCCGAAACGTGATTGGTCTATTGGCGTCCTGGTTGCGTTATTGATGGTGCTGAGTATCACGGTATGGGCTGGTAGCACGTATCTCGAAACCAGAACAGCTGCTAGTGCAGATGAAATCGCAGCTGAAGTAGAGTCTGTGGTGTATAGAGAAACTAATGTGACAGAGGCGCTGCGAATTCGTGCCGAGAGACGCACTGCGGTAAATTATTTCCTTGAAAATGCGGCCCCTATCGTTACTGAGGAAGAGACGAGTACTACAACCCCTGATGCAGTTGATGATGAGGAGGGTGACGACAGTGTCACGAATAATATTGATGGCACCGAAGAAATAGCAACGAGCTCTGAAGAGGTGGAGTAGAATACCATGCAAAACCCGGCCTTTGGCCGGGTTTTGCATGGTGCCCCTAGGAAGAATCGAACTCCCATCTAAAGCTTAGAAGTCTCCTGTTTTATCCATTAAACTATAGGGGCCTGGATACCATACCAGAAAAAAGACAGAGAGAAAATGTTTGAGTTAGACAACGGAGCGAGCTTTCCTCATTCCGACTGCGATTGCCAATAAGGGCCCGGCTAATAGAAGACCCATTAATCCAAAGGTCGCTCCCAATACAATCTGCACAGACAGCAATAATGCTGGGTGAATGCGCACAGCTTTCTTCTGAACAACAGGAGTTATTAAATAGCTTTCCAAAAATTGTACTAATGCATAGAGGCCAATAATCCAAGCCACCATCGAAAAACCTTGAGGTAATGCAATTAATATTGCGGGTATAGCGGCCAATATCGGCCCGAGATTGGGGACGAAGGACAATAATGCAGCCGCAACAGCTAGTACCAGCGCCGCTTCTACTCCGAGAAATAATAATCCTACATATGTTAGTACACCTACTACCACCATCGAAATTAATCGACTTAGTATCCAGCGGTTAAGAATTTGTGGTACTTCGATACGCATGTCTTTTACCGTCTTCTGCCAGGAGTGAGGAGTGACTGAAATGAGTCCACGAGAATATACCTGAGGATTAAAGGAGAGGTAAGCAACTAAGACTACTAGTATCAGTAGTCCCGTGATGCCGCTAAAAATAGATGACGCAGTGTTACTTAAAGAACTCGATTCAAAACCATTTTGTGCGATGCTGATGACATTAATATTTTGTAATTCGGACACTACGCTTTGTGGCAGCCAAGTGGGTAACGTGGCGGTTTCTACAGAAAAGTCTGCCACTAGTTCGTTATAGGTAGCGACCTCGCTAGCAACACTGTTTGCGCCGAGGTATACAAGTGCGCTGCTAACTGCCAAGATACAAATCCAAAACAAAACATATATTAAGCTCCTAGGGCACCGCAGCTTTCTGGTTATAAAACTAATCACCGAGCTAACCGGTATTGCTAGAATTACCGCAAATAAAATAATCAGTAGCTGATCGATTGCGAGATATGCTATCGCTCCCAGTGAAACAGCACCTAGTAACATGAGAGCTAGCACTAAACTTTTCTGAATAAAGGGTTCTTGTATGTGGAATAGATTCATTAGATTTAGTTAAACATGTTTTTAGTTATCAGCAAGTCAGCTTGCAACCGTTCTTACCTTTTTCTAAAGAAAGTTTGTCCAATGCACCATGTGGGACGACGTTGACCTAATTTACAAGGAGAATTTATATGACTATGAAAAGAGTAAGTTGAATTACAAAGCAAGAGAGGATGCAGTAAGGTAAATATGCTGAGACACTACAAGAGACTTCGTGGCTGAAGATAAACTCCAATAAACGCTACAATAGCGAAGAAAGACATAGTTATAAAAAGAATATTGAACCCAAACACGGTAACAATTGCACCACCAATCAAAGTTCCAACGGCTGCAGAAATTGAGTCGATAATACCCCATTCCGCATATTCTTTTATGTGCTTACCTTTATCTAAATGTTCAGCAAAGATTGCATTAAACGATGGATTGCCAAAAGCTTCACCGATACCAAGTAGTATTTGAATCAAAAAAAGCGGTAAGACAGAAGAAACAAAAATAAGTAAAATCCAAGCAAATGCTCTAAACGCAAATCCAATAAGCAATAGATATTCTTTCTCAAGTACCTCATCTCCAAACTTTTTAACTAAAAACGTAAATAGCACTTTCGACGAAAGAAATACAAAAGCAAGTAAGCTTATTTGAAAAATTGTTGCCTCTAGTTCTTCTGCATAGATTGCATATAGCGGAGCCAGCATAGCGGCCGCAAAAACAAAAATACCATTAAAAAGGTATAAGATTTTTAGTGCACTATTATTCATTTACTAAATTGTATCAGAAAAAATTTTTAGCTAAGAAGGTGAAGGTGCACCATGTGAGACGATGTTCGAACTTTTCTATGGCAAGTTACCTAGCAGTTTCTTTGTAAAGCGGTGCATGTGAGGATCAAATTTTTCAATCGGGGTCTCCAAGACTTCTTGAAAAGGAAACCACTTGTAGCCATTAAACTCAGAGGTGTCAAAGACAATTTCTTTTTCTGAATCAGCTGCAACGACGTACCATAAGCTCACGTCAGTGTGTCCCGCTGTTTTCCCAACCGTAACTGTTTGTGTAATGAATATTGGGTCTTTAAAAACAAAGTCTGCTTCAAAGTTAAGTTCCTCTAAAATTTCACGTCTCACTGTTTCTTTCGGATCTTCATCTTTTTCTACATGCCCGCCTGACGGTAACCAAAGTTCGGCCTTTATATGATCAACAAGCATTAATACCTGTTTAGTCGGGTCAATGACAACAAAGTAGGAGACCAGGTGTTTAGGTGGGATAGCGGGTTTCTCAAGTCTGAAAATTTCTTCACCACTATCAATCCATGCAAGTGTGTCATTAATGTGTTTAGATTCGACTTCATCAAGCGGCTTCATTCCAGACACAATTCTTCGGATACTTTCTATCATAGAGTGAATATATCACAGACTTGAACGATTAAACCGCTCAACAGAGCGGTTTAAAATCGGTGTGCACCATGTGGTACGACGTTAGAACTTTTTTAAGCCAAGTTTCATAACAAAAACGACTCCAGCGGGGGAAACTAAAAGTCGTTTCCGCCCGATAGAGTCGGACTGGTCAGATTAACCGACCAAGTAGAAGGGGCGAGCCAGGAGCCACCCATACAGAGCGACGAACGCGAGTGTGACGCCCGAGATGCCAGCTGCCGGAAAGATGTGCCACCACTGGAGGGCTGCCTCTGGGTTGGTCGACCGTCGTGCCATGTTCTCGCGGTGCCACTTCACGCCGCCACGGGTTTCATGGCGAAGCACGTAAGCGAAAGTGCCCACGATTGCGCAGAGCAGGACGAGAGAGACGCCCAGGCCGAATGCTGCGCCAGCAACCATTGGCAGTTCACTTGCTGCGAACTTGTGCGTTGGCAACACGAACTGCATTGCGACGGTCAGGACCGTGGTCCCGGCGACTGCTTGAGCGAGTTCCGCACGGCTCATTTTCTTGAAAGCGAACATTTCAACACCTCATTTCTTGTAAAAGGGATGTGTCAAAACAATAGCACAAAAATATAGTTATGTAAAGGTAGTGCGCGATGAGAGACTTGAACTCCCGACCTTCTCGGTGTAAACGAGCTGCTCTACCAACTGAGCTAATCGCGCAAATAAAGGATATTAAATTGTGAGCAACATAGTACCCGTTTTTAAAAAATATTCAATAGGGGATTCGAAAAGCTGACCAGGTCGGTCAGCTTTCGACGCAGGTTTGCCGAACGGGCGAATATAGAAAGGCGGACGAGTCGGTCCTTGGTCGCGGCAAATAATGTGCGTCATTTAAAGTACTCCTTTGTTGCGTGAAGTTCTAATTTATTTATATGTCGACTACTTAACAAATGCAAGTATAATCACTGCATGAATGAGATATTGTGCCTAGTTACTGGAGTTGTGCAAGGAGTGGCATATCGAGCTTTTGTGCAAGAGGCTGCCACTGAACTTGAACTAGTGGGTTATGTGAGAAATCTCGCTAATGGCTCAGTTGAAGTAGTCGCGCAAGGATTGCCCGATACGCTTAAAGATTTTGTTGAATACTTGAACGAAGGCTCATTACGAGCAAAAGTAGAGAGTGTGGCTGTAGATTGGCGTAGCCCAAAAAGACTCTACGACGAGTTTTCGATTTTGCACTAAGCATCATATGTCTATATACTCAACCGACATGCAAGAGCCAGAGACAATTTTTGAAAATGAAGATGTATTGGTGATCAACAAGCCTGAAGGTTGGTTGACGCACGAAGACGGGAAGACAAAAGCGCCGACAGTGGTGGAGTGGTTTTTGCGTGGGCTGCCGGAGGCAGCCGGCGTGGGCGAACCCGGGCTTGCCAAAGACGGATCCGCACTTGACCGATCAGGCGTGGTGCATCGACTCGATCGAGAGACCTCGGGAGTTTTGATTCTGGCAAAAAATCAGGAAGCACATCAGTTTCTCAAGAAACAGTTTAAAGACCGCCAGGTTTATAAAGAATATCGAGCTTTTGTGTATGGCCGCATCCACGATCGCTGGGCAACTATCAACCGACCGATTGGAAGGAGCAGTAAAGACAGTCGTTTGCGCTCGGCCATGAAGGGTGCAAAAGGCACACTTCGCGAAGCGATTACAGACCTAGAGCGAATTACTGTGGGGGAATATGAAGGTGAGGCTTTTTCATATTTGAAGCTCGTCCCAAAAACAGGTCGTACTCACCAGCTGCGTGTTCATTTACGGGCTCTTGATCGACCTATTGTTGGTGACCAGCTTTACGCAACTCACATTTTGGATAAAAGTAACAACCTTGGACTCAATCGACTGGCACTACACGCACATATATTAGGTATCTCCTTGCCAAGTGGAAATGAAGAACGGTTTACTGCTCCCTTGCCGAAGGCTTTTGAAGAGGCAGCTGAGCGTATTGCAGAATAGGGTCCGGTATGGTACATTTGCCCCACTTTACAACTATATTTATAAGTATTTTGTATGAAAGCAGTAATGACCGGGGTACAGACATCCCCAGTAAACATGGAGGAGCGAAAGAATCTTGGCATCAAGTCAGGCGATACGGTTCGTGTACACCAAAAAATCCAAGATAAAGGCAAGACGCGTATTCAGGTATTTGAAGGTCTCGTGCTTGCGCGTAAGCACGGTAACGAACCAGGAGCAACGTTCACGGTGCGTAAGGTAGCAAGTGGTGTTGGTGTAGAAAAAATCTTCCCACTCTACTCACCAATGATAGATAAGCTTGAAATCGTTAAGCGTGCTAAGGTTCGCCGCGCTAAGCTGTACTACATTCGTGAGAAGGTTGCTCGTGAGATCAAGCGACAAATGCGTCGCATGAGTCTCGTTTCAATGTCGACCGAATCAGGTGCTGAAGCAGCTGCTCGAGAGGCCGAAGAGGCGAAAGCCCGTGAAGCAGAAGAAGCAGCCAAGGCTGCGGAAGCTGAAGCACAAGCAACAGAGGAAACAACTCCAGAGACCACGGGTGACGAATCGTCCGAAGCTCCTGTTGAGGAGACTGCAACTGAAGAAAAGGTTGAAACCACTGAAGAAACCCCAGCAGAAGAAGCAGATCAAGAAGCTTCCGAAGAAAAAAAAGATTAATCTTTTCTCCAAAATGACCCCACAACAGTGGGGTCATTTTGGTATAATTCCTGTACATACATTTCAATTATAGATACAGACATGGAAAATTTTGCTGAAAAGCCGCCGAAGAGGCACGATAAAGAAGAACAAGAGAATCCGGACGAATTAACCCGAAGAGACTTTATCACTGGAGCAGTAGCTCTCGGTGCCATCACTGCCGCGACAAAATTTTCGACACCAGAGGCGACAGTTGAGGAGGGGGAAAAGCTTTCGGAACTAGAAAGATTTAAAAGTTTAATTCCTGAAGGTCTACCTGTATCAGTTGAGTTAGATGAAAACGGACAATTAGAGTTTAAGCATGAAGATCAAATTACTACAGAAATGCTGAACTATCTTGCAGGTCGCGGGGAAATAACCGAAGCCATTTTGGCTGCTTGTCTGCGGGAAAGAATGTTTAATGTGTTAAAGACTGAGGGTGTAGATGTTAGTACCGACGAGATGCGTGAGTATTTATATTCAATCAATACCTTCTCAGAACTAGTAAATTTTTTTACCCAGCACGCTAACTCATTTGATGAGTCGTACTGGATTAAGTACGAGGCAGGTAGCGCAGAAGAGTTTGGCAGAAACCTTGTGCTTAATAGTGCTAGGATTGAGCGGGAGTCAAGACAGAAAATTGATAAAAAGCTGTACCAAGAATTATGGCATCTCTTCATTGATGTTGGCGCTCCAAGGATTGAGTCGGTCGACACTGCTGCCGAACGTAAGAAACATAAAAACCATCTATCTGCAAATTCTGACTACTTTACTGCAGATCAGGACGGCTCCAATCGAGTTGTTCACTTAGACTTTTCTTATGCCTCAGCCAGAATGTTAAAACAAGTTGTACAAGAGTTTTCCCATTCGTATATCGCATTTACAGACGTGGAAGGTTCTAAAAAAAGAAAACAATTTCAGAAAGAGCTTATTGGCAGTATTGAAGGTTTGTCTCCAGTAGAAATATCCGCTGCCCGTACCATTGCATATCGAACACCTGGAACTGAAGAATACTATGCTCATGAAGTTATTATGCCTACACTCATGGAACGGCTTGAGAAATATTATCCTGATTTTCAAAAAGAGTGGCAAAATACAAAAGAAGAAATGGCCAGAAAAATGCAAGAACACTTGAAAAACCAAGAAAATTCTATAGAATGACACGCACCTGATGAGGTATGTCCACGTGGCGGAATTGGTAGACGCGCTACCTTGAGGGGGTAGTGGGAGTATTCCCGTGCTGGTTCAACTCCAGTCGTGGACACAGAAAAACAAAAAGCATCGCTTTCGCGATGCTTTTTGTTTATGCGAAGTTTTGTCAAAAAATAAAAACATATTGTGTCAAATGTGTTTATTTTTAAAGATTTTTAGAGATTAATTAGTATTTTAATTAATAAACTGACATTATTTTTTGACAAAATAAGGTTACATACACTATCATAGGTAGCGTAAACGTTGGGAGTACTTATTAAAACAAAACACAAGTAATATGGAAAAAGAAATTCTTCAAAATTACCTTTCTGCCTTCGCCGAGTTGACAGAAAAGAAACTCCAAGAAGTGGAAAGAGTTTCGCCTTACTTCACCAACTCTTTCATGCTTAAAAGAGAGGAGGTGATTAAGAATGGTGCCATGGAGCTTAATGCTTGTCATTCGATTCAAGAAGTTCATGACACCCTTGAAGGGATGTACACCCAACTGACGCCATACTTTGGCTAACATTATTAAGCAATAATTGTGATGATATGAATTACAAAACACATTCAGAAAATATTTACGAATCACCGGTGGAAAAACGTAACTCATTGCGAGAAAGTTTTAAACTCGACATGAATGAAATGGATACCTTGTCGGCAAATCTATATATAGGTGCAGCTGCATTGCTCGCGCCAATTATTGCAATGACCGTGTGGTTCGTAGCTTTGCTCACATTGTAAGTGGGGTAGAGCAAATTATAAAATTAATTACTTTTAGACTATGGGAATTTTAGCTTGGATTATCGTTGGTGGAGTAGCAGGATGGTTAGCTTCACTATTTATGAAAACTGATGCACAACAAGGCATCCTGATGAATATTATTGTCGGTATTGTCGGTGCGTTTGTTGGAGGATTTGTATTCAGCCTTCTGGGACTTGGTGGAATGGCAGGATTTAGTCTGTATAGCCTACTGGTTGCTACTGTTGGTGCAGTGATATTGCTGGCAATTTATAAGGCAATTGCTCGAGCGTAGAGACGCTTAATTAAAATTAAACTATTAAACAAAACACAAACATATGGATTCACTATCAGAAAATTATCGAGAAAAATGGGACGCAATGCGTAGAGAATACGATGCTAAGGCGGACCGCTTATCAGCAGAACGTCGGATGGAATACAATAAAGCGTTTGACGACATGGGAGCAGAACTTGATGCTGCGGGAGACTGGACGGAAGCTGCTTGGAATGAGTTTACAGCCAAAGCTGATCGAAAATGGCAAGAGTTTGCCATCGACATGCAAGACTAAATTGCAGCAAAAAACATTCGCGGTAGCGAATGTTTTTTGGCCACTATGGAGACAAAAGGATATTACAGACAAAAAAGAGGGACTGGTTTTTCGTATGTTGATACTGAAAATAAATTAGTCAAATCTAAAGAAATTAGAGAGTTCATTGAGT
>CATMPJ010000008.1 GCA_950073265.1 uncultured bacterium | reverse complement strand
ATTTGACTGTATGTTCCCCGTTTCAAATCTTTCGGACCCCAACCATCCATCACCATCACTACTTGTACTTCTGGAGTGGGTTTAATAGCACTAGCGTTTGTCACCATGTTTTGAGTAAAGCGATGCACGATTAAAACCTTTGGAGGTAATTCATTGTCACGAACAATTTTAGAAAGATAATTAATTACCCAGTTAATTTCACTGGCATCAACCGTTCCAATAACCGTCCCTGGTGCATTGCCATATTTCATAGCAAACTCAGGATCAATCGCAAGATGTACCTCTGGTCGTTTTAAATACTTCTCATAAGCAGGCAATTCTTTTTGAAGAGTACTGAGACCGACCTGTAAATCGAAAATCATAATGCCATTAATCTCTTTAGCCATATCGTATGCCCTTTCCATATGCTCATCGGGCATCGCCGCCCGATACATGCCATCAGTCCCTGCGTCAGCTTGGGCGACCATTGCAATGTACTCAATAGCTGGAATTACGGGTGTCTTAGGATCAGCTGCTTCCCAGTTTTTCTTTTCTGCCAACAGTTTTGCTAAAACTTCTTCACGGGAAAATTCTCCGAGAATACCCATGCGTGTGGAATAGAAATTTCCGTAAAAGGCCAAAATTCGATTGAACGGCAGCAGCGCATCGCCATGCGGGTAGACCGCAGACGGTGGCCAGCGTTTATCAGCAACTGTCACGTTGGTGTCATCTGCGTAACGTAAGTCTGAAATGATTTTCGTTGAAGTCGAGACAGTTCCATCAGGATTCGTCGTTTCTACGATCGTTGGAGCCGGTTCTTTATAATGCACCAAAGACAACAACTTTTGATCATACGCAGCTTTATCTAGAGTGGCTGGCCAAACAGTTTTCCCCGCTTCCCGAGAGACCTCACCCTGCTCAACACCACCGTGTTCAGAAGAAATAGCCTGAGCATTTTCTTTCGCATATTCAATAGCACCAAACAACGGAGTATTAACAAGTAGAATCATTGCCGCCAACAAAACCCCGCTACCGCCGCTCCACAAAAAAGTTTTTTTAGTCTTAAATAGCTCTTGCAAAGACATTACTTGGATAGTAGCACGCGAATAAAATGTAAAGCAGAATTATCACCCTTCTAATTACTCGTCTTTAGTTGTTTGTATAGAGTAATTAACAGCGCAAATGTAACAGCCGAAATAAACGGAAAAGTTATAAAACCAAATTCATTTATGATTTTATCAGCACAATCTGCAGTACCGTCAGCCAAACATGGCATTACACCCGCGGCCATTTTTTCCTTCGGAATCATTTGGTATATATAATGATACACAGCTACCACGAAACCAAAGATCGATAAAACCATTCCGTAGAGTGGAAAGTGCACTCTGTCTTTGTGAATATATGCAGTAAGCGCCAAAATTATCTGCGGATAAATGGCGATCCGCTGCAACCAGCATAGTGAACACGGGACAAAACCAAAGTACTCCGAATAAAGCAATGATAGTGCAACAGATCCAGCAGTGAGGCTAATAATGAGCGGCCAGAGGAATAGACCAATGCGTTTCGCAAGATATATCCCCTTAAAAAAGAGCTGGTCAGTAAGTAGCGCAATCGTAGCGGCTAGCATAATTAACCCAGCCAGTGCTAAGAGAAAATTCAATTCCTGTAAATAAAAATAGAGCATATACAGTCATTGTACCTGTTTAGACCTTCTAGGTGAATGGTAGATAGAAACAAGTTGTAAGAATCATGACCAACTCGATATTATCGAGCAGGACATTTCCTGTACCGACGCCCGAACAAAAAACACCCAGAGGGTGTTTATTGTTCGGGTTTTACTCAACCACACTGACATTGACAGCATTTGGTCCTTTAGGACCTTCACCTACTTCGAATTGGACCTTGTCCCCTTCTCGTAAGTTGTCAAACATGATGCCAGAGAGTCCATTTGCATGGAAGAAAAGATCTTTATCTTGTCCTTCTCGAGAAATGAATCCGAACCCGTTATTTAGACGAGCGATTGTTCCTGTTTCCATAATTAGAATACTTTACATAAACGAATAAATCTCAAACCCATTTGAGATGTTATAAACACTTATGCCTAGAACAACCTTGATTTGAAATTTGATTATAGAATATTAAAAATATTATGTCAAAAATTATTTTGATTCGCCGGCCGTCTGGGACGACCTAATTTTTAATGACTGAAAGAAATATAAAAGTGGAAGTACCCTGGTGGTGCGATGTTGTAACTTTGTGGAGTTGTGATAACTTACTCGCGGGAGGACACTATGCACGAACAATCAAGCTCTTACGCAATGCGTGAACAGATTCTCAACCATCCTCGCTTCAAGAACTCGGACGCTCATCAAAGTTCATCTCTCTACAATAAATTGTCAGGAATGACATTTGCTGAACTCGTCGAAGAGCGAAAGAAAATTGGTCTACTGACCTATGAAGATTGATAAACGTCACGTCACCTCTTTAACAGGAGGTGGCTTTTTTTTTACGAACTAGCCGTCTGGGACGATGTTGGAACTTTTTACTCCACCTCTCTCATTTCTGAGTGCCATTTTTCTAAAATTGATTCATGATTAATATAATAGTCTTTTTTAAAATCCGGATGTTCTTTAATGATATCTATTTCAGTGTAACCATCTAAATCATTTAGCTCAGGCAGAACTCTAGTGACAATCTCTTCAGGTTTTAACCAATAAGTTTTATCAGCATTCGGTCTCAATAAATTCTCATTCCCAGTATCTACTGTAGAAACATTAACCACCAGAGCTGAAACAATCTGATTCTCTGAAAGTGTTTGAAGGTATCCACGTAAAATATTTTTAGCTCGCGTATAGGAGCTCCAATATGGAATACTGTATTTATCACTAACGGAAGCAAATACGCACACCTTTATCTCAGCTCTGCCATTGATATTTTGCTTCACATACTTAAGAATATTTTTTGTCGTAATAACGTTTGTTTTATATATTTCATCATCGATACCATCCCCGTCCTTGTCTTCAATCTTAGATTCATCGTTCTCAAATTTAAATTTACCAACAGTGTGTATTAATACTATTTCGTTAAATGAATCAAGATCAGTTAATTCAAGCACTTCTTTGACTTTTTCTTCTTCCAAAAGATCTAGGATAAAACATTTATTATCTGAATTATCAGATAATTCACTACGAGAAAATTTATAAACTATTTCTTTTGAATCAATATTTTTTACAAAACTTTTACCAAGCTCACCCGAGGCTCCCGTGATTAAAAAAACTCTTTTCATACTAAAACTATATCAAAAAGTTCGGCAGATGGCCGTCTGGGACGATGTTGGAACTTTTTTTAATAAAAAAGCCGCCCAACCGACTTCTTCATGAAATTGGTTAGCGGCTTGTTAGGAGCCCAGAGTTCAGTTACCCGTAAACTCTTTTACAATGCTATATGAGAAGTCGATCGGCATCCGAAATATTTCTACCTCATTTCGGCCAGCACCTTGATGATCAATCACAAGGTGTGTAATGCTGTGCTTTTCTGACGGCAGAACGTCAAACATAAACAAAACTGACCAGAAGCCTTCGACAACGAGAGGAATGATCAAGCTCTCTTCGTCACAGACTACAACCACCCACAGTTTTTGCCCTCCTCTGAATTGCCGATGTTGGAAACCAAACTTTAGTGCATGCAGGCTTGTGGTACCAGCACCAATGTTGTCCCCCTCTGCCCACTTCTGCCGCACTGCCCAGAGCCATGGAAAGTCCTTGAGCATCTTTTGCAGGTATGACTGTGGCGCCTTACTTGGCTTTCGAGAAAACATAAAGAACCTTTCTGAAGCATCCGCTTCTTTAAACTCATCCGAGTTGGAAAGTTGTAACAAAATAGCTACAAGTATTTTATACTATAAAATAAATAGTTGTCAATCTAGCTACCGGACTAGGACTCGAACCTAGATAGCCAGGACCAAAACCTGGAGTCCTACCATTAGACGATCCGGTAATAAAATTTGTGGTCATCAGACTACCACATTTTTAGGAAAGTCTCTACTCCCTGCCCGCCTGTAATAAATTTATTTCTGGCGGGTATAATACGGTGATATGAATTACAAATTATTACTGTCAGGTACAGTCGCAATTTTTCTTTTCGCGGTCATTTTGTATCAGATAATACCGCCTATATTAGAAAAAGAAACCACTCAACACCCTACAGGGGATCTTGAGACTGCTGCCACGACCACGATTGATGAACAAGAAGCACTAGACAACTCTGGGGAAATTCAAGAAGCAGAGTTAAGCAAGAGTACCGACACAGTAAAAGCGTCCTCTAAGGACAGTGGTGCCCCTATGCAACCTGAGGTATCCCCAGTCACGAAAAATGGATACACGACCACCGAAGTAGCAACACATAATGACCAGAGCTCTTGCTGGACGACAATCAATGGTAGCGTCTACGACATCACTTCGTATATTCCACGACACCCAGGAGGAAAAAGCGCTATATTAAAAATCTGCGGCAAGGACGGTGCCTCATTATTTGAAAGACAACACGGTGGTCAAAGTCGACCAGAGCGGACATTAGAAGGGTTCTATATAGGACCACTATTATAATAACTATTTTATGGATCTATTTTATGCACTTGGCGCCTTTCACGGATTGCTTTTCTTCATTACAATTTTAGTGATTGCTTATTCTGACCATCAAGGATACTTGTATTTTCGCGGTAAGAAACAAACATTATCCATGACCTTTGTTGAGTGGTCGCATCGTCTAGTGTGGATAGGATTACTGCTTATTATCGTAACTGGTGCAGCTCTCGCGTTGCCAGCTTACGAGTACTACCTCACAGTACCGGCATTTTACGTAAAGATGGGCTTTGTTGGTGTTCTCGTGATGAATGCTTTTGCAATCGGCGCCATAGCCAAAAAAGCGAGCATCACTCCGTTTAGTGAATTATCCGCAGAAGAACGAAAGACCCTGTTCATTTCTGGCGCCCTATCATTCTGCTGCTGGATTGGAGCCGCTACTATCGGATTTTTTATTCTCTAGCACAATCAAAAAACGCGAGACAACGTCTCGCGTTTTTTGATTGTGCTCGCTTACTTATGCAAACAGTCTCGACATTTAAGACCATCTGTATGACGAGGCTCGAATGGTAGCTCAGTGATTGTGTTACCACATTCAGAACAAGTCCATTCACCTTTGTACATTTGGCGCTGAGGGCGCTCGCGTCGTTCTGGTCGATCACCGCGATTTTTCTGGTGACAATCTCGACAGTTAAGATTACTGGTGTCGCGTGGTTCAAATGGTAGCTCAGTGATTTCCTTGCCGCAGCTTGCGCACGTCCAGTTTCCTTGATGCATCATGATAGATAAATTATTTATGTTCGTAACTTGCTTTAACAAAAGCGGTAAAAAGCGGATGCGGATCAAGTGGTCGTGCCTGCAACTCTGGATGGAATTGCACACCTACAAAAAATGGGTGTTGCGTACTTGGCAGCTCAGCAATTTCCATTAGATTACCATCTGGGGACGTTCCTGAAAAGACCAGTCCCTTTTCGAGCAAAGCGGGCACATATTCGTTGTTTACTTCATACCGATGCCGATGCCGCTCTAAGACAGCATAAGATTTATATGCTTTTTGCGCTTGACTGCCTTTTTTAAGCACTGCTTCATACTGACCAAGTCGCATTGAACCACCCATATCACCACTGCGCACTTTTTCTCTCTGATCATTCATAATACCGACCACTAAATGTTTGGCTCTAGGATTAATTTCTTCGGTAGAAACTTGTTTTAGCTTCAACACATTTTGCGCATACTCTAACACCATGAGTTTCATACCATAACAAATACCGAAATAAGGAATTTTTTGTTTACGCACGTATTCAATGACGTTTAACTTACCCTCAATCCCGGTCGAACCGAAACCTCCCGGTACCAGCACACCATCATATTTTTTAAGCTCTTTGAGTTGTTTTTTGTCGGTAAAGTCAGCTGCGGACAGGTAGGTGATTTGGGGCATAAGGCCGAGTTTGTACGCAGAAAATTTAATCGCCTCAAGAATCGAAATGTACACATCTGATAAAATAAAATCTCCTGAATTAAAGTACTTACCCACTACCGCTATTTTTACTGTCTGACCTGTATTTTTTGATTGGCGCACGAAGCGCTTCCAAGCCTTGAGATCTACAGTCGTATGGTTACGAATACCCAAAATGTCACAAAGTCGACGTGACACGCCCGCCTTCTCATACTCTTCCGGGATATCGTAAATACTGTCCATGTCCGGGGCTGATATAACATTCTCTTTTCTGACATTGCAGAATTTAGCAATCTTTTCTTTTCGCTTTTCGTCCACCGCTACCTTGCTTCGTGCGATGATGATATCGGGCGCAACACCGCTTGATCCAAGCACTCTCACCGCGTGTTGGGTTGGCTTGGTCTTCATTTCTCCTACTGAACCGGGTACCGGCAAGTAACTGAGCATAACAACAGCAACGTCATCGGGACAATCGCTCTTGAGGCTTCTAATTGCCTCGATAAAAAGAATATTTTCATACTCACCGACCGTTCCCCCAACCTCAATCAACACAACGTCGGCATTAGCTTCAGCCTGTGCCGCCTTAATCCGCCGAATAACTTCGTCTGGAATATCTGGAACCACTTGGACATTTCTTCCCTGGTAACCCAGATGTCGCTCTTTTTCTATAACCGAAAGGTACACGCTCCCCGTAGTCATATAGTTAATGGCTGGTAAATCAGTATTCAGGAACCGCTCATAATTTCCCATGTCTTGGTCTGTCTCGAGTCCGTCCTTAAGGACGAACACTTCTCCGTGCTCAGTAGGGTTCATCGTTCCGGCATCAACGTTGATGTACGGATCAATTTTAATGGCTGTCACTGACAAACCGCGCGCTTGTAAGATCGTAGCAATTGAAGATGAGGCAACTCCCTTACCTACTCCGCTCATCACCCCGCCCACAACAAAGATGAACTTAGGCGTCTTTTTTCGGGACGTCTTTTTTGTAGTTTTCTTCATACTATCAGTAGATTTACACCCGTAAGTAGCGAGCAATTGCTAAAGCACTTGAGACAAGCCCAAGGACAATTCCGATACCGGCTAGCACCAAGAAGATGTAGACGATATTAGCTGTGTAGTAATCGAGCAGATTAAATTCAAAGAATGCTTCTGTGCCCGGCGCCAACCATAGCAATAACGGATAAAATAAAAGTACCGCGAGAAACGCCGCCAAAAGCCCATACATCACTCCTTGCAGCATAAATGGTCCACGAATGAACATGTTGCCCGCACCAACCAGACGCATGATGGAGATCTCTTCGCGTGCGGTGTATATAGCTAGACGGATAGTGTTAAAAGTAATGAGTACTGACGCTAGCAAAAGAATAACGAGAATAAGAAATCCAGCCTGTTCAACGGCATCTATGATACTGGTCAGTTTGTCGATTGATTCACGGTTGCGGTTGTAATTAACCTCATCGATAACCGGAGCGTTTGGAGACTCTTGGGCCTGTTGTTCCTCTAGGAACTGCGCTATTTGTTCATACTGGGAGGTTTCTTTAGCCTGGATTGCCAGCGTTGCACCAAGCGGGTTTTCATTTAATTCCTCGAGTGCTTGCATAGCAATCTCATCACCTTGATTACGCTCACGATAGATTTCAAGAGATTCTTCACGGGAAGTAAAACTCACTGACTCCACGTCGGGTAACGCCTCCAATGCGGTTTGCAAACGACTAATCTCTTCTTGCGGTGCTTCAGGAACAAAGTAGACATTGATATCCACTTTGGACTGTAGCGTCTGCAGCGACACCGTGAGGAGCTGATCGAGAAACATCGTCGCCCCGATAACAAACAGAGAAATTGTTAGCACAAATACCGACGCCAGTGACACATATGCGCTGCGCCAAAATCCAACCAACCCAGACTTAAATACTCTACGAATTCCCGTTAACATACTCTATAAAACATATTTACCTTTAGTGTCATCACGAACAATTTTTCCGTTGTCCATAGTGATGACTCGTCTATCAATTTCATCAATCACACCCTTGTTGTGGGTTGTCATAATGACCGTCGTACCAAGCTCATTGATTTTTCGTAAAATTTGCACAATTTCATAGGTAGCAATCGGATCTAAGTTACCTGTCGGTTCATCGGCAATGATGATGTCCGGTTGGTTTACAATCGCGCGCGCAATAGCGACTCGCTGTTTCTCGCCGCCTGATAACTCATGCGGGAAATGCCAGACCTTATCTTCTAGGTCAACCAATGCGAGTGCTTGGGGTACGTTTTCAGCAATCTCTTCATCGCTTCGACCATTCGCCTCCATTGCAAATGCCACGTTTTCATACGCAGTCTTATTAGGTAATAATTTAAAATCTTGGAACACAGTCCCAATCTTGCGCCGATAATGAGGCAGCTTAGCGCGCGGAATCTGATGTACATCAAGTGATTCAAAAAACACCTTTCCATGTGACGGTTGGTCTTCCGCAATAATCATCTTGAGTAAGGTAGTCTTACCTGCTCCTGAGTGACCGACTATAGATACAAATTCGTTAGGGGCAACCTGAAACGTTACTTCTTGAAGTGCAGCCGATCGCCCATCGCTGTATAGCTTCGATACATTATCGAAATAAATCATATACCCGTGATTATATCACGCCGTTTCTGGAGCACGAAAAGTAAATAACAGTCTTAAGCTTTTGACTGTTATTTTTCAATAAAGGCACTCAGATCACCGTTTAAAACAGCTTCAATATTTCGTACCTCCGTGTTAGAACGATGGTCCTTAACTAGTTGATACGGATGCAACACATAGGAACGAATTTGACTACCCCACTCTATCTTAAGCGTCTTTTCTACGGACAGTCCCTGTAACTCACGAGTCTGTTGTGCCTCTTGAAACGCTAAGACCTTTCCAGCCAAAAGCGACATGGCTTTCTCGCGGTTTTGTTGTTGCGATCGCTCTGACGAGACATTAACTGAAATATTAGTTGGGGTGTGTACTAGTCGCACGGCTGTCTCGCGCTTATTTACGTTTTGACCTCCTGCACCCCCAGATTTCGCAAATGAAATTTCAATATCTTCCTCTTGCAGTTGTGCATCAGCAATATTATCTAATCGCGGCGACACTTCTACTAGCACAAACGAAGTCTGTCGCTTACCGTTCGCATTAAATGGAGAGATTCGTACTAAGCGGTGGACACCTGATTCTTGTTGTAGTGTTCCGTAGGCGTTTCTGCCTTGCACTTCAAACGTGATGTTTCGGTATCCGTTTAAATTATTGGTGTTGCTATCAAGAATAACAACCGTCCAGCCGTTGCTTTCAGCAAAGCGCTGGTACATCTCTACCAGCATACGAGCAAAATCTTCCGCATCATCGCCACCGGCGCCGGCGACAATGGTAAAGACGGCGTCGAGTCGATCGTATTTTCCCTTCCCTTCGGCAGCATCCTTAAGCTCCTGTAGCTCTTTTATCATTGCCTGTGCCTGTTTCGGATCATTCCAAAAGTCGGACTGAAGCATCGCTTGCTCTATTTCAGATATGCGCTCACTTGACATGGGGTGAGTATAGCAAAAGAAATAGCCGGCACCTATCGGTGCCGGCTATTTCTTTTGGAGCCAATGCCCAGGATTGAACTGGGGACCTCATCCTTACCATGGATGCGCTCTACCGACTGAGCTACATTGGCAAAATTAAGTAGTAGTACAGTTTACTACTACTTCTAAAAGAGCAGGTGGTGCGGCAAGCTGTGCAACACGTGGCACTGGGACCCTCCTAGGTCAGCACCAGAACAGCTTGCCGCATCACGGTCATCCACCAGTGGCTTTCAGGCGGAACGCAGGATAGAACCCGCGCTTAGAAAATGACCTCACCCTGCCAGTTTTCATGAGCCGCTGCCTACCTTACGGTCGCCGCGGTAGCAGCCCACTTCCACAAGCCGCCACAGCATACCAAATCAATTTCGCTTTTGCTAGCGTAAGGATTGCCAAATTTGCACAAATTATATATACTCTCGGTCACTTGCGCTGGTAGCTCAACTGGTTAGAGCACCCGCCTGTCACGCGGGAGGTTGCGGGTTCGAGTCCCGTCTGGCGCGCAGATTACACAAAAGCCCCGATTGGGGCTTTTGTGTTTTGTGCTGACGGGAGGAATTGAACCTTACAGATTCAGTACAGGTTGTCGCCTTTTGTTCGCAAGCTCACAAAATACTGGCAACCTTTTCAATTCCTCCGAAACAATCCCCCAGATCGTTTCGCCGTCAGCAGTCGAAAACCGCCTTTCGGCGGCTTTCTTGGTGCTGACGGGAGGAATTGAACCTCCGACCTTAGGTTTATGAGTCCTACGCTCTAACCAACTGAGCTACGTCAGCATTTTGAACTATTCGTTGGTTGCGCTAGGGTACTATATTTTTACTGACCATTCAATACCGCTTCTGCTTTTTCGATATCTTCTGGAAAACCAATTGGCAACCACATTTCCTGCTCCACTACAGACATTTCATACTCTTTGGCAAAAGCATTAAGCAAATCAATCAGAAGTGTCTCGTCGCAACGATTGCTCTCATTCACATACGAGAAAATATTTGTATCGAGCACAGCACCTCCAATATACGCGAAACCCGATTTGCCCTCGGGCGGATTATATCTCCCTAACATGATTTTATTCATTGTTCCATCTTCATTTTGCATTACGGAGCCAAACCGCCCTAGATTTTCCATGAAGTAAGTCGATACTGCATACTGATGATTCGTCAATTCATCCAAGCCTTCTCTTCCTAAGATGTCATCACCATACAAAAACATAAAGCGTCCCTGCAATATGTCTTTAGCACACAAAAGTGCAACACCACTCCCCGCTGCAGGATGCGTCTGTTCATAGTAAGTCATTTTCTTACCACAATAAAAGTCTCCGAAGTATTCGCGAATCACCTCACCCTTATAGCCAACGACAAGTACTACCTCTTCAATTTCTTGCGGAAGAGCCGTAATAATGTGCTCTAAGATGGGCTTACCACTAACTCGCAATAGGGGTTTGGGAGTATTCTGCGTCAATGGCATCATTCGGGAACCAAGACCGGCAGCTAAAATCACACATTGCACGATACTACTTTGGGCAAATATATTGCTCTGCACGATCGATATCTTCAGGATACCCAATTGCCAGCCATAGCTGCTCCTCAACTACTGCAATTGGGTACTGTTCCTTGTACCTCATGATAATTTCAGGCATAAAATACTCTCCGTTAATATCTTGTTCAGGCGGAAAATCAAAGATGTTTTTATCGAGCACCATTGGACCTGTCGTTACCAAGTTTGAAGAAGGTGCGTCCGGCTTCTCAACGATGTTCGCAATTGTTCCATCAGGATTACGCACGATCACTCCAAATCGTTCCGGCACATCGCTTGTCGTTGCCAAAATCGACCGTGTATACGAGACCGCTCTCGCCAAATCACCCGCTCCATGAATATCATCTGCAAACATAAACAAGAAACGCTCTTTAATCAAATCTTTACACAGCCATAATGCTTTGGCGGGGCCATTTATGTCTGTCTGTTCGACATATGTAACTGATCGTCCGTGAAATTCATCACCGCAGTATTCACGAATCATCTCGCCTTTATAGCCGACAACGATAATTAGTTCTTTGATCGCGCTTGGAAACGCTTCCACAATATGGTCTAAGAGTGGCTTACCACAGACTTCTACTAATGGTTTTGGTTTTTCCTCTGTTAGTGGTCGCATCCTTGTCCCTTTACCGGCGGCTAAAATCACACATTGCATATCTGGAGAGTATAACAAAAAGCCATGAGCTTTGCTTATGGCTTTTCGTTTCTTGTTGCGGGGCCCGGAATCGAACCGGGGTCTGGAGGTTATGAGCCTCCCGAGGTACCTCTCCTCTACCCCGCTATAAACGTCATGTAACGTACGTGACAAAATACCCCATTCACCACAAACATGCAAGTTAGGTAATGCCAAATTCAGCGAATACACGCAGGTAGCGCTTGATGGCATCTTCAGCCATCCGCTTGGTTAAAACAAAATCTGGACCTTCGTGGGCAATCATGTTACGCGTTTTATGTGCTTCCCAAGCATCTTGAAGTGAGACCACTTGATTGGGTGAGATACTTCGCAAGCGCTCTCCTAATGTGGCACCAGCGTACCCACGATCTTTTAGGATACCGTCAAGAATAATGTCGGCCTCAATAATGGCCAACTTCCAATCATTAGGATTTTCGGAAGCAACATGGGCTTGAATATCATCAAGACGGCTATTCTTATGCACCCCCCTAAATTGAGCGTCGTATAAATCTTCCGCTTCGCGCAATTGCCTATCTGCATCGTTGTAGTAAAACCAGCGCCATATCGATGCGTACGCGTAGAGACCCAACATTAATATCGAAAGCAAGAAGGCAATAAGAACATATATATTCCAAATAATTCCTAGAAAATCAATGAGTCCATTGCCACTAAAAAGCGAGGCGGTTGTTTCATTGCCCCCTAGTAAATTTAAAATCAAAGAGAATGGGTCAATTCCGACTGCTGGTAATGGTTCAGAAATACCGTCAATCGGCGTTGTGCTGGCCGTTATTGTAGCGGTTGCCTCTAATCGTGATGTGGGTTCCATAGTACGAATACCTAGCGGCGCTCGTCGTACAGTCTCTTCCCTAACGCAAACAGTCGAGCATCACCCGCATGTGGTGCTATATATTGTACCCCAATCGGTAGTGCTGTGCCGTCACGCTCCACAGTACCCATTGGTAAAGTGATTGCAGGCACCCCAGTTAAGTTCACCGGGACAGTAAAAATGTCCTGCCGGTACATGGCTAGCGGATCAGTGTTTTCTCCGAATTTAAAAGCAGGAGTCGGTGTCGTCGGTGTAACTATCAAATCAACAGACTTAAACACTTCATCAAGTTCTTCACGCATTTTCTTGCGCGCTAATTCTGCTTTTCCGTAATAGGCATCGTAATAACCAGCTGACAATACGTGCGTGCCGAGCAAAATTCTACGTTTTACTTCATCACCAAAGCCTTCGGCACGGCTTTTTTCATACACTTCTAGTAAACTCTCCGCTGGAGCGGAGTACCCATACCGAATACCATCATAGCGCGCAAGATTTGAGGATGCTTCAGCCGGCATAACGATGTAGTAGGCAGCTAACCCTTTTTCAAATAACGGTAGCGAGATATCAACCATTGTATGCCCTAACGCCTTCAACTCTTCGACATGTGTGTCAAAGGCTCTTAGAACATCTTCGTCAACGCCTTCTGTGAAGAAATCTCGCGGTACACCGATAGTGTACGTTTCCTTTACTGGCACAGCTGGATATGTGTCATCAGTGATTGTTGTGCCGTCCATGTCGTCCTGACCAGCCATTGTATTATGGATAAGCTCTGCGTCAGCAACAGTATTTGCAAACGGCCCAGCTTGATCAAGCGAAGAAGCAAGTGCAATTAGTCCGTATCGGGAAACTGCCCCATACGTAGGCTTGTAACCAATCAGACCACAATATGCTGCCGGCTGACGAATTGAACCCCCGGTGTCAGTACCAATAGCTACTGGCACGGCGCCCATAGCGACAGCGGCGGCCGAACCACCTGAAGAACCACCTGGCACCCGCGATGTGTCAAGGGGGTTTTTAGTAACACCAAAAGCCGAGGACTCCGTTGAACTACCCATTGCAAACTCATCCATGTTCGTGGCACCAACAAAAATGGCACCAGCATCTCGCAAACGACGCACAATCGTAGCGTCATAAGTAGCAGTGTAATTTTCAAGTATTTTAGATGACGCTGTTGCACGTTTATCTTTAATTAAAATGTTAGTCTTCATCGCAACAGGAATTCCCAGCAATGGCGGCGTGCCTGCGCCATTTTTCTCGTAAACAGCATCAGCTAACTCAGCAGCTGCAAGTGCATCTTCAAACACGTCTAAGAAAGCAAATACGTCATCATTTTTTTCTTCGATGACGGCAAACACTTCTTTAATCACCTCAGAAGGTTTCTTCTCTCCGCTAATGTAAGCGGCTCGCAGTTCAGCAATTGTGTGCATAGATGATTAATCAGTGTTAGTTTTTAAAATTTTCTTCACCTTCATATATCGACCCTCAGTAACTGGCATCTCACGCAATAAATCCGCTGTATGCCCATCTGCTTCATTGGTAATCACATCTTCTCTAAACACGTTATGTACCGGTCCTACCACCGGTGTTTTATCTCCTTCAATAGCAGCAATATCGGAAATCGCACTCACATACGAAACAATTTTCGGCAATTCAGTTGCTAGCGCATCAAGCTCTTCATCCGTCACTGTCATACGTGACAATTGAGCCAAGTGAGTAATGTCTTCGCGTTTCATGACGGCATCATACCATCGAAGAAGCTACTTTGCTACGAGGTCAGTAAACGCGGCTTCAGTCAACTGCGGTATACCGAGTTTCTTTGCATCCACCGCCTTAGAGCCTGCATCTTTACCTACGACTACGAAACTGGTTTTCTTAGACACACTACCACTAACTTTGCCGCCGTTTTGCCGGATTTTTTCTTTTGCTTCGTCACGGGTCATTGTTTCGAGTGTTCCAGTCAGTACAAATATTTTCCCTTCCAGATTTCGACCTATCACTACCATAGGGTTCACGATTTTGACGTGTTCTAACAAATTATCGACCAGAGATGTGTGTGCATCTTCAGCAAACCAGGTCGTGACCGACTGCCCTACTGTGTCACCGATGCCATGGATAATTGAAATATCATCTGTGTCTGCAGTAGTAATCGCTTCTAGCGAACCAAAGTGATTAGCCAACAATCGAGCGGTTTCTTCCCCTACACCATCTATAGATAATCCAATGAGAAAACGGTACAAAGGAACTTCTTTGGACGCATTTATGGCGGCGATTATGTTTCTGGCCGAAGTATCTTTAAACCCCGGTAAATCTTTGATGTCCCCTTCAGTCAAAGTGAAGAGGTCCGCCGGTTCTGAAATAAGACCGGCGTCTAAGAAGGCGTCAATAATTTTAGGTCCGACCCCATCAATATTAAAGGCGGCTTTGGATACAAAGTAATATAAACGTTGCCGTAAAAATTCACCAGAGTCACGAAATACACAGCGATAGGCCGCCTCGCCAGGAATTCGTTCAATCGAACCATCGCCACCACAAGCTGCGACCGTTTTCGGAAAACGGTACGGTTTTGTTTTATCCGGACGTAATGTCAATACTACCGATACAATCTCTGGGATGATATCTCCCGCTTTGCGCAGAATGACAGTATCGCCAATTCGTACATCAAGACGTGCAATATTGTCTTCGTTATGGAGGGTTGCTTTAGAAACTGTTGAACCATCAATTAGTACAGGCCGGAGCTGCGCAACCGGAGTGACCACACCCGTACGCCCAACTTGGAGCAAAATATTTTCAACTACGGTGGTAGCCTCAACGGCTGGAAACTTATAGGCAATTGAAAAGCGCGGCGCTTTAGCGGTGTAACCTAATTCTCGCTGATACACTTGTTGATTTACTTTAATAACCAGACCATCTATGTGGTGCTTAAAAGTGTCACGCTTGGCAATCGAGTGGTGATAGAAGCGTTCAATCTCTTCTAGACTCTTACAAATTTTTGTGTGTGCGCTGATTGGCAAACCGAGCGATTTGAGAACCTGGAGCTTTTCAAGTTGGGTAACAATCGGTGTTTCGTCTGAAGTCAAATCAAGCTCATACACCGTCAGTGCTAACTTTCGATCAGCGGTTATCGCAGGATCGAGCTGACGCAGCGAACCAGCGGCGGCATTTCGGGGATTGGCAAACAGTGGCTCATTTTCTTGCTTGCGTTTCTTATTGATGCGCTCAAATTCTTTTTCGCTCAGCCAAACCTCTCCCGTACAAGTTATGTCTACTGGTCTCGGGAGTTGTTTGGGTAAATTTCTAATTGTCGCAGCAGTGTGGGTTACATCTTCCCCTACCACACCATCACCCCTAGTCGCTGCCCGGAAGAGTTTTCCGTTTTTATATTCAATCACTAATTTAAGGCCATCAATCTTGTGCTCAACCACATAGTCAATAGTCGAGATATCTGCAAACTGACCGATGTTTCTCTCTACCCGAGCCATCCAATCGGCAAGCTCTTCTTTAGTAAAAACATTATCTAATGACCATTGTCGTACTGCATGATTCACTTTAGAAAACGCACTTGAAACAGCTTCACCACCGACGGTATCTGCGGTACTACTTGCCCCTTCTATTTCTATTTCTAGTTTTCTAAGCTCTTCGAGCAGCGCATCATATGCCTCATCACTAATTTCTGGAGTGTCTTTTTCATGATACAGCGCACGATGATACGCGACAGTCTCTCGCAGCTGGGCCAGTCGTTTCTTACCATCCTTACCTGACATAATTACAATTGTAACAATACTTCGCGTTGAACGGTACCATAATCATTTACCGATCCGCATGCCTTGTTGTACCCTTGCACGGAAATCACCGAACACCTAGTGCCCGCTTCACAAACTTTTGTGTTACTTCCTGGATACCCAGCCAGATATGAACGCATGTTAGGAATCTGCAAGCCAGCACCGGACAGACTAGCAACTCCTACAATGGTATCAATTTGTGTACAGCGCACTGGTGCACCCCACTCGAATTCATAGCGATAGCGATATACTTGGCCCCCAGAAACACCGCTAGTGATGGTACTTTGAGAATAGTTGTTAGGCGTACTGTCTCCAAAACAACCGATCGGACGCATATCCGCACCACTTTCCATCTGCGCAGCTTTCTCTCTGCGCCAGTATAAGGCACACTCCATACCGGCATTTGCGGCATGGAAAGCTACTTCAGAATCTCGTGCGTTACTGGCGAGACGAACCTGAGTGATAGAGAGACTTAAAATTGAAACCCCGACTGATATCAATACCGTCACTACCAATAGCGTCAGCAACAACGCAAATCCTTGTTGTTTTTTTTGATTACTCACCATAGGTATTAAATAAATATGTTTCGACTGTTGTTGATTGTTCGTCTCTTGTATTGCCGCTGTTCCATGACACTCTTGATGTTACTTTTATCTCGTCCGCTGAAATTGGTTCAAGCGTTATCTCTCTACGATATGGTGTGTTCTCTGTGTTAGCGGTACTGGTATGAGTATAGCGAGATCGTGAAATAGAGTTAACCGTATCATCGAAATATAGTGGGCACGCCTCTCCGGAACACCTGATAGCGTTTATTGTCCCGATACTCGTTCGATCAATCTGTATCCCGCAACCACGACCAGAGCTAAGTACACAACGACTATAGACTGTCGAGGCTTTAAAATCTGCCCAAGGTGAACTGGTATACACACTTGCTGTAGTGGTGCTATAGCTCCGATTAAAGAAATCATCACGATGTTTATGGATTAACTCAGCCCCTTCTTGGGCCAAGAAGAAAGCGATTACCTGTTCACTAGCAAAACTCGTACTCTTCGCGGATTGCGAACTAATCGTCATTGGACCAATAATTACAATCAACAAAATCGTGATGGCGACGAGCGTCTCAACTAAACTGAAACCTGATTGTGCATTTTGGTACATCATATATCTAAAGCTCGCTGCGTTACGGTAGTTTGCACGAAGTACGATTTTGGATCGGGTCCAGTATCGAGCAAGTCAATTGCTTCTATATGAATAGTTACTGTGGGCTGCGTAGTATTAGGAGTAGTATCAGCTATATTGACCGCTTCACTACCAGTGACAAACATATCAGCGTCTATTATAGCTAGTCCCGTAGACACAATCGACTGCGGCGCACTATTGCCAACCTGTCTAAAGAGTTGCTGCTGGGTTCGATCATAAAAGTACATGATGCGACTGGCGCTGGCTCCGGTAATACTGTTTCCTGCTTCAATAAATGCAACACCATGAAAGCGGACGCTGTTATTTGATCCGTTCTCACAATCTCGGGTATTTTCACCCAGACCTTCCAAGGATCCTCCCGGAATAAATGTGTTGAAATTATCACTAGATAAGCAGTAGTAGCGCGTTCCGGTACGGATTTCACGAGTCATACTATCAAGCACGAAAGAGAGATTGGTCATCACGCTTTGCTCACCTTGCAGGTCTTCATTGGTACCAACCAACATAAGGAGCGCCCCGACCGCTACCGTCACCACCACAGAGAAAAGTGCCAATGAAACAATCATTTCGATTAAAGTGAAACCGGACTGTGTAAGTATTTTTGATCTCATACTATAACTCGTTCGCTGTTTTAACCGTTATTTGCCCGGAGGCCGTAACCTCAACATACCGTACCACATCGGTTGCATTTCCAGTCGCTCCAACCCGCCCAACTTCAATCAATACGCTTTGTAGCGTACCCAATGAACCGGTACTGGTAGTAAAGACCGCATCAAAATCTGGACGAGCAAAAGATATTGAAACATTCGATAAGGCACTCTGATTGTCGCCGCGACGGATGGCACGTATCTCAAAGCGTGGATCTAACACTCCCTGCGCGCCAAGCTGTTCACCAGAATCGTAGCGACCAACGACTCCACTTGCTCCATCCTGAAAAACAATGTAAGAATTTTTACTGCTAGTATCAAAATAAATTCCCAGATTCGAGCGATAATTACCAGATCTACTCGTGGCACTAACCGCACTGAGCTGTACCTCACGTAGTTGTAAAGCAATTTCATAGGCTTGGCTGCGCAATAAAATAGCACCGTTAAATTTATCGTGTCGGGCGATAACAACTGCCATAATAATAGCCATGATAGTGATACTCACCATCAATTCAATCAGCCCAAAACCACATATTGACTGTTTTTTGAATTTACACTGTAAAGAGATCGAGAACATGAATCTTTAGGAAAAATGCGACCAGACAACCGGCAATTAAAAATGGTGCAAAAGGAACCTCACTTTTTATTGTAAGACTCTGTGACACAAAAGGTAAGCGCAGTTTTCCCCGTGCCATATTAGTCACCTTCACTAAACCGAGCAGCGCAACACTGACTGCTGCCCCAATCCAAAATGATAAAACTATAAAAGAAAAGACGTATTCAGACCCAATCAGGAGCCCGAGCGGGAACGCTAATTTAACATCACCGAATCCGAGCCATTGACCCTGAGACATGAACCATAACAAAAATAAAAATCCAGAGCCGGCTATGGCGGCAAGCACGTTTTCAGCATAAACAAAATATTGATAGCTGAGTAAAAATGGCAAAATGGTGTATGCAATTACCAAGACAGTTAAAATGCTGGTGAGAGTATCAGGGATAATAAAGTGACGTAAGTCGTAAACGGTTATCACTACCAATACCGAAAGTATTGACCACAAGAGCAATAAGGACTCCGCGTTACTGGTTGCAAAAACCGCGGCAACAAACAGGATTCCCGTTAGTAATTCAACCGCTGCATAACGAGCGGTAAATCTACAGCCACACTGCCGGCATTTACCGCGCAGAAATATATAAGACACAACCGGAAAAAGATCATACCAGGCCAGTGCTTTACCGCACGAAAGACAGTGAGAATTACCGGAGAGTGATTTTCCAGTGTGGATACGATAAATGACGACGTTTAGAAAACTACCAATAATTGTCCCTACACCAAAAGCGAACAACATTGAAACTACAGGTGAGGTTTCCATCAGCAACTGATACATTGCTTAAGTATACCTCTTCACAACTGGTTACAAGTTACTTATACAAAAACACCCTCGTGGGTGTTTTTTGTTCCTTATGGACAAGCGTAGGCTGTTGTTCCAACTCCAGCTACAGCGATTTCTTTCGCAGCACCAGTAGAGTCTACACACCATGCCCTGGTGTTATCTGAGGCAAGCGGCGCGGTTACTACCCAGGCTTGCGCGGCTGCATGACAGGTCACGCGAGCATTTGATGACGCTGTGCCGTTCGTGTCTCCAGTGTACGCAGTTGCAACACCACTAGCATTACGCGCTCCTTCAAGTACAGAAACCGCGCTACTATCATCACATGCATTAGCTGTGGCAGAAGTGTAGTATCGGAAATTGTTGCTGTTGTAATAAATTTCGGCTTGAGATCGCATGTTGCCCAGCCCCTGCTTAATCGCAGCGTCTGAACCACTTGAACGAGCATCGTTAAGTGAAGCGAGTACCACGGCAGCAAGAATACCGATGATCGCAATCACGACGAGGAGTTCGATGAGGGTGAAACCGCGTTGTAGCATTTTTTTCATAATTATTTTTTAAAGTAAATAATGTATTTTAGGTATCAGCTGCGTACCCAAAATCGTAGCTCTCGTTGTAGAGGCTATTTTTATTATACGGTTTCACTAAGTAGCTGATTTAAGATTTGGGGAAAACTATTAATACGCACTCGTCAGATTGTAGATTGGCATCAGCACAGAGGCTAGCAAAACACCCACACCTAGACCGAGAAAGACAATCATCGCTGGTTCAATCAAACTAATCAGTGTATCAACGGCAGTGTTTACTTCACGGCGATAAAATCGAGAGAGGGTCGTAAGAATGTTAGAGAGACTACCTGTTTCTTCACCCACTTTTGCCATTTGCGAGAGAATACCAGGAATCTCACGGTATTCGCCAATAGCGTCTGCGAACGAGCGTCCACCCCTAACTTCTGCCAAGGTTGCTTCAAGAATTTCTTTGTACACCGTATTGTCTACCACGTCTGCGGTTACTTCAATTGCTTGCACAATTGAAATACCGCTTGAAAGCATCGTTGCCATGTTGTCACAGATGCGTGTCAATAGAAGCTTCTGCTGCAGATCGCCAATATACGGAATTGAGATAACAAACTCATCAATGGTACGCCGCCCAACTTCGGTGCGGGAGAAACGCCAGTAGCCGGCGCCGGCGCCTGCTATGAGAACCAAAATTACCCCAATGTACTGTACAAAAAAGTCAGAAATCGAGATAACTATTTTGGTGTAGATAGGAAGTTCTTGTCCTGATTCAGTCAAGATAGTCGCAATACTCGGAATAACCAGAGTGAGCATCAGACCCATCACCACAAAAAAGATCGAAACAACAAAAGCTGGATAGACCAGTGAGTTGCGAGCTTTTGACACAACTTCATACTCTCTATCTAGATAATCAGCGAGATAGTCAAAAGATTTTTCAAGTGAGCCTGACTCTTCACCAGAACGAACCAAGTTGACATAGAAAGAAGAAAAGACTTCCGGGTGATTTGATAGAGCACGGGAAATAGATGTTCCAGCCTGCAAGTCCTCAACAACTTCGTTCAGAACAATCTGTAGCTGCGGGTTCTCGGTCTCGGCAGAGAGCAGGCGAAAAATACGAAGTGGCGATACTTGCGCTTGAAATAAGGTTGATATCTGACGAGACAGAATGACAACTTCTTTGTTTGATATTCTTTTAAAGAAAGAGAGATTTACTTCGAGGAGATTTCCTAGTCCACCGCCAGTTTTCACCTCATCGATTGAGACCAATGTATAGCCGCGTTTTTGGACAGCAACAATAGCGGCGTCAACAGATGCGGCTTCAACCGTACCCTCTCGCTGTACGTTCGTCTTATCGATAGCTTTATAGGTAAACAACATATTATTTAAAGAAGTCGCTCAAGACCCTTAGGATTGACGGAGAAGCTGAAGGCGTTCTCGACTGTAATTTCACCGTTTTGCACTAAGCGCGCCAGTGAACGATTCATGTCAATCATACCTTGCTCCAAACCTGTCTCAATTACTGAAGGGATTTCGTGAATTCTATTTTCACGAATAAGGTTGCTAACCGCGGCATTATTAATAAGCAATTCATACGCAGGAACAAGACCACCAGCAATGCGAGGAATGAGTCGTTGTGAAAAGATACCAATAAGTGAAGATGCTAACTGTACTCGTATCTGTGTCTGCTGTGCGGCAGGAAAAGAATCCACAATACGGTTGATTGTCTGAGCGGCATCGTTGGTGTGGAGTGTTGAACATACAAGATGGCCCGTTTCTGCCGCTGTTACGGCAGCGGAAATAGTCTCTGGGTTGCGCATTTCCCCTACCAAGATAACATCAACATCTTGACGGAGTGCCGCTGTTAAAGCCTTTTCAAAACTTTTTGTGTCAATCCCTACTTCACGCTGGTCAATAAGCGCTTTTTCTTCTTTGTAAACATATTCAATCGGATCTTCAATCGTTACAATATGATCAGATCTGCTTTTATTGATGGCGTTAACCATTGCAGCGAGTGTTGTCGACTTACCTTGACCAACTGGACCTACACAAAGAAAGAAACCTTGGGTACGCGAGGCAAAACTTTCTAAAATTGGCGGCAGATTGAGCTCTTCAATGGTGCGAATGACGTTAGGAATGAGGCGTAAGGCAATTCCCATTCGACCTCGTTGAAAAAAGGCGTTACCACGAAAACGTACTCCTTGGCTATTTTCGAATGAAAAATCTACTTCTTCAAATGCCTCATAGCGTTTCATCTGATCCGGTCGAAGTAATATTTTTGCGAAAGCAGCTAGGTCAGCTTCATTTAAAATCGGTTTCTTGACCAGCGGTACCAAGGTGCTAGAAACTCGAATCATTGGGTGTGCATCAACCGAAAAATGAAGGTCGGATGCCTTTTCTTGCAAAATAAGGTCTATGAGTGCTTGGAGCTCTTTTCGATAGTCTACTGCCATACTTTATTTTTTATTATCGACTAACTCCACAACTTTTTTTACGACATCACTCGGAATTGACTCGGCTTTAATAATGTAACCATCGGCGCCTGCAGCCATAGCGTCAGAAACATCTTCTTTCTGTCCCTGATTTGATAAGACGATACATGTCGCACCAAAGTCTGGATATTTTTCTTTTATAGCTTTTACTAACTCGACACCAGTCATTCCCGGCATAATCATATCTAGTAGTACCACATCAAAATCTTGTGTGGTTTCTAATTTCTGCAAAGCAACAATTGGGTTTTCCGCTGATTCTACTTCGTTGCCTTCTTCTATAAATTTTGCAGCGTACATGTCGCGCAAAAACGCATCGTCATCAATGAGAAGAATCTTCATTACTTACCATTATATCGGTATTTGTCGTAGCTGACTCAGAGTTATCGACATAATCTTCATCTTCGGCAACTTCCGATATCTTACTACTGAAGGTGTTCATTTCTTCATACGGTATCTCATGACGCAGCGCTTTTATGATGGCGTCTTCGTGCAAACTTATAAAGCCATTTTTCCGCGCTGACGTGAACATTTCTTCTTCAGAAGCATTGCGCAAGATAAGTTCTTGCATCTCATCTGTAATTTCTAGTACTTCAGATATTGCAGTACGTCCTTTCAAGCCAGTCGAACTCTGGGCGGATGGTTCTGGATGCAGGATAGTTTTGATCTCAGGAATGCGAGCGTGATACCTCTTCGGTAACGTTTTAAAAGTCTCACCAATCATCATCTTAGTTGCGGCATCCACTTCTTCCTCCCTTCCGGTGTCATTAAATAGTGTCCGTGCCAGCCGTTGTGCAATAGCTAGTTTAAGCGTTGGTGCAATCAAGTATGGGTCAACTCCCATATCAATCAAACGAGGAATAACACCAATTGAATTATTAGTGTGAATAGTTGAAAGCACCAAGTGACCTGTCAGTGCTGCCTGGATAGCCAATTGTGCAGTTTCCTTGTCACGAATCTCTCCCACCATAATAATGTCAGGGTCTTGGCGAAGTGCGGCACGCAGCCCTTGGGCAAACGTGTAGCCGATTTCTGGCTGCACCTGCGATTGCGTGACACCAGTAATAGAATATTCAATCGGATCCTCCAAAGACATTACATTTTTGGTTGCGCGGTCGACTTTTTCGAGCATACCGTACAAAGTCGTTGATTTACCAGAACCAGTTGGGCCCGAAATAAGAATAATACCGTACGGCTCCTTAAGGACTTTAGTAATGATTGAAAGATTTTCGGGCGAAATTCCAGCGTCTTCGAGACTACGTACACCCTCTTCGTTATCAAGAATACGCATCACAACCTTCTCACCGTTATTTGTTGGCAACACTGAAACACGAAAATCGATTTTTCGATTATCAAATGTCGCTGAAAAGCGACCGTCTTGTGGTTTTCGCCTTTCGTCTAGTCGCATTGAAGAAAGAATTTTAATACGTGCCACCACGGCCATATGAACATTCTTCGGTAATTCAAGACTTGTTGACAGCTCCCCATCGACTCTAAAACGAACACCAACCTTTTTTTGAGTGGGCTCAATATGAATATCAGAAGCTTTTCCATCAACTGCGTACCGCAAAATAGTCGCAACAATCTTTGTTACTGGAGCATCTTCTTCGATATGCTCCATTTGCTGCTTGGTTTGATTTAAAGAGTCTTCTGAGTTTGCGGCAATCTCTGCATCCAGTTCACTCTCAATACTTTCAAGCGCATCCCCAACATCGCCTTTCAGATTGGTATAAAATTCTTGCAGTTTAGTGATTTCAGTATCGAGCAAATATACGATCTTGTAGCTAATATTATTTTTATTTGCAATAAAATTTAATGCATCTCGCATTTGCAAGTCGTCTGGATTACTGGCACCCACCAACAAAATCCCATCCTCAACACCCAGCGGAATAATCCGATAGTGCACGGCAGAGTCTTGTGGTACATACGCAAGTATTTCTTGTGATACAGAAAATCCTTCAGGAATTGAAAACGCAGGCACTTGAAAATACTCTGCAAAGAATTTTTTCACTTCGGTAGGGTCTAGTCCCGATTTTATCAGCGCACTTTCGTAAGACTCTTCACCAGTTGCAACCAATTCTTCTGCTTTTGTGAGAAGTTGGTCGTCAATTTTTCCCTGTTCTTTTAGAAGGTGTAGCGGATCCATGTGTTAATTATCCTCCTGAAGAAGCCCCGGCAAACGGATTATTACGACCAGCATCAACTTCCTGAAGCAGACGCGAGTTATTTTGCAAACTGTTAAAGGTGTCTTCTTCTAGGACTGAGAGATCGACTTGCATAGCATTAAGATCTTGACTGCGTTGAATAAATAGTTGCGTTCGTGTCAACATCGCTTGAAACTCGGCATCGTCGGTACTATCCGTTGCTGTAGTACTGGTTCGTATTGAATACAGGTAGTACCCAACATATCCTACAGTAACTAATCCTAGAACTAGCAGTAAATTTTTAAGAGTGTTATTCATACGTCACATTTACATCTTCATAAGTTCTCGAATCAAGCTGCTCCATCTTGTCTTTACTGTATGTATACAAAGTTAGTTCAGCGGCCAAAAAACCTCCTTCGGTTGCATTTAGGTTGAGCTTGTGTATTTCTAAAGGATAGTTATTTTTTTCAATTATATCCACCAGTCGCTTTATCTGACTGTACGTGCCCTCAGCTGAAAGAGTAAATACGTACGCATATGGACCTGTACTCACCTCTACCGGACTAGCAAAAGGATCTTCTGAAGCGTACGCGTATGGGTCAAATTCATTAAGATCAGACACTTCGTCGTCCACAGGCCCAACGTCGGTTATGTCTTGTATTTCAACACCCGAATCAATACCAATGGTCTCAAGGTCACGCATTACTGCCAATGGATCCACTCGGTCTGGCATGTATGTTAGGAGGCGATCAACATCATCCGACGCAACTGAAGACACTTTTTGTAATTTGCTCTCAAGCGTGGAGTTAAAGGAATTTACCTGATCTCGCTCTGTTTGATATACGCTTATTTGTTCTTGGGAAGAACTGATGTCACTGAAGGTTGGTTTTATATACGTAAAAGCTACAGCGACCGATAGTACGACAAGAGCAATCTGTGTAAATAAACCACTAGGAATCATATAGTTTCAATACTACTAGATGCTGTTAACGAATCATCCTGAATATCCTCTTCAGTAGTTGTCGCAATTTCATCTACAGCTTCTATACTAATAGGTTCATCCTCCAGTGGATCAAGTCCTGCTACAAAAGGAACGGAATTCAAAGGCACACCAAGCGTTGCGCTAAACTTAATAGTATCGCCTAGCGCCTCAGAGTCTTCGCTTTCAGAAACAATATCAATATCGGAGAGAGCAACGTCTGCAAAAACAGAACTACGTTCCAGGTGTTCTCGCTGACTAATCGAAGCGTCAAATGAATCCGTTTCAATGGTGGCATCAACGATATACGTATCATCCCCTTGTCTTTCCATCGACAGTTCTGAAATTTGGGCTGTCACCACTGTCGCCTCTTCAAGCGCAGCAAAAAAGGCACTCAGTGACGTTGCTACCCCTACCCGTTCAGCAGTGTAAACAAGTCGGTTATCAAACGCACGAACTTTTTCTAAGTCTGCTTCCCGGTAACGATTAATTTGTTGGTTCAATGCTTCCACTTCATTTTCAAGCTGATCTTCAATATAGCGTTCATACAAAAACACTCCCACAGACGCTACTAATGTCGCTGAGAACAGGACATATGAAATAACCGTAAATAAATAAATCTGACGCGAACCGGCTCGGCGCTGCCGCTTGACTGGACCTCGCTTAGGGATAAATGAATTTGTGTCTGAAGAACCACCCATACTTTATAATAGTATTATACGGCTCTGCCATCTAAACCGCTTATGACCATGTGGACAGTCTCCTATTCAAATGATCGAATAGCCGCCCCGAGCGCAACCGTGAACGCTGGACCAATCTCTTTCATAGTGTCTTGCATAAAGGCAGGATAAGCAACTTTTTTAAATGGATTTGCTAATACCACTTCTTTCTCGACCGCTTCCTTAAGCAGAGTATCAGTGCCAGGGAAAATTGCTCCTCCGCCAGCCAGGTATACGCGCTCGAAATGGATTTTGTTCTTGGTTTCAAACTCTTTTAGTACCTGAGCGAACTCACGAAACGTACGCTCATAGGTACTATGATGTGCCTTCTGGATTTCTCCGAACTCTGCTTCTTTTCTATCAATAGACTGTTTTTTTAGTTCCGCTTCGTTAAACGGAATCTGTAAGAGTTGTGCGATTCGCTGTGTAGCTATGGCACCCCCCGCTCTAACCCGGTGGATACGCATCAGGACTCCTTTGTGCGCAATGTACAACTTGCTTGCGGTAGCCCCCACGTCAACAATCGCCACAGTATCTTCTGTTGAGTCATACAAACCCCGTACCGTGCTAAAACACTCAATCTCTGTTGGTGGTTGTTTCAGTCCAGCAAATTTCATAAGTACTTTAAATCGATCAAGTGCCACATTCTGAATAGCTGCGATAAGTACATTCCGACCAGTATCAGCATTTTCTTTGCTTGGAGCAGTAAGATTCTCTATCTCCGCCCAATCAAGCGCCACTTCACTTAAGGATGCAGGAATTACTTTGCGTGCTTCAATGCGCACTAGTGGGGCAAGATCTGCATCAGGTGCGGCAGTAATACTTACATTAGTGACAAAACTTGATGACAATGGCATCGCGAACACAGCATCCTTTGCGGTCACTGCAGATTCACGCAACACATCAACCAAAGCTTTTTGTTCCTGATCGGCAGTAAGAACAACCGATTCACCGACGCTTTTGTCGAGGTACGGACCCAACTGAAGTTCCCCGTATGTGGTTAGTGTTACTACCCCTTTTTTATCTTGCAGCTCGACAACTTTGATTGATGAAGATCCAATATCAATACCAACAACACTGTATACAGCTTCATTGTTGCTCGAAAAAAGTTTAGAGAACATTCCCATATTGTCACTATTCTAGCATGCAAGTTAGCTATACTGTTTAATAATGCTCAGCTTGTTATATCGTATTTTGGATACACTATTTCCCGTTCGCGACTCAGAATTACTAGTACGTCACGCTACGATTTCAGATGTTAAATCATTAGTATCTTTTTCTTCATACCAAGAAACTGCAACGCTTCTATCCTACGAATTACCTCTAGTGAGAGCTTTGGTTCACGAAAATAAATTTTATAACAGTGAAAAAGCTCAACTCTTGTTAGCTTGCGCACTCGAAACCTGGTATGCAAAAAATCCTGATGAAATCATATTTGTACCAATACCACTGAGTGCCAAGAGACAAAAAGAGCGCGGCTTCAATCAAGTGCACACTGTGCTAAAAAGAGTACCTGGACTACCGAAACAAATGATTTTAAGAGCAGTTCTCATACGCAGTAGAGACACTGCTGCACAGTCAACTTTATCTAAAGCCGAGCGACTACTTAATGTGAAAGATGCTTTCGCAGTAGCTACTCTACCCAAGGACCTTTCAGGAAAGACAATCGTATTGGTTGATGATGTCATCACAACTGGCAGTACTATGGCGGCGGCGCGAGCTTCGCTCGCGCCGCACTTACCACCCAGCACAAAACTCATCACTCTTGCGCTGGCACACTAGGCAGCTGCTCAACAACATCAATATCGTGCGAAAGCAACACTCCGGAATGCTCCACAGTAGCAGGTTTATCCATATGAAAACGTGCCGTAAATTTTTGTCCCACCAATACGTACGGAAGCCACTGTTCATCGTCAACCCACATCTGCCCGTACGGGATTTCGTCATACCCGAACCAATCAGGTTCCATTTCTTCGCTCTCCACCGGTTGGCCAGAAAAATCAGTCACATGGTACACATGGCACTCGATGACATCTTCACGACCCATTTCGTGGGTAAACGTGATGACAGCCACTTTTTCTATTTCTTTTGCCTGCAAACCTACCTCTTCTTCAAGTTCACGCCGAGCTGCTGTCTCCACACTTTCCCCCTCATGTACTTTTCCGCCAAAACCATTCCACCTACCGGCGCCGAACCCACGCTTCTTCATACCAAGTAAGACGCGACTATTCTGCGTAACGATACAGAGTGTCATCAGTGTTTTCATATTACTGCGTGTGATAGCTGCGCTGATCTTTACCTAAACTGTACACTTTGTACACCTTATAAATTTGTAGAAACCGCAGTATTGCCAGATTGCCGATGAAGTGTGGCGCGAGAAGTGAAACAATTACGAGGGCGTTTATGATTGAGTACCTAGATAAGAATTTCTTATCGGGTATATATACAAAGACTGACCGCAAGGTAAATTCCATCAGAAACAGCATGCCGAAGATAATTTCAGCATCCCTAATCCACGCATGTAATGAATCATTGTGACTAAGGTAGTTAAAAGACTCAGCGATATCAATCGCAAATACACCCACTAAGAGCAAGTTAACGAAAAGCAAAATGTGGTTAAGGATATAATTTTCTTTTGTGCCTAAGTCAAACGATCGATCAACCGCCTCGAGCACCGGGAGTTTATGGTCCGCAATATTAGTCATGTCTACTCAACAACAAGTGTGCCGACCATGCCTTGGGCACGATGATTACCAACTGAGCAATAGTATTCGTAGGTGCCAGATTCGTCAGCGATAAATGTCACTGAGGTAGTGCTTCCAGCACTAATTTTTTCCGTCGCAGCACCAAACTCGTCTACTACCCAATCATGAAAGCCGCCCGAGTTTGTTAAGTTGATAGTGACTTCAGTTCCAACTGGCACCCGGATCTCTTCTTGAGAATAACCGAAGTTAAACGCATCAATCGTAAAAGTCATTGCCTGTACTTCTGTGTCAGTTTCAGTACCGGTATCTGATTTAGCCTCGTTTGCATTAGTAGTCATTTCCGATTCTCCAGTCGTTACCATCTCGTCTTCTGGACTCGGAGCAGCGGCTTGGTTACTAGTCACCAAGAATCCAGCTATGGCTAGTAAAATGAGACCGACAATAGCAATTACAACTTTCATAAAAAATGTAGTTTTAATGTGATGTTAGTAATGAATACAGTAACTGTACCACAGATTAAACTAAAGACGCTACGCGGCCTCATTTAAGACTTCTGCCTTTTCCGCTCAGCGCGGCGATGGTGATATTCAAGATAGTGTGTGCCGAAGTGAGTAATTAGTGACACGTACAGTGTGACGGCACATAAGATATAGAGAGAAACTGCCAATCGGGTGACGTCGTTGCTCGGAGTAAGGTCACCGTAACCGACGGTTGTCATCGTAGTAACCGTGAAGTAAAAAGACTGGATGAGTGTAAATTCAGGCTCTAGATAATGAAACAGCGCAGTACCGCCTACAATAAGAAGAACCAGTGTTAGAACTATCACCCGAATGTTGTACAAGGGATTTGTTTGTCTGTCTGTCATGCGTACAGTATACGCAAAACTCTTCCTGACTATCTACCTTTCTCCACCCCCTGAGATTAGAGACACCATTGCGACATTTCGACCTGACTTGTACCTGTACGTCGTTTGTAAGAATTGCACTATACTATAGTCTATAGAAGAACATTAAAAAACTTTTCAACCTCATCACCATGCGCAATCTTGCGGTATCACGACAGCGCAAACGCGTCTTCCTTAGTACCCTGGTTGTATTAGCACTCTTTTTAGTATTGCAACTTTTACCAGAACCACCCGCCTTAACAGCCCCCATAGTGACAAAAACCCTCTCGGTATCAATATTGGTATTGGTGGCAAATATCCTTGCTAACGCGATTCGTCTCTTGGTCGTCTCACGTCATCGTAATAAACGAGGCATTGCTAACGACGACAAAGACAACTTTACAGTGGGCATGAATGCATTGGTCAACGCAGCGACCGTTATTGCACTTATTGTTGTCGTGTTCTGGGTATTTGATATAGAGTTTCGCTCTTTCCTCAATAGCATCGCTATTTTTGCGGTTGCATTAACGCTTATTTTTCAAGAATACATCAAAAACTTCCTCTTTGGCTTTTCAATGATGTTCTCAACTGATTATGAAATCGGTGATTATATCCAGGTCGGTGAGATGCAGAAAGGTGTTATTGTCACGCTCACTTTTTCTTCAGTACATATAAAGACCGAAACCGGTGATTTATTGTTCGTACCAAACAGCGTTGTGCGCACCCATCAAGTCACAAACTTTAGTAAGTTGAAACCCAAGCGCATGACTATAGAATTTTCTATTTTGAGAGATCAAATGCGCAGTGTCGATAAACTAGAAAAACAATTGCTAGAACACCTCCAGAAGAAATTTCCGGATACTATTGATTTAGATCGTAGTAAGTTACAGGTACGAATCGCCAACAAAGATGAGGTCACCTTTTTGCTTGAATTGGCTAGCCGAAAATCAAGCCTTAAGCTTAAAGAACAAATCAATGCCGCAGTGCAACGATTTGTCGTGGAGTATAAATAGACACGGATTGCAGCCACGACTTACGTACAAAACGCCTTACGGCGTTTTCTGTATTTTCCTCGCTACCAAAAGTATGGTCTCGTTAATTAAATGGTTTCCTTGTTTATCTTTAGCGAGTGAAGCTCTTTCAAATACATCTTTCTCTAAAATTTCCCAATCATCGTAAAGTTTCTCAAGTGTTTCTACAGAAGGGTAAAAACGACCAGATTTTTTCGCTCGCTCATAGAGCCCGCCTTGGTTAGCAAACGTCGCAATGACATGAATACCACCCGGTAGTGTTTGTCTCTTTGCCGTTTCTAGTACACGAATCGCGTTTTCGGTATTTAGGTGATGAAGGACAAATGAAAATAAATGGGCAGCGAATTTATCTTGATGTTGATAATGTTCAATATCAGCTACACATGTCTTTAGATGGAGTCTTTCTATTTCAGCTGCCGCTTTAATTTTATTGAGACCAACTTGAGACAGATCAATCGCGGTGACCACAAATCCTTTCTTAGCTAAATACAAAGCATTTTGTCCTTCTCCTGCTCCAACATCCAGTACCGTTCCCGAAAGAAGGTACTGTGGTATATACATTGCCGCTTTCTGTGGTAATCCGTCGTTAAAAACATTATCTTTACTGGCATAAAGATTGTCATACTGTTCTGCAATGCGACCTTTCATGGGGAGTGGTTAAAAACTCCAGCTACTTCTGAGGGTCATTTTCAGGTAAACCCCATTGCCACTTTGGCTTTTCACCTTTACGGTAGCAAATTCGCAATAATGTGATGGTGAGAAAGATTAGTGGCAGGACAAAGGTGAACGCCACTTCTGAAGCCGTTGAACGCTCATCGACGGTCAGCGCAAAACCGACAACCAAAACAGCGTACACGCCAAGAACAGACCAACCTTCCCAGGTGGCTGGAACCCAGCCCCAGCCATATAGTTTCCTTTTAAACCAGTATCGGTTTGGGTTATCTTTTAGATACGCAATGTATTCTTTAATCATAATGACTAGCCAGAGACATGGTCCGTCTTACTTGAGTGACCAGATAAGAGCAATCAACCAACCAATCACCGTCCAGCCGAACAATAAGTTAAGAAGAAAAATATTAGTGGTCGCTGGATGATTACGCCATAAAGCAACTGAGAATGGGAGTAAGTATCCTCCTGAAAGGAGCGCTATAATGATCGCTAAAATTTTATGTGTTTCCATAACCCAATCCTACTGCATTACTGGCTATCAGTAAACATATGTGGGATGTTAAGCAAAGGTACAAACAAGAAGTTTTAAATCACTTAACGATCTAATCACTTGGCTTTGGGTGCCACTTTCCGTCGTTACCCTTTTGGTATTTCTCTTTCACCGCGCTCCAAGCTACTGCATGCGCAGTCTCTTCTAAAGAATTCCCTTCTCTCCTAGATTCAGGGTCTTCATACTCCTGGTGGGCACTATTATAGGCCTCCCGATAAATATCTTGAGCGTGCGGAACATCTTGTAGAGCGTTTTGGACACTTTCTGGTAAGTCTTCTCTATTTTTATATGGCATATTTTTATAGTTATATTTGTTTAAGCACCAGCTGGTTGTAAATCTGTTGCTTCTCCGTTTAAGTAAAGATCTACGCTATCAACTGTTTCAAACTGTAAGGCAGTTTCTTCTATTTGTATCCGAGCTCGCGGATTATCGCACACACCTCCCAGCCCACTGAGCTCACCCGTGAGGTATATGCTAGCCACACCATTTTTAAGCGTAGCTCTATCAAAGGAAAGAGTGTCGTTGACCTGCGCTATAAAGTTATTCCAACCATCTACGGTATCGTTCTCTAAATCAAACAACATAGTAAGCGAGGCGTTTAGTGGCGTCGTAGTGGCAGGAATTGTTCGTTCAACCATCACTACCCGATCACAACCTCGCATTGGACCATCACTCTCTTGTCCTACTCCATCATAATCAAGCATAGCAAGCATGATTGTTTGTTCGCTGTTACCGGTCTCTGTACTTACAGAAAACTGCAAGCTGGAAAGAGCGTCTAGTAGGCTTGTTTGATATTCGTTTTGCACATTCGAACTAGAAGCTGAAATCATGTAGCCAACATTTACAATTGAGTCACTCAGTGTGGTTGGTTGATAGACAATATGAGTGACTTGCTCGTTACCTAACGCTGCGTCTGTACTGTAGCTGACGGCAGATTGACCGTTGAATTCAATATTCTGTATCGCATCATCGCTTTCTGATTGCGCGTAAGCGGTAATATCAGTTTCGTTTACCAGCTGGACACTAGCATAATAGCCATCAGTGATTTCAGTAGCGGGCTCACTACCCGGTCCCACATACTTGAGTTCAATTACCGCGTCATTAACCTGCGTGACTGTGCTATTAGCGGGATGCTGCAAGCTCACCCGCACATTATTGCGCAGGGTAGTTTGGTAACTTACAAGATTATTCGTTTGATTTTGGTCGCCATCCATTGGTTGGTTTTCCTCTGAAGTATCCGTTTGATTATTAGTCGAGTTAGTGAAGAAGAAAACTCCTCCAATAATGAGTACGGCGGCCAGTATGAGATAAATTACTGTTCGCATGAATGTATTTTGTTATTTAGTAACTCTTTTCACCCTACCATAGGTAAATTAACAGACGCAAATACCCACTTGAAAAACCCTGGCGAATCTGGATTTTTGCGGGCAGCGTGGGAGGATGTTAGAATTTATATACTAGCTTGAATAGTATTCCTCCTTTGCCGATTCACTTTCTTTAAATGAATTGTAGTCGATCGTGATTTCTTCGTCCTCGTTTAGATCACGTTTTGCAAAATGTGTAACGCCATCTTTAGTGTATATTGTCGCATCTGACGAGTGGTTCACGTACCACTCCATTGACATTCTTCCAAAATCTTTTGGGCAAATAAACTTATTTTCATATTGCAGACAGTACATACGAAGATTATCAGGAACGTCTTCTCTTTTTCGCTCACAGTAGTCATCATGGCTTTTCCCTAATAACTGCATTTTGGTATCTTTCTTAATCGCATGAGTACAGAAGACACCTACGCCGTTCTTGCTAGGCTTGAGTACAAATGAAAATTCGTCAGTGTAGTCTTTCATTACCTTGAGTATACCAAAAATTCCGATAGCGGGCGGTCTCGAGTTAGAACCATGGTCGGTCAAGCAGGGCTTGACCGTTTCAACAACATTTCCTAAACAGTTTTATAGTGTCTCGAGCTCTTTACTCATACGATTTTTCAATGGCTTGTTCAAATAGTGTAATTATAGTTGGCATTGACTCTCTTATTTGTTCCATAGTTATGTTTTCACCAACCTCTCTTGCAAGAGAAACTTTCACACCAGCATCAGTCATTCCAGTAACCTCATCAGCTGTTTTTGTGTAAGGCTCTGGGTAACACATCTCAATTGCTGGTTCAGGTAAAATATGTAAATGTTCATCTTCAATTAGACTTGGGTACGTTTCTCGGAAAGTATCGTACCCTGCTTGTTTTTCAGCACTTGGTGTATCTAATAAAAAGACTATCTTGTCTCTGTAAACACTATTTGTTGCGAGTGGAGTATACGCATCGTGCACTCTGTACATCGTTGAAGCAGCTCTTTCATGATCACCGCCAGCGAATAATATTTTTATACCCATACACCTTGGATTGTCAGCATAAAATCTTTTTCTAACTGCCATCAAAAACTCATAATCTGATTTGCCCTCTACGATAATAAAGTTATTAGGTAACAGTATGTCGCTCGGACTTCCTCCTAATAAGTTATAAATGGAATCCATCTGCTCTTGAGGTGTTGTAATTTCGATAACTTTTGAATTCCCGTTCACTTTTTCTACATTAAAAATCTTTTGATTATCAAAGTTTTCATTAGCAAAAATTGGGGAATGGGAACTTATGAGCACTTGACCACCACTATCGGTTATATCTCTCAAAGCGTTCTTTAAAGACCTTTGCGCTGTTGGATGAAGATGTAATTCTGCTTCATCAATCAAAAACAAAAAACTTCTTGCAATACCTTTGTCTCTCCTAAAATCAGCGTAGGCCTGGACAATCGCAAGAATAACAGCCCTTTGCATTCCGTCTCCTTTCTCTTCAGCCTTTGTTTTGATACCGTCATCAACTTCAGTTTCAAACTTCTTAAGCATATCTTCAACAGCAGGATTTTCTATCCTGAAAGTCACTTCCGCACCTTCAGCAAATTGTTTCGACAAGTAGGAACTCACTCTTTCTTGGAGATCATTTACAGAAACTCTAAATATTGATTCGCTGGTGTTAAACAACTTGTCAAACATATTCAAAAAATCTTGGTACTTCGGTTCATTATCAACCATGTCTTTAAGTACGTCACCCAGCATTTCTGCAATAGGTGACTTCGACTTATATCCTGCAACCTCATTCAACCTCTGCTTTGTGGTTACATATACAGTCTTTGGTAAAAAGTAGTTAAGTGCTGCATCAAAACCAGTTGGATTAGGAACAGTTTCGCCGCTAACTATTAGAACCCGCTTTTCATTACTACTAGTTTTCTCTACTATAAAAGCATCATTTTCACCTATAGTATTCTGCATTTTAGTTTTGTATGTTCCGTCAGGTAAGCTTGCAATTTCTTCAGTAGCACCCTCAAAATGTACCCTTACCTTGACTTCATTTTGCTTATCGTAATTTCGATAATCCTTTTCTGTTACTTTTCCAGAATCAAACCAACTCAATGCTTCAAAAAAATTAGTTTTTCCATGGTTATTTTGACCAACAAAAACATTGAAGTCAGAAATACCAAAATCGTATTTTTCAATAGATTTAAAATTCTCAACCTCTATCCTAGTTATTTTCATACACTCATTATAAACAAAACCAGCACGAAATATACTGTCTCGTGCTAGCTCTAAACGGCGGGATTCGGTCAGGAATAAATTTCTACGAAATTTTTCACGACCCTGACTCAGCGACAAGCCCTCGCTTCACTCGTCTTGTATACCGCTTCCGTCTTTCGAATCCCTTACTCTCGCGTAACAGGCAAACGGCCGGAAAGCTTTCGCTTTCCGGCCGGCCGTTGCGGGCTGTCTCGAGCTAGAACCGTGGGCGGTCAAGCTGGGCTTGACCAGTTAGCTAATATTAATAAACCAATTCGATAGTTCCTCGTGCGCAAGAAAAAGTGACAAAAGTGACAGATTTATCAGTATTCAAAAAAGTTACACTACTCTGTAACTATTGTAGGTAATTTCTGCAAATCTTTTCGTAGATACAAAGTCTTCTCAAAAGACCAGCTAGCGTCCCCTCTTTTATCATTAAACTCTACTTCGTACCTTGCACAACCATAATCTGAGAACATAACATTTTTAACCACTGCCTTAATTTGTCTCTTTACTAAAACACTATCTCCAATATCAATTTTCAAGTCTCCGTTAAAATCATCTGACTCAATTCCATCCAAAGCATCAAGTAGACCCTGGCAAGGTAATACACCAGATCCAATCTTTGTGAGATTTTTTTGAGTATAAACCGCCAGTATATAAACACCACCATAAAGTACTTTCATAAATTCTTGAACGTCATCAATTTCAAATACGGGAGATCCTGCATAGCCATGTATTGAATCACTTGTATTTACATACTGTTGATACGATTCACCTAAAGCAAATCGTTCCCTAGGTGTCATATGCTTCAGAGCTTCATCAAGTAATGTCGTGTATGATTTTGTCAGATGTATGACATCTTTATCTTTTTGAAGATTTTTGCCTTTGGCAAAAAAGAAGAAGGTGGTGGTCAGATTTTTCAACTCTTTTCTAATATCTACAATATTCAAGATATCTCCTTGCTGTGGGTAGTCACAATACTTTTCAGAATTTCTGTTTCTCTTAAAGAAAGCCTGTAGGGTTTTTACTAAATAGTATGCGCGAATTGCTTCTTCTTTTTTACTTTCTCGTGCAAAGTTCCAACTCTCAATATATAACTCAACAGCACTCCTTAACATTAAGTTAGCTTCTTTTTCAAAAGACCTGACCACCATCTCTTCTGAATCTTTTAGTTCGTGTCCTTTTTT
>CATMPJ010000007.1 GCA_950073265.1 uncultured bacterium | reverse complement strand
AAAAAATCCCACATATCTTACTTTATGATTACAGCTGTGCCAGGGGTAAGGCCGCGTACGTCAGTCACGAATTCTTCATTCACTGATAATCCTTCTTCAATAAGAACCATCGAGCCGCGCACCGGACCCAAGATGACCGCTTTTTGTTGTAATGTGCCATCAATCACCTGCATCACATAACCGTTCTCGGACTCAAACTTTACTGCACTCAGTGGAATATACACATCAGTAATCTCTGCTACTTCTGCTGAAGTTTTGGTAATACGAACAGTATCTCCATTAGCTATAGTGTCGCTGTCTACCGCAATCCGCACCTCGGTTTTCTTTGTCTCTTCGTCAACACTTGGTGCAATAACCGTAATGATTCCGGTTGCAGCACCATCAATCTTCACTTCGTCGCCAACGACTAGTTGGTCGCGCTCATTATCGCCAACATACGTAACTATTTCTAATGCAGAATTGTTTGCCACCACGGCTACTTTTTGGAATGAGCTCACAAAGTCTCCAACAGAGATATCAAGATTGTTCACCGTACCACTAATTGGGGTTCGTAAGATTGTTTTTGAGAGATTGGCTTGTGCTGCACGTAAGCTACCGAGAGCTTGCTTTACTTGTGCGTCTGCGGTTGACGCTGAACCACCACTACTGGTTACGACCGCGCGATTTACTGAGTCTTGTGCTCTGACCAGGTTTGCTTGTGCATTCTCAATGCTGGCTATAGCAGATAAAAGTGCATTCCTGTCTGCCGTGAACGTACTAATGAAAGATTCAATCTGAGCTTCTGTGTACGGTTTGTTCTTATCTTGTCGTGGAAAGAGTGATAAGAAAGAGTCCACGAAGGTTATAGTCCTATTTAACTGAGCTATCGTATAGCTCGCTTCGCTTTCAAAATTTGAATTTGTTGATAGCTGATTTGTACGGTTATTCCAGTTAGTGAGCAGAGTGTTATAGGCTACGCGCTCATTATTTAGAGCTTGAGTTTGTCCATAGCCTTCTAGTTTAAGTCCTGGGATTGAGGAGTCAGGATTAGAGAAGAAATCATCAACATCGTTTTCAACAATCTGATTAGCCGTTGCATAGGCGCTACGTAAACTTGAAAGCAAACTATTTTGGGCAGATGTAACCCCAACCTGAGACTCATCAACTGAAAGTTTTGTCTGGGCTGCTGCTGCAACCGCTGCTTCGTAGGCGCCTTGTGCTTGTAGTACCGCTGCTTGTTCAGAAGAGTTTTCCAGGGTAGCGATTATTTGGCCCGCACTCACGGTGCCTCCTAAAGTGGCTCGAACACTGGTTACCCGTCCCGCTTGTTCCGATGTAATGTCAGCTTCTGTAAAGGCACGAACAGTACCGATAAGCGTGAGTTGTTGTTCGCCGGCTACTGCCGCAGCGGTTGTGACTGAAACAGCGCGAGTCGTACTTGCAGTGCTTGGTTCATTTGTATTAAGCCCGTAACGCATGAAGAGCGCAAACAGCATGACGGCAACTACAGCAATCCCACCCTTGACAATCGGCTTTTTCCAGTAATAACGAATTAAATCAGATATTTTTCTCATATATTTTTGTAAAAGTAATGCGGTAAAAATACCATCCATTTCTATATTTGTCTAGAGTAGGGTAGATCTAATCTCCTGTGTTACAATCGCTACCGTATGTTAGGAAAAGTAAAGAATTTTGCTCTTAAAAAACTCATCGATTCCCAGATGAAGGGAGTGCCAGAGGATCAGAAGCAAATGATTATGGAGATGCTTGATAAAGATCCAAAATTATTTGAAAAAATTGCCAAGGAAATGCAAGCGGAACTGAAATTGAACGGAAACAACCAAACTGCAGCTGCGATGAAAGTATTGCCTAAATATCAAAAAGAAATAATGGCGGTCATGAGTCCGGAAATGAAGGAAAAACTTATGCAAATGCACGCGGGTGCTGTCGGCCGCTTTAATCCAGACGGAAGTATTAGAAAATAACACCTGTAATCAACAGCTGAAGCGGCGCAAATAACGCCGCTTCTTGTATTATTAACATCACAATCTATGTCTAACAAAAAAATAGTTCTCATTTGTGGCAATCCTGATATAGAATCATTTACTGGCTCAGTGCTCGATACGTATGAAGCAGCTGCTATACAAAACGGCCATGAAGTTTCTCGCTTTAACTTAAGTGAAATGAAATTTGATCCGATTCTTCATAAGGGATACAAAGAAATTCAACCACTTGAACCCGATCTGGTTAAGCTGCAGGACGCCATTAGGATGTGTGATCACTTGGTTATTGCTTATCCAAACTGGTGGACCACCATGCCAGCGCTTCTTAAAGGGCTGTTTGATCGTTTCTGGTTACCGGGTTTTGCCTTTAACTTTAACAAAAAAACGAAAAGAGTAGAGAGTCACTTAAAAGGTAAAACTGGACGCGTATTTATTCTTTCTGGCTCACACAGTCCATTTAAGACCTGGTGGAAATACGGAGACTTTACCAATGAAATCCAGTACGGAATCCTAGAGTTTGCAGGTATCAAAACAAAAGTAAGTGCCTATGGTCCATGTGAGCGTGCAGAAAATGCATGTCGAACAAAGTGGATGAAAGAAATCGCCAAGCTAGGAGCAGCGGGAAAATAGAGCGAATATAGAAATCTAATTATGCATAGAACATTAGCGAGAGAACTGGGGGTGGTTGTTTTTAAAGCGATTGTCGTCGTGCTGTCTTTAGTGTTCTTTTTTTCGCTGCTAGGTTTTCTCTATGAGTTTGAAGAGACGGTGGGTGACGGGGTGTGCAACGTAGCTGTCTATCCAATAGAAGGAATCATTTTGCCGTATTTAGGTATCTATGATGCTCCGTTAATAACTACTCCTGATGCTGTTGAAGAATTTTTTAGCCAAATTGAAAGTGAAGAAACAATTAAAGCAATTCTTTTAGAAATAAACTCGCCGGGAGGAACACCAGTGGCTTCAGAACGAATTGCCGAGCGTGTCCGCAACACAAATGTGCCAGTCGTTGGCTTGATTGGTGATCAAGGGACTTCGGGAGGTTACATGATTGCAGCGGCCACCGATTATTTACTTGCATCTGCTATGTCCAACGTCGGAAGTATCGGGGTTAATATGTCGTATCTTGAAGAATCAGAGAAGCTTGATGAAGAAGGCATAGAATACGTGCGTCTTACTACTGGCAAATTTAAAGATATTGGTTCACCGTATCGCCCAATCACAGACGAAGAACGAGAACTCTTGCAAGCTGATTTAGATACGGTACACAACTATTTTATCGACCTTGTTTCAAGCTATCGCAACCTAGACAGAGATAAAGTGGCGGCGTTGGCGGACGGGGCTAGTATGACAGGTTCTCGGGCACTCGAATCAGAACTGATAGACGCAGTGGGTGGCCGTATGGAGGCTAAAGAGTCACTAGCAGTGTTGCTTGATACATCTCCAGACGAGGTAATCTTCTGTGAGTATGAACCGCCCTTGCTCCCTTGGTAATTTGCGCTAGAGCTAATAATTTGATACTTTCTTGTGCGGTTGATGGTGTGTGACCCCTTCACGGATGCGGGGTGAACTCACGTATCGTACATTTCACAGTGCGACAAGCCCCACCGCGTGGTAGCGCACCATCAACTTTTTTTTGGCTGGTTACACCCAGCCTTTTTCTTTTTAAAAAATCTGCTAAGCTACTCGCATTATCTACTGTCTAGTCTGTGACTAGAGCATTGCGCTTTTAATTCTTCATCACCTTAAACAATCATGTCTCTCTCAGTTGGAATCGTCGGTCTACCAAACGTTGGAAAATCAACGCTTTTTAATGCCTTAACCAAAAACAACGTACTTATGGCAAATTACCCATTTGCCACTATCGATCCTACTGTGGGAGTGGTTGCTGTTCCTGATTCACGCCTTAAAACACTAAGTAATCTTTCCGGTTCCGAAAAGTGTATTCCAGCGGTGGTTGAGTTCGTCGATATCGCTGGTTTAGTAAAAGGCGCTTCAGCTGGGGAGGGCTTGGGTAATAAGTTTTTAGCTAATATTCGTGAGACAGACATGATTGCGCAAGTGGTGCGAATTTTCGAAGATAGTGATATTCATCATGTGTCGGGCGGAATTGACCCAATGGGAGACATTGAAACTATCAACCTTGAGCTCATTATGGCTGATGCAGAGACTGTGAGTAAACGAATTGGTACCTTGGCTCGGGATGTGCGGGCAGGAGACAAAGACGCTGTCGCTCTCCAAGATTTACTTAGTCGTCTTTTACCTCACCTAGAAGCAGGCAGTCTAGCCAACTCGTTTAGTATGACAGAGTCAGAGGAAAAGCTGATCAAAGGCTTGCACCTCCTTACGATGAAACCATTCTTGTATGTTTGTAATAAGAAACAGGATGGATTTAATTTGGATGAGCATAACGACGAGCGCTGGCAAGAACTGGTAGAGTTTTTTGAAAGTACCGGAGCAGAGTACGTCGTAGTCGATGCAGGGATGGAGCATGAACTCAAAGATTTGTCTGAAGAGGAGAAAACTGAATTTAGGCGCGAATATGGAGCGCAAGATAGTGGGGTTGAGTCACTCATACGAGCGGCGTATGCTCGGCTTGGGCTCATGAGTTATTTCACCACTGGTGAAAAAGAGACTAGAGCGTGGACTGTAAAGCGCGGTGCTACTGGACCAGAAGCCGGAGCCGCCATTCATACTGATTTCAAAGATAAGTATATTCGAGCGCAGGTGGTACGTTTTGAAGATCTTGTGAGTGCTGGTTCAAAAGCAGTGGCCAGAGACCAGGGGAAACTACGCACTGAAGGGAAAGAATACATCGTGCAAGACGGTGACGTGATTGAATTTTTGCATTCATAGCAAAACCGCGCCCCAGCAAAAGGTAGCTGAAGGCGCGGGTTGTGTTTAGCGCATCGGAGCGGCGTTTGCTGCCGCAAGAAGTTCTTCCCAGTCCGAGCGTCGACCGCAGAACCAGGCAGAGAAAGTTTCCCACAATGCATCGAAGTCTTCGCGAAAGGTTGTGTAAACCATCGCGCCCACAGATACAAGGACAATAGCCATGAAGCTGTGTCCGATGAGTTGCGTAAAGAACTGCGCGGCGTCAACGCTTACGCGTGCGTTGATGATCAGGTAAATGATCATTCCTGCCGCAATCAAATAACGTTTTCGCATGGTGTTTCTCCATTTGAAGGTTGCAAATTCAGGTTCTTGAAGCTCATTAAGAAGCCAAATTTGCAGAGGAGACTTTCTCCTCTCACTTTAGAGTGACGCACCACGCCCACATTTCTTACAAGACATCTTTTAAATGTAAATGCCTAGGTATATACTGCTTTAATATGAATGAACACACACCCAAGCAGTTTGTATTGCAGTTAGGCTCTTTAGCCAGCTTGTATCTAACGATTATATTTCTCTTACTCTTAGCCTTTAGTCTTATAAATATTCAGTTTCCAGATCCGAGTGAGTCTTTTTATAGTCTCGGTAATCATGCCGATAGTGTACGAGTATCAATCGCTGCGCTCTTGGTGTTTTTCCCTGCGTATCTATTCCTCACCCGGACAGTCAATAAAACTCGACGCGTACAAGCTGGTTCGTATACAGCCCTTACTAAGTGGTTAATCTATCTATCCTTATTTGTTGCTGGAAGTACCATTCTAATTGACTTGGCCGTGCTGATTTATGGTTTCCTTGAAGGGGATCTGACAGTCAGATTTGCTCTTAAAATTCTTGCAGTTTTGGTCGTCATTATTCCTGCTTTTTTCTATTACCTAAAGGATTCACAAGGGTATTGGTTAAAAAAGGAGAAGCTTTCAATTTATTTTGGCGTTTTTTCAGCGCTAGTAGTACTTACCGGCATACTCTTTGGCTTGCAGTACATTGAGACGCCAGCAGAAGTGCGTGAAGGCAGACTAGATGAAAAACAGGTTGAAGATCTGCAAACTATCCAATGGCAGATTGAGGACTACTTGTATGTAAATGGAGTGCTTCCAGAGACTCTTGGTGAATTAGAGAATGTGCCATCAGCTCCAGAAAACCGAGCTGCGTACGCATATTCTATTACTGACTCTGGCTTCTCTCTTTGCGCAACATTTGTCACCGAACAACAGGATAGTGCCTCTTTCGCAAAGCCACTGCGCGATCAACGCGCAGTGATTGTAAATGCCTATGACTGGCAGTATGAGAAAGGTGAATATTGTTTTGAACGTATCGTCAACTTCAGCAACTTAGAAAATCAGTCCTAGTATTTTGCGCACTGAGATTCTCGTGGCACAATGTCAATCTAGACATTGATAGGTAATTTGTATGCATAAACGTTTTAATCACCAGGAGTTTGAGAAGAAATGGCAGGAAAAATGGTCAGAAACTGGCTTGTATGCTGTTGGTGCGCGAGATGAAAGTAAGGAAAAGGAATACGTACTCATAGAGTGGCCATACCCATCAGGCAATCTGCATATCGGTCACTGGTACGCCTTTGCTGTACCAGACATTTACGTCCGTATGCGACGCATGCAAGGGAAGCAGGTTCTGTTTCCTATGGGGTTTGATGCTTTTGGTTTGCCAGCAGAGAACGCTGCCATAAAGAACAATGTTAATCCGAGAGACTGGACGGAAAAAAACATTGACCATATGCGGGCACAGCTTGCCAGCATGGGAAATGCTTTTTCGTGGAACAAAACATGCTCGTCAACTGACCAAGACTATTACCGGTGGACGCAGTGGATGTTCACCAAGTTTTTTGAAAATGATATTGCGTACCGAGGTGAAGGGGTGGTCAACTGGTGTCCAGGGTGTAGTACGGTGATCGCAAATGAGCAGGTGCAAGCAGACGGCACATGTGAACGTTCTGGCGATGTTATTGAAAAGAAGAAGATGCCCCAGTGGATGCTGCGGATAACTGAGTTTGCTGATGAACTCATAGATGATCTGGAGACAGTCAATTGGGCTGAAAACATTAAAGAGGCACAGCGCAATTGGATTGGTAGAAGTTCGGGCGCGGAAATCGATTTTAAACTCTCTACTGAGGCCTCAGTGACAGTGTTTACCACCAGGCCAGATACTCTCTATGGCGCAACTTATCTAGTGATTGCTCCAGAACATGATTTAGTAACAAAATTGCAAAGCAAAATCACAAATTGGGGTGAGGTGGCAGCGTATATCCAAGAAACCAAGCAACTAGCTGAACAAGACCGACTTGATAACACCAAGGAAAAAACGGGCGTGTTGCTTAAGGGTGTCACTGCAACAAACCCGGCTTCTGGTGAGGTTATTCCTGTTTATATTGCCAACTACGTACTGGCGAGTTATGGCACTGGCGCTGTTATGGCGGTGCCTGCGCACGATGAACGAGATTATGCGTTTGCAAAAAAGTATGATTTACCAATCAAGCAAGTGATGGTCCCATGTATGGATGATCCTGACAATCCGCCAGAGCCCCAATATGATTTGATAAAACGCGATACAGTCGTGGTCCATCTTCGTGATCGCTCAACAGGCAAGTATGCTTTGTTGAACTGGCACGGCCCACAAGAAGGTATTAAGACTGCCATCATGGGTGGCATTGAAGAGGGTCAAACCCCAGAGGAAGCCGCTTTGGCTGAAATAAGTGAAGAGACAGCAATTCCTAATGCAAAAATTGTTAAAACGAGTCGTTGGATTACTGCAGCAAAGTATTGTGCCCGACACAAAGCAACCAATCGCTGTGCCCATACGTACTCGTTGCTAGCGGAAGTTGAAGATCTTAGTGAGCAAGGGGATATTCCTGAAAACGAAAGGAAACTGCATACACTAACCTGGCACGAAGCATCTGAAATGCGTAATTTGATTACGCCCAAGCACCAAAAACAAATCTGGGACTTATTGCAATCTGACGAAGCGTTACTCGGTTCGGGGTATGTGATTAATTCTGAAGAATATGACGAAATGGATTCCGAAGATGCTAAGGAAGCGATTGTTAAAAAAGTTAACGGTCGTCTTACCAATACGTATCGGTTACGAGACTGGTCAGTTGGTCGTCAGCGGTATTGGGGGGTACCGATCCCGATTGTGTACGATCCACAAGGAAATGCACATGTAGTTCCAGAAGAACATTTGCCCTGGACGCTTCCAGAAGATGTCGATTTTAAACCGACGGGAGAACCACCGCTCGCTAAATCAAAAGAGCTGCTTGATCGAACAGAACGTATTTTTGGTGCTGGCTGGAAACCAGAAGTGGAGACGATGGATACTTTTGTGGATTCATCATGGTATTTCTTACGTTACATCGATAATGAGAATACCGAGCACTTTTCATCTACTCAAGCGCAGAAAGACTGGATGCAGGTAGATACCTACTTTGGTGGCGCAGAGCACACCACTATGCACTTACTGTACTCACGCTTCTGGCAAAAGGCCCTTAAGCGGCTTGGGCTAGTTGAACACAAGGAGCCATACGTGAGTCGTCACAATCGAGGTCTCATTCTTGGGCCAGACGGAAACAAAATGAGCAAAAGCAAAGGCAATGTCATTGATCCTGATGAACAGGTGGCTTTGGTGGGCGCAGACACCGTGAAGATGTACTTGGCGTTTATGGGTCCATATATTGGCGCTAATTATCCTTGGGATAATGGTGGTATCGCGGGAATTCACCGCTTCCTAGAGAGAGTATATGGACTTTCTGACCATGTTGTAGAATCTATAGAGCACAACGAAACAACGAAGCTACTACATAAAACTATAGAAAAAGTTACGAGAGACATTGCGGAATATAAGTTCAATACCGCGGTAAGTGCGTTGATGATTTATGTAAATCAGGCTGAAAAGACTGGCTTAAGTAAGGATAGTTACGAAATGTTTATTAGACTACTAGCTCCATTTGCGCCCCATTTGACGGAAGAGTTATGGTATTCGTTGGGTAAAAGCGAGAGTGTTCACGCACAATTATATCCGGTTTCCGATCCGTCCATAGCCGCGGATGAAGAAGTCACCATCGGAGTACAAATAAACGGCAAGCTACGCGGTGAGATTACACTCTCTCCGACAGCTCCTGAAGAGGAGGCTTGGGAGTTGATTGAGAAACACCCGAGTCTCTCTAAACAAGTTCTTAACCAAGAAATTGTCAAAAAAATATACGTGCCAGGCCGAATCTACAACATCATACTGGCACAGTAATACACCCTTGACCATATTTTGGTCACATGTTATAAATTAGTCCACGCATTGAAGATTTGTTACAAACAACCTTCGGATTAAAATATTTATGATTACGTTTAAACCTAAACAAGTTACTAAAACGCTCCTAGAAGTACTTCCTGATCGGGCACGAGATATTCTTGAAAAACGCTATGGTCTCGGCAAAGATGGCGAAACATACACTCTTGAAGCAATTGGCCAGTCATACGGCATTACTCGTGAACGTGTGCGCCAAATTGAAAACTACGGTATCCAGTCTATTCAAAAATCAGACGAGTACAAAAAACAATACGATTTATTTATTGAAATGCAGAAGTTGATTGATCAACTTGGCGGCGGCGTTATTGCAGAGCACGTCCTACTCGATGAGCTTTCTGACGATCCGCTAGTGCGTAATCATATCTATTTCTTACTCGTCGTGGGTGATCCATTCTATAAAAACAAGGAAAATCCGCATTTTTCTCATCGTTGGTATACTGAGAAGAAGATTGCCGAAACAGTTGAAGAAGCCCTTAAAAAAGTTTACAAAGGCCTTAATCCTGATGATCTTATTTCAGAAAGTGAAATACTAAGCCGTTTCCGAGAAGAACTTATCGATATTGCTGATCGGCATGATGAAGAAGCATTAAAACGCTGGCTTTCAATCTCAAAACAAATCGACCGCAACCCGCTTGGTGATTGGGGGCATGCAGATAGTCCAAATATTCGAGTTAAAGGTATTCGTGACTACGCATACCTAGCGGTTAAGCGTCATGGTTCTCCGATGCATTTCCGTGAAGTTGCTGAAGCAATCAGTGACTTGTTTGATCATGATGCTCATGTGGCAACTACTCACAACGAGCTAATAAAGGATGATCGTTTCGTTTTGGTAGGTCGTGGTTTATACGCACTCTCGGAGTGGGGATACACCGCCGGTGTGGTGAAGGATGTGTTGCGACAAATTCTCGAATCAGAAGGCCCCTTATCCAAAGATGAAATCATTGATAAGGTTCGAAAAGAACGGTATGTCAAAGACAATACGATAATGGTCAACTTGCAGGACACTAATCTCTTCAAAAAACTGGCGAACGGAACGTACACTCTCGCAAGCTAACAAAAAACGCTGCCGATAACTGGCAGCGTTTTTTGTTAGTTGATGCTACAATTTGAAAACCTATGGGGTCTTTTTTCAGAACAATTTTCCTCAGCTTTTCTGGACCAGTATTTCTTTTTATCGGTCTTCTGGTTATTTTTTACACGTTTCAGACAGTAAATGTAGACTTACTACCAGTCTTGAGTTTGCTGTTATTGTTTGCGCCAATTTGGATTCCAGTGAGCCTCTTCTATATTTTGTTTCCGCGTTGGATGGAGTCAATCCAATTAAAACACCAAGACAAGATGGGAAGAGTTACGTTAGAAATAACCTTACCACAAGATGTTTTCAAATCACCGCAAGCAATGGAGGAGGTGTTGTCACAAACTTGGAACAAAAATAAACCATACAATATATTTCAGACATTTTGGGATGGTAAACACGCTCTTACATACAGCTTCGAAATAGTTTCAATTGGCGGTAATGTAAAATTGTTTGCTAATTTACCAATTAAAAAAGCGAAAGACGTATTTGAGGCACAAATGTACGCCCAGTATCCTGGAATTGAGATAAAGGAAGTACCAGTAGACTACACTGCTGAGATTAAGAATAATCAAGATGAATGGCAGTGGATGTCCTTTCATTTCGGAAAAGTTGAAGACGATGTGTTCCCAATCAAAACCTATATTGATTGGGGATTAGACAAAAATCCAAAAGAAGAAGAGAAAATAGAACCAATGGCGCCCGTATTGGAACAAATGGCAAATATTCGGTCACACGAAAGATTTTGGCTGCAGATTCTTGCGGTGCCTCATGGAAAAAAAGATTTTTCAACTGGTAGTCTGGGCAAAGCACCGGACTGGACTTCGCGTGCGCGAGCTAAAATTAATGAAATCATGGGTCGCGAAAGCAGTAAGACAGACCTGGGAGAGCCAGACGCGCAACCACGGTTAACCATGGGAGAACGAGACTTGGTAACGCACATTGAGCGCAATACTAGTAAAATTGCTTATGAGACTGTTATCAGAATGATTTATGCTGCACCCAAGGGAAAATTCAGGGCAGAAACAATGACATCATTGCTTAGTACACTTAAAGCAACGTATACTGTCGTAGGAAGAAATGATTTGGCTGTACGTTGGCGGACGGACTTTGACTACAATATTTTCTCTGACCCTTCTGGTAAACGGGCGGCAAAATACAAGACAAAAGAGCTTGATTTTTACAAATTAAGAACGTACGTACCCTTTGATGTACGCAACGGTAATGACGCTCCTAAGGTCATGTCCGTTGAGGAAATAGCTACCTTGTGGCACATCCCTGGCAAAGCAATTGTGACTCCTGGGGTTGGAAGAGTTGAGGCCCTAAGACGAGACGCTCCAGCAAATTTACCAGTAGGTGATCCTAATAATCCATGGACTTAGAGCAAGAAACATCAATTGATTCACAAGCACCAAAGCGCGCAAGACCACTGCATATTTTTTTGTATGTACTAGCTGGACTTTTTTTTGCAATAACGCTACTGGTTTCGCTTGTCGTCACGTACTTAAATGCACCCACAGACTACGATTTACCAACAACTTTCACAGTTGAGAGCGGTACCAGTGTCAGGGCAGTGGCGGCAAGTCTTCGTGAGCAAGGCATTGTTCGTTCTGAAACATTTTTATACTTAGTGTTAGTTACTTTGCACGATCCAACAAGCATAAAGGCCAGTACTTATGTTTTGGATGAGCATTTCAGTACGACACAAATTGCTCGTCAACTGGTGGCAGGCGATTTTGGAAACGATCTTGTAAGACTGACTCATATAGAAGGTGAGCGAGCAGAAGCTTTGGCAGCAGAAGCTGAGAAGGTGCTCATTGATTTTGATACGAACACTTTCTTAGCTGCAGCCATACCCCGTGAAGGACGACTGTATCCAGACACTTATTTCGTACCAGAGACATTTACTGCCAATGAACTACTTGATTTACTCGAAGCCGCATTTGAAGACGCACTTTTGCCGTATCAGGAAAAAATCGAAGCAAGCCCGCTTTCACTGGATCAAATTTTAATCCTCGCCTCTATCATTGAGCGTGAAGCAAATTCACCGGAATCAATGAGGATGGTTTCCAGCGTGCTGCAGAATCGATTAACCATTGGTATGCCACTACAAGCCGATGCCTCCATTGAGTATATTCTTGATAAGCCACTCAGTGAACTCACTCCAGGTGACTTAAAAATTGATTCTCCCTACAACACCTACATAAATCCGGGTTTGCCACCAACACCCATTGGTAATCCTGGCCTAGATTCTATTCTCGCTGTACTTGAGCCAGCAGATAGTGATTATTTCTATTATATTACCGATGACAATGGAACGTTTTACTATAGTGAGACCTATGATGAGCATCTGGACAATATCGAGCAGTACTTGCGTTGAAATTAGTACGTGCTAGCGTAATTGCATGAAAACAGTATTTGTTGGACTTTCCGGCGGGGTCGATTCTTCAGTCGCTGCTCTACGTTTAAAAAAGCAAGGTTATAACGTCGTAGGTGTCTTTATTAAAGTGTGGCACCCAGACTTTATGGTATGTAATTGGGAACAAGAACGACTGGATGCGATGCGGGTGGCAGCCCATTTAGAAATTCCGTTTTTAACTTGTGATGCAGAAGCCACTTACAAGCAAGAGGTTGCTGACTATTTTATAGCGGAGTATCAGGCAGGCAGAACGCCTAATCCAGATGTGATGTGCAACAAAGCAGTGAAATTCGGTGCTTTCTTACGTTTTGCGCAAGCACACGGTGCAGATTACATTGCTACGGGACATTACGTGCAAAAAATAGATGGTCAGTTACATAAGAGTGTGGATGCCACTAAGGATCAAAGTTACTTCTTGTGGACACTCACAACAGAACAGCTGGAGCAGGCACTCTTTCCGATTGGAGATACCACCAAACAATCTATTCGTTGTGAAGCAGAAGCTGCGGGCATTCCTGTTGCCACCAAAAAAGATAGTCAAGGCATCTGCTTTTTGGGACACGTAGATATAGCTGATTTTTTGTCGCACTATATAGAATTAGCACCTGGAGACGTGTTGTCCACAAGCGGTGAAGTGATTGGTAGTCATCAAGGTGCGTTTATATATACGCTCGGACAGCGTCATGGGTTTACAATTGATAGTAAAGGGGTCGAGAAAACACCCCATTATGTTGTCAGCAAGAATGTCGAAGACAACACGATCACGGTATCTACTGATTTTGAGGCTGAGAAAAGGGAAGGCGATATGGTCTTGCGTGACATCGTTCTTCGCCAGTTTTTGCAAGAAGGCGAAATGCTTACAGCTCACTTCAGATATCATGGTCCAGATATTACCTGCAAGGTTACTAAAGTAGATAAACAATCACTCGTCCTCCTGCCCGCATTACCAACTCATCTTCCCGCTAAAGGCCAGTCTGTCGTACTATACAAAGGCACGCACTGTATTGGCGGAGGCATCGTAACGTAATGGGGAGTATAAAAAAATACTGAGGCAACACTTGTTATTATAAGACATGATGCACGCAGTAGTTGAAAAAGCCGACGGTACAACAGAATATTTTAAGGTTGAAAAGCTACGTCGCTCACTTAGAAGAGCGGGTGCAAGCCAGTCTGAGATAGCCGATATTGTGTATGAGATAGAGAAGATCTTGTATGACGGAATAAAAACCCAAGAAATCTACCGCCAGGCCTTTTCTTTGCTGCGTGAAAGCAAACCTCCTGCAGCTACTCGCTATTCACTACGCAGAGCCTTATTCGGTTTGGGTCCTACTGGTTTCCCGTTCGAACAGTTTCTTGGGAAAGTCTTCGAGTACGATGGTTACGACATCGTTATTGGTAGCATTATTCAAGGAAGTTGTGCGGATCATGAAATAGATGTTGCTGCGTATAAAAAAGATCATAGCTTCGTGGCAGAAGCAAAGTTTCATGCTCGTCCTGGGGTAAAATCTGACTTGCAAGTAGCGTTATATTCATACGCGCGACTCCTTGATCTTCAGGGTAAACGTGTATGCGACTCAGACATATGCGGTATCACAGAGTTTTGGATTATCACGAATACTAAATTTACCAGCGCCGCAGAACGCTATGCACAGTGTGTTGGCCTTAAGTTACTTAGTTGGGATTATCCAAAAAACAATAATCTCCACGACCGTATTCAGCGAGCTGGTATATATCCAATCACTGTTGTTCAGAGTCTAACAAGTAACCAAATAGAAACATTGATTGCGCGTGGGATTATCTTGTGTAACGATTTGCTTGAGAAGCCACATGTATTGAGGCACCTGCATATTGCGACCAAAAAACAAGAACAAATACTGCAAGAGGTGTCAGCCGTTTGTAAACGCGACTCCTAAAACCCTCATGAATAGCGCATTTGTCAATAGGGTCAGGTTTTTCAGCGTGGTATACTCCGTGCATTAGTTAATTTCAGCAAATCTAATTTTGTATGCAAGAAGAAACAAATCAGGATAATCAAAAAACTATTGTCGCTTTCGTCGTCGGTTTACTCATTGGGGGTCTACTCGTGTGGGCCTTTTCAGGCCCATCTGATCAAACGAAACCGGGCGATAAGCAAATGTCAGCAGAAGAATCATCAATGACAGATGAATCAGAAGACTCTTCAGTGGAAGATGAAGCTGCTGGCCCAAAGCTTATGGTTGGAAACGGAGACATTGTTGTTGAAGATCAGCCAGCCAGTCGTTCAATCACGATTGAAAAAGCTGAGTACCCGGTTGCAGAAGGCTGGATCGGCGTTCGCGAATATAATGATGGAGAGCTAGGGTACATTCTCGGCGTGAATCGTTTTAGCGAATCACAAGGTCTTGTGCCTGAGCAGATTGAACTAGTGCGAGCAACAACCGCAGGAACAGAATATGCGATCGTTGTCTACCAAGAAGATGGCGACTTTGACTTCAGTACCGCAGGAGACGTACAACTTGAAACCGTCTTCGATACCTTTACTGCGCAGTAATAGAAGTTTCAGTATTAAAAAACATCGTCTCCAAGACGGTGTTTTTTAATGCTGAAGTTAGCATTAAACAGAGATGTTATACTAGTTGCATGGCTGAATATACGTATAAATATAACCCAAATCGTAGCGCAGACTGGAATTATGGCGGAGCTAAATGGAAACTTTCTCGTTCAAAAATAGACTTCTTCATGGAGTGTCCGCGGTGTTTTTATCTAGACAACAAGCTTGGCACTAAGCGACCTGGATTTCCATCCTTTAACCTAAACATTGCGGTAGATGAATTATTCAAGAAGGAGTTCGATGTACATCGAGTTGCGCAATCCAGGCATCCAATTATGAAAAAATATGATATTGACGCGGTGCCGTTTGAACATCCGGAATTAGACGCTTGGCGCGACAATTTTACTGGCATTACATACACAGATAAAGCAACGGGTCTGACAGTGAGTGGTGCAGTGGACGATATCTGGATGCAACCTGACGGCACTCTAATTATTGTTGATTACAAGGCAACTTCTAAAGACGGAAAGATTGAGTCGCTGGGTGATTCACCGTGGGAGCAACAGTATACTCGACAACTTGGCGTGTATCGGTGGCTGCTGGAGCAAAATGGTTTTTCGGTGTCCACTATTGGATATTTGGTGTACGCAAACGCAGATAAGAATCTTGATGCGTTTGATGACAAACTTATTTTCGAAACAACCTTGGTTCCGGTGGAGACTGATACATCATGGATTAGTAATACGTTAAGTCAGATCAAGGACTGTTTAGAGAGTGAACAGTTGCCACCATCGGGTAACAGCTGCGAATATTGCCCGTACCGTGAGGCCGCTGGCAAAAAATTGCAAGCCGTTCATCGTGCAAATGTAAGCAAATGAATATGTTCGCAGACAAAGTGAGGGACGTTGTACGAAACATTCCCAAAGGTGAGACCCGTTCCTACAAAGAGGTTGCAGCAGCCGCTGGCAATGCAGCTGCAGCTCGTGCTGTTGCCAACATTATGGCAAATAATTACCTTGAGGATGTACCTTGTCACCGCGTGATTAAAAGTGACGGCACACTCGGAGGATATAATCGTGGTGGAGAAATGAAAAAGCGATGCTTGTTAGAGGCTGAGGGTGCTATAGTGTAAAAAATATGTACTCATACAAAGTAGAGCAAGCTATTCGTGCAGCGAGTATTTTGCATAAAGATCAGGTGCGAAAAGGGGCACTCCCGATACCGTATATCTCTCATTTAATATCCGTCATGCTTATTTTGTCTGATTATACAAATGATGAAGACACTATTATTGCTGCGCTACTACATGACACTATTGAGGATACGCCTTATACCGAAAGTGAAATGCGCGAAGACTTTGGAAACAACGTTACCAACATCGTATTGCACGTGACTGAACCATCACACAACAAGAATGGTGTAAAAACGAGCGCCCTTGAAAAAAAGGTGGCGTATATAGACCAATTACAAGTCGCGCCCGACGCAGCTCTCATGATTGCAGCTGCTGATAAATCACATAATTTTCGGACTGTAGTTGAAGAATACACTGGCGTATATGATCGTTTTTTCAAAGATTTTGGTCCGTCAACAGACAAGCGACTTGAAGTCTACCAAGCAATTTCCGATGTGCTAAACAGTCGTCTAAAGAATGCTATAGTACATGAATTCAACCACACGTTTACTGAATATAAAGAATTTTTAATCAATGCCAAAAAAAGCCGAGACGAGCACTAATATATCAACTACTAATCTCCTCAAAAAGCTTAATGGAGAGTATCTTTCAATCCACAAAACATACGAAACGTTGTTTTGGACATCATACATGGGAGACCACTCTGTTGATAAAGAATTTGCTGCGGCACAGTTGGCTCGTGAGGCCTTTCGCAGCAATGAACTTTACGCAAAAGCTGTTGAATCAGCGCTTCTGACTGCAACTGATGAAGAAATGCGTAAGCTAAAGCAGTGGCAATGGTTTTTTTCAAAGTATCAGACACCAGCTGACGTAAAACCAATCTATAAAAAAATTGTTGATCTCGAGAAGAAAATCCTCAAAAAGCAATCATCGAGAAAAGAAGGGTATATTGATCCGCACAGCAAAAAATTCGTAAAGGCATCACGCGCCCAGATGAGTGATATCCAAGCAACCCATGATGACGAAACGGTTCGCAAGGCGTGTTTCGAAGCGCTTGAGCAATTGGCTGTAACTTGCGTCAAAGAGCTTGTGCAGCTTGTGCGTCTACGCAATCTATACGCCGAGAAACTTGGTTTTAGTGATTTTTACGCATACAAAGTCATGACGGAAGAGGATATGACTAAAGAAGAGCTTTTTTCCATCTTTGATACTATTTATGATAAGACGAAGTATGCTTTTGAGAACTTACGTGAAATGGAAAAAAAGCAGCCCGGTCTACGTAAGCCTTGGAACCGTGGTTACTTACTGGCTGGTGACTTTACAAAGGAATCAGACAAGTATTATCCATTTGATAAAGCACTAGAACGTTGGGGGCGCTCTTTCAGCGCACTTGGCATTCGTTATCAAGGCGCTACGCTTCAACTAGATCTGCTTGATCGAAAAGGAAAATACGAAAATGGTTTTTGTCATTGGCCAACTCTGGTTCATTTTAAAAATGGAAAGCGTATACCAGGTTCTGCCAATTTCACCTGTAATGTGGTGTACGGGCAAGTTGGCTCTGCCGAAGATGGATACAACACTCTTTTTCATGAAGGTGGACACGCAGCACATCTCACAAATTCTGAAGAGACTGAAGCCTGTGTTAATAACGAATACCCTCCAGCTTCAACAGCCTGGGACGAAACACAGTCTATGTTTCTCGACACTATGCTGAGTAGTATAGAGTGGGCAACTCGATATGCTGCAGATGAAAATGGCGATACATACCCGTTTGAACTATATGAGCGAGAAGTTCGACGATTGCGGCCACTGAGTCCTTTGGCGATGAACGGCATCTCTTCGGTTATGAATTTTGAAAAAGAACTGTATGAAGCTAGGGACTTAAACGAAGAAAAAGTTTTAAAAATCGCCAAGAAGATTTATAAAAAGCATACTGATTCTTCAGTTCCATCGCTCAGGCTACTTAGCATTCCGCATATTTACTCATGGGAGAGTTCTTGTTCGTATCAGGGTTACGGCTTAGCGCAATTAGCACTTAGCCAATGGAGAGAATATTTTTACAAGAAATACGGATATATCGTGGACAATCCTAATGTAGGTAGGGAAATGAAAGAGGTCTGGCAATATGGCTCCGCAAAAACATTTCCCGAGTGTGTGAAGTTGGCTACTGGTAAAAAACTGTCGCCCAACGCTTTTCTCAAAAATGTGACCGCATCAACAAATACTGTACTAAAACGTGCCAAAGAGAGAATTGCGCGCATGGAATCAGTTCCTAAGCCGAAGAGTGCAATCGTATTAGACGCTAACATCAAGATGATGCACGGCAAAGATACTATTGGGACTAATAAAAAAAGTTTTGAGCACATGTGTCATACGTATGCTGCTTGGCTTGAAACGCAGCGAGTGAAGTGATGAATTATGTGGAATTTACTATACCGAATTTGCACACATCCGTTCGATTATTGGGCGTTGTTGCGAACCAAAAAAATATCTTTTATTAAGAGCGAGCAGGAGAATGAAGGAGTATATAGCTTTTATTTTAAAATTCCAAAGGGGGTAACTTGGAAAGCTGGTCAACATGCAATTTTTTCTGATCTACCAAATTGTACCGATAAGAAGCAGTGGCGCGTCTTTTCTATCGCTTCCAATACGGCTGAACAATGCATTCAAATCACTACTAATATTCCTCCACAACCTAGTTTATATAAACAAAGTTTACTGCAATTAAAACCTGGTGATCAAATTAAGATACGAGGTCCTGTTGGTGAATTTCATGTTGAGAACGCTAAGCAAATAATTGTGGGTATAGCAGGTGGTGTAGGTATTACGCCATTTCGAGCTCTGTTAGGAGCGCTTGCAACGGAAAGTGAAGGCCAAAATGATGTCCACTTAATCTACGGAGGTAAAAATGGCGTTCATTTGTTTAAAAAAGAACTCATGTTGTACACAAAATCTAGCTCACTAACTATTGAATTTCTAAACACACAGGAAGAAGTAAGTTCCGCAATTGATGCTACTATACAAAAATATGGTAGCGCAGCTACATACTTTATCTCAGGCTCACCAAATATGCTGACTGCCATTCGAAAAAAACTAAACCAGCAAGGAGTTTCAGACATCGTCACTGATCCATTTAAGGGGTATTAATTATTATGCAAAAATTACGTCATCTGTATTACCTGTTTCTAAGCTGTCTGCTACTAGCACCTATATTCACCTTTGCCCATGAGGTCTACGTGCTTGAACCAGACAGAGTTATGACACTAGAGCAGTTGCCGCCGGTGTCCTTTATTGATGTAATCCGTGCCAATTTAAGTGACACCATTATCTGGACAGCGTTGATTATGGTACTGGCCGCGACCGTATTTTCCGTATCAATTTTTGCGCCGTTAGAAAAGAAATTTGACGGTTACTTAATAAAATTAAAGCATTACGCACCATTTATCGCGAGAGTAACTGCTGGCTTAGCTTTTTTAATGTGTGCCTATAACCAGGCATTGTTTGGTCCAGAATTGCCACTAAACCTTATGTACGGCCAGTTTACAACCGTTGTTGTTGCCATCATGTACGTGGTTGGTGTTTGTATGATTTTAGGCCTATATACCAGACTTTCTGGGACGGTTGGCTTGCTGCTATTTGCGGTTGGGCTCTTTTACCATGGGGTGTATATGGCCACCTACTTGAACTACTTTGCTGAAATGCTGGTACTTATATTTATTGGGGGACATCGCCTGTCACTTAAAGATAAGCATATTACTATTCAAACTGCTCGTAATTTGTTTGACGGATTAGCTAGTAAACACGGTGAACTCGCATTTTTAATATTACGAGTTGGTTTTGGAGCGAGTCTGATTTACGCTTCTGTGTATGCCAAAATATTACACAATCAGTTAGCTATTACGGTAGTCAATGAGTATAACTTAGTTAGTGTGTTTGGGTTCAACCCTGAGTTTATCGTACTCGGCGCAGCACTTATTGAAATTGCCCTCGGTATATTTTTTATACTGGGATTAGAAATTCGTTTTACTGCTTTGGTTCTAAACATTTTCTTGACCCTATCACTACTGTACTTTGGGGAAGCAGTCTGGCCTCATGTCATTCTGATTGGTATTCCAATTGCGTTTTTCTGTTATGGCTACGATAAATATTCACTGGAAGGTTACTTCTTTAAAAAAGGTAATCGCGAGCCAATTTTTTAAATTGTTTTATAGCTTGTGGTTTGTTTTAGACAGTAGTATTTGCTAGTATTGCACAACATATTTTGTATGAGCGGAAATGAAATTAGAGCCAAATATTTAGCATTCATGGAGAAGAAAGGGCACGCCGTTGTGCCATCGGCTGCAATCGTGCCTGAAAATGATCCAACCACGCTGTTTACCGGCAGTGGTATGCAATCCATGCTCCCGTACTTGCTAGGCGAGACTCATCCTAAAGGTTCTCGTGTTACGGACTCTCAAAAGTGCTTCCGCGCAGAAGATATTGACGAAGTTGGAGACAATAGGCACACCACCTTTTTTGAAATGCTCGGTAATTGGTCGTTTGGTGATTATTTCAAGCAAGAGCAAATTCCATGGATGTGGGAGTTTCTGATTGATGAACTCGGTCTCGACCCTAATAAGCTCTACATTACTGTATTCGGAGGTGATGAAGCGGCGGGAATTTCTAAGGACGACGAGGCTCCAGCTCTTTGGCAAAAGCTGTTTGCAGAAAAGGGGATTGAAGCCAAAATCTCTGATATCGGCACTGAAACTGGGGGTTATGAGCGCGGCATGAAAGAAGGAGAGCGAATTTTCTACTACAACGCCAAAAAAAATTGGTGGAGCCGGGCGGGTGTACCGAGTAATATGCCAGCGGGGGAGCCGGGCGGTCCAGACTCAGAAATGTTTTACGATTTTGGAACTCCGCACGACCCTAAATGGGGAGAACACTGCCATCCTAATTGCGATTGCGGCCGCTTTATTGAGATTGGCAACAATGTCTTCATGCAGTACCGCAAAAATGAAGACGGTAGTTTTAGTGAGCTAGAAGCTAAGAACATTGACTTCGGTGGGGGATTAGAACGCATTACGGCAGCTGTTAATAATGATCCTGATGTGTTTAAAGTCGATTTACTCGCAAATGTCGTCATGCAAATTGAAACACTTACAGATAAAAAGTACCAAGACCACTTAGAAGCATTCCGTATCATCACTGACCATGTTCGTGGTGCGGTATTTATGATTGCAGATGGCATATTACCCAGCAATAGCGAACAAGGTTATTTTGTACGCCGCTTACTGCGTCGAGCTGTCCGCTTCGCAGACAAGATTGAGTTGCCAGACGGTGAACTACAAAACCTTGCACACAGCATTATTGACACGTACAAAGCACACTACGTATACCTTTCTGATAAAGAAAATGACATCACTGATGCCATAGCTGCGGAAGAACAGCAATTTCGAAAGACGCTTGAGAACGGTCTAAAGCAATTCAATAAAATATCATTGAAAGTAGATCTTAAACTCAAAAAAACGCCAGACGAAAAACACAATGTAGCGATTCGGATTAGAGACCGAGTTTTCTATGGACAAAAGAAGCAAAAGGCAAAAGCTGAAAAGGTGATTAGCGCAAAAAATGCTTTTGAACTATTTACCACCTACGGTTTCCCGATTGAACTTACACAAGAAATTGCAGCTGAAAAAGGACTAAAGGTTGATTTAGCTGGCTTTGAAAAACTCATGAAAGAGCATAAGGAGAAATCGCGGGCTGGCGCTGAGCAAAAATTTAAAGGTGGTTTAGCTGATCATTCAGAAAAAGTTGTTCAATACCACACAGCCACGCACTTACTGCTTGCTGCCTTGCGTACACTTGTTGGTGATCATATCCACCAGGCTGGTTCAAATATCACCGGAGAACGTCTACGCTTTGATTTTACTCATCCAGAAAAAATTGAGCGCTTTAAACTTGACGAGATTGAGACCTGGGTAAATAACGCTATTCAAACCGGGGGCGCAGTGAGTATTGAAACTATGGCTAAAGATACTGCACACGAAGACCCAACCGTGGAGGGGAGTTTCTGGGATAGGTATCCAGACGAAGTGAAAGTGTACACTGTCACTGGCAACGATGGTACGATTTTCTCTCGCGAACTATGTGGTGGGCCTCATGTAGAAAAACTAGAGGACATTAAAGGCACCTTTAAAATTAAAAAGGAAGAGTCTTCTTCGGCGGGTGTTCGTCGCATCAAAGCCGTTCTTGAATAGTCTATCCACGCAAAACTACCGACAAGCAATACACACCCAGTATAATGGGTGGTATTGCTATGAGTTTATTTGCCAGCACGACAAACGGGGAACGTTACGGTGTTCTGATAGAGATCGGATCAGGTAGCGCTTCTGTAGCTATTGTTTCATCCAAGCCTCATAGTGACTCCCCAGATATTATCTGGAGTAAACGGGAGACGGCTGCTTTGCGAAATGTAGATAATCTTAAAGAGAGTTCAAAATCTGTTCTAACAGCCCTAATAAATATTTTGCTTGATTTTGAAACCAATGGACAATTAGCTCTCTCTCAACACGCACCCAAAGCAAGAATAACAACGATGCAATGCACGGTTGCGGCTCCTTGGTCTTACACGGTTACAAAGAAGATACACTACGAGTCAGATCACACTTTCACCGTTGGTCAAGAATTGTTAGACAAGCTTGCAAAGAAAGCCACAACACAGACCGAAGAAGCACTAGCAGAGAGCAAGGTTGTTACAGACCTTGGTTTGGAAACTGCTTCTAAAGCAACCATGCATACGTTTTTAAATGGATATTCCGTACAAACGCCACTAGGTAAAGAAGCGAAGAAAATATCTCTTGTGCACACCAGCATGATGGTCCACTCATACATACTAGATACACTCAGAGATTTACAGAAAAAAATGTTTAAATCAGCAGTACTAGAAGTATATACGTACGCTTCAGTGTTTAGCTGTGTTGTGCGTGATGTGATACCAAAACACAAAAACGTCGCGCTGATAGACGTTACCTACGAAGCTACTGAAATTTCTGTACTACGCGAAGGGGTGCTTTCCTATGTTACCCACACACCATTTGGTTTGTACTCACTAGCACGCGAACTTTCAGCAATCACCGGTGACCCTCTTACAGAGTCCCTCAGACACCTTTATAGTGAAAATATTGAAGAGTATGTTTCAACCTTTAAAAAAGAAAAACAGCGAGAGATTGAGCAACTCTTTAGCTCTTATATAGCAAGGTTACAGGAACTACTTCTCGAGACTGGTGATGAACTAGCAGCACCACGGCAGATGCTGATTCATAGTGCCAAAAATACAGGTTCACTCATTAGTGAATTTATAACTATGGCTTCAAAACAAGCGCTAAAAATGTCTCCCGTCATAACTGATGTTAATGAAGCACTAAGCAGTTTTAGTGCCGAAGAACTCGTAGCAAAAAGGGATCAGTCTTTGTTAATAAGTGCTTTTTTCTATCACACTGGGAATCACTGCTTTACCATTGAGCATTAATTTTCTTCCACAAAACATGAAGCGACAGCATTCTATTGATGCGCTATACTTTACCTATCTATGTCACAAAAATGGAACCTACAAGATATTCGCCCTGTCGAACCAAAAAAGCGTCGTCCTGTTGCGCCGCCAGCACATATCGATGAGGAAAAAGAAGAAGATGAAGTAATTAACATAACGCAACCCCCTAAAAATAACGTACCGCATACTCCCTTTAGACATAAATCAGAAAAAAAGAGCAGGACTGTCCTTTATGCAGCGATTGTCTTCTTCGTGATTGTTGGAAGTGCGCTTGGTCTGAGTGCTGTGCTTGGAAAAACAGAGTTAACAATTTATCCAGAAAACCGAACACCGAATATCAATAGTGAGTTTACTGCTTATCCCGATAACCGGGCTGGTGAGCTAACCTACGAAATCATGACACTGGAGTCAACCGCCGAAAGCCAGGTTAAAGCTTCCGGTCAAGTAGAGGTTGAGGAATTAGCAACCGGAACCCTCGAGATTTTTAAGACGACACCTGGTTCTGAGCGACTCATAAAAAATACCCGCTTTCGAAGCCCTGATGGTTTGATATACCGTATTACTGAGTCGGTAGTCGTACCCGGTGCGTCTGATTCAGCACCTGGCAGTGTGCGAGCTGAAGTATTTGCAGACGATATCGGTGAAGCCTACAACCTTGCAGCTGGGACGCGTTTTGATATTCCAGGATTTGAAGAATCAGGCCTAAATGACCTATATGACGCAATGTATGCTGAAAATGGTGAAGCGTTCACTGGTGGTTTTGCGGGTCCACAATATCAAATCGAAGAAAATGAACTGCAAACAGCCCGACAAGAATTGCAGCTGCAGCTTCGAGATGCTTTACTGGCTCGAGTAGATTCAGAAAGACCCGCCGGATTTATAGCGTTCCCTGGTTCTGTTGCTATTAGTTACAACCAATTACCTGCGGTTGAATATGGTGAAGGTCTCGTTACTATAAAGGAGCAAGCAGTGCTACAGATACCATTATTTAATGCGACAGACTTCGGAGCCTTCTTGGCTGAGGAAACCGTACCTACTTATGACGGCGGTCCAGTACGGGTTGAAGATCCAAGCGCATTAGTATTTAATTATTCAAATGCCACGACGAGCTCTTCTGTTATCCGCAATGAAGAATCTCTAACCTTCACATTATCAGGAAAACCTCTGCTCGTTTGGGAATACGATGTAGAGAAATTGAAAAAAGACTTGGCAGGCTTGCCGAAAACAGCAGTTAATAACGCAATATCTGCTTATCCTGGTATCGACGGCGCTCGTGTTAGCATCACTCCGTTCTGGAAACGCACATTCCCTGATGATCCCGAAGATATTAAAGTCACTGAAGAGCTTCGAAGCGAGTAATTTTGAATGAAACTGGGTATAAAGTGTTGACGCCTTCTAATATTTTTGTTAGACTCACCGTCGTTTAATGGATCAAGAGAGTTCAACAAATAACGACGACTTATTGTATGGGGTGGTGGAAGAAGCACTGCCGAATACACTTTTCCGTGTCAATGTAGAGGGCGAAAACGAACCCGTTTTAGCGTATCTGTCTGGACGTATGCGCAGATTCCGCATTCGCGTTCTCGTTGGCGACAAAGTGGGAATGGTCGTTGATCCATACGGTGGTAAAGCTCGCATCACCAAACGAATTTAAGAGTGTTTTTTATTTTATGAAGGTAAAATCATCAGTCAAAAAGCGTAGCGCTGACGACATCATTGTGAAGCGTCGCGGCGTGGTATACGTCATTAACAAGAAAAAGCCCCGCAATAAGCAGCGGCAAGGCTAAACGCAATACATATGAGAATTTCTGGTATAACCATTCCCGACAACAAACAACTGTCATATGCGCTAACCGCAGTGTACGGCATTGGTCTTTCACGTGCTAAAGACATCCTTGAAGAACTCTCTATTCCTACCACCACAAAGCCCTCTGAGCTTACTACTGAGCAAGAGAATGCAATTCGTGAGAAAGTTGAGTCATTTCGTATTGAGGGTGAACTCCGTCGCGAAGTAGCAGCTAATATCAAGCGTTTAAAAGATATCGATGCTTATCGTGGTTCACGCCATGCAAAACGATTACCAGCTCGCGGACAGCGCACCAAAACAAACTCTCGCACACTTAAGGGTGCTAAAAAGACTATGGGTAGCGGTCGTCGTAAGCTCGAAAAAACATAGAGTGAGTTTATTAGTATTTGTATCGTAACGACATATGGGTAAGAAACGTATAATGAAAAAGAGTGGAGGTTCTGACATCGCCGGAACATCACGCGCTCTAAATCGCATACCAAAGCGTAAACTAGCTTCAGGAAAGCTTAATATTCTAGCGACGTTTAACAACACGCTAGTAACTTTAACTGACCCTAAAGGAAATGCTGTAATGGCAGCTTCTTCAGGAGCTCTTGGTTTTAAAGGTTCTCGAAAGAGCACCCCTTTCGCTGCTGCTAAAGTTGGTGAAATTATTGGTGAGAAAGCTCAACAGATGGGCATGAAGGAAGCTGAGGTCATCGTGCGAGGCGTTGGAGCTGGCCGAGAATCCGCGCTCCGTGCCTTTGCTGGTAAGGGAATTGCAGTGACACGTATCACTGATATGACACCTGTACCATTTAATGGCCCTCGACCTAAGAAAGCGCGCCGCGTGTAATCACTATTAGTATATGAAAATCGGACCAAAATTTAAAATTGCAAAGCGCCTTGGAGCACCAATCTTCGAAAAGACTCAGTCACAGAAGTTTGAACTTTCTCTAGCTCGCGGTGGTCGCCGTGGCAATCGCCGTCCTGGGCAAATGAGTGATTACAAGCGCCAGCTCATTGAAAAGCAAAAAATGCGCTTTACGTATGGTATTACTGAAAAACAGCTGCGTCGCTATGTTGACGAAGCAGTAGCAAAAGAAGGACACCAGCCAGTAACCATCCTTATGGATCGACTTGAACGTCGACTCGACAATGTTATTTATCGAATGGGACTTGCTAAAACGCGTCGACTTGCTCGACAGATCGTCTCTCATGGTCACATTATCGTTAACGGAAAGCGATTAAATGTCCCATCTCACAAAGTACGCACCGGTGATGTTATCACTGTGCGAGAAGGTAGTCGTCAATCAGCACTTTTTGTTAACTTAGCTGACACCCATGAAGCTGCGGGTGTACCAGCCTGGGTTAGCTTTGATGCTAAAAAATTAGAAGGTACCGTTAAAGGTGCGCCTGTCTACAATCCGGCTGAAACACTGTTTGATCCTGAACAAGTAATGGAATTCTACAGTCGATAGGAGTAATTAGTAATAGTAATTTAGGTATACACAATATGTTGGAAACAAATGTAACCCTCCCGTCAAAGCCGCGCGTCGTAAAAGAAGAAGATAATAAAGGAGTATTCGAAATTGACGGCCTCTATCCAGGCTACGGACACACACTCGGTAACTCACTTCGCCGAATTATTCTATCTTCTTTACCAGGAGCAGCTATCACCCAAGTAAAGATTAACGGCGTTGAACACGAGTTCTCAAGTCTTGATGGAGTGAAAGAAGACGTTATTGTTATGTTGCTCAATTTGCGACGCGTCCGACTCGCATCTCACAGTGACGAAGCGGTTAAGATCACTCTTTCAAAGAGTGGCGCTGGTGTCGTAACAGCAGGCGATCTTACGGTTCCGAGTCAGGTTGAAATTCTTAATCCAGAACAAGTTATTGCCGAAATCACCAACAAGAGCACTAAGCTCGAAATGGAACTGACGGTAGAACGAGGTCTTGGCTATGTCCCACGAGAAATCCACGCTAAAGAAAAAATGGAAATTGGGGCAATTGCACTTGATGCGGTATTCACTCCAATTCGTCGTGCAAACTACGAAGTCGAAAACATGCGTGTTGGCGATCGAACTGACTATAACCGTCTCCGCATCACCATTGAAACAGATGGCACCTACTCTCCACGTGAAGCACTCGAGAACGCAGTGGAAATTATGGTCCACCAACTTAAGTCTGTGATTGGTTTTCAAGACGAAGAACAACATGGTTCTAAATCAGAAGAAACTGCTGCCGTACCAGCGGAAGTAGAGCCTGAACCAGATCAGGAAGTACTTAAGACTCGTATCGAGACACTAGATCTTAGCGCTCGTACATTAGAGGCTTTAGAATCTGCTTCGATTCGAACTATTGGAGGCCTTGTGCGAAAGAAAAAAGATGATATTCTTGCGCTCGATGGTGTAGGACCGAAAGCACTAGAAGAAATTGTCGAACTCCTTGCTGGCCTTAACCTTAAACTAGAAGACTAATCGCTTATGAGACACGCAAACAAAAACCGTACCCTCAGCCGAACACGCCGTGGCCGCACTGCATTGCTACGTGGTTTGGCTGTGTCTCTAATCCGAGACGGTCAAATTAAAACTACAGCTGCTAAAGCAAAAGAACTGCAACCACGCATTGAACGTTTGGTAACGCTGGCTAAAAAAGACACGGTAGCAGCACGACGCTTGGTTACATCTCGCTTAGGTGAACCAACGGAAGCAACGACAAAAAAACTTTTTTCAGAAATTGCACCAAGATATGCAGAGCGAAACGGTGGATACACCCGTATCGTAAAGCTCGGAGCAACTTCACCAGGTCGACAAGAAGCCATTATTAGCTTTGTAGAATAGTAGTTATGGAAACGGAAACTAAAACATTCACTATAGACGCAACAGGCAAGCGACTTGGAAAAGTAGCAACTGAAGCAGCGTCATACCTCATTGGCAAAAACGATCCAGCTTTTGCAAAGCACATCATGGCTGACGTCGAAGTAAAAATCGAAAACGTCAGTAAGCTAGATATTCCAGAGAAAAAGAAGGAAGAAATCTACCAGAGTTATTCAGGTTACCCAGGTGGACGCCGCACTGAAACGCTTGAACACCTCGGTAAGCGCCTTGGGTATGCTGAAGTAGTACGTCGCACTATTGGTGGTATGCTTCCAAACAATAAGCACAAGAAGCGACTTTTACTCAAACTAACAATCACTGAATAACGCGTATGGCAGCAAAAAAAGATGTATATGTAGAGGGAATTGGGCGTCGCAAGACTGCTACCGCGCGAGTTCGGCTCACTCCCGCAAAAGAAACAACCATTACAGTTAATGGTAAGGACATGACAGAATTTTTTCCGCATGAATCACTCCACAAGAGTATTCAATCTGTCCTCGACACGAAAGACGCTGGTATTGAGAACTACACAATCACTGCGCATGTAAATGGTGGTGGTACTACAGCCCAAGCAGAGGCGATTCGTCTCGGTATCGCTCGAGCACTGGTGAAAGAGAAAGAAGATCGCCGTGGTGCCCTTAAGGTGCTTGGCTTCCTCAAGCGAGACCCACGTTCAGTTGAGCGTAAGAAGTTTGGTCTTCGGAAAGCTCGCAAGCGACCAGCTTGGTCTAAGCGATAGAAAAAGTCCCAAACGGGACTTTTTTCTTTAGGGCACTGAGAATCTAAGTGGCTAAAGAGATTTTTGACTCCACTTAAAACTCAAGTTATAATACTTGTGTATGGGAGATAAAAAAGACGAAAAAGACGTTGATTTTGACGTTGAACATGGTGAAAATAACCATACTGAAGACATTGAATTAGAAGACATTGAAGATCGCGCAACTGACAAAATAAAACAATTGCGCAAGAAACTGGAAACGGCTCTCGAGGAGAAGCAAAAACTACAAGATGAATTGCAGCGAGCGAAAGCGGACTTTTTAAACGCTCGTCGACGCTTAGAAGAGGAGCGTGTTCGTGATCGGGTGCGCAACAAAAAACACTTTGTTGAAGACTTGCTTCCGCTCTGTGACAGTTTCCAGATGGCCATGAATAACACCGAGGCTTGGGAAAAGGCTGATGTATCATGGCGAAAGGGGGTTGAAGGTATAAACGCACAGCTTCAGAATATTCTTAAAGAGTACGGAGTAAGCGCAATAAATCCAGCAGGAGAAGCCTTTGACCCAAATAGGCACGAAGCAGTTGGTACCGAAACAGTGACAGACAAAAAACTTGATGATACGGTAGTGTCTGTCATGCAAAGTGGGTACGAAATTACCCTAGATGGAAACACAGAAATCATCCGACCAGCCCGTGTGACCACTGGACAGTACGAAAATTAATTACAAACACATTAAGTTCTTATATTTACTATGGCAAAAATTTTAGGGATAGACCTCGGCACCACCAACTCTGCAATGGCAGTAATTGAAGCCGGGGAACCAACTATTATTGAAAACGCAGAAGGTACCCGCACCACACCCTCAATTGTGGCGATTTCAAAAACGAAGGAGCGACTGGTCGGCCAGATTGCAAAACGTCAAGCAGTGACCAACCCGACTAATACTATTTATGGTATTAAGCGCTTTATGGGTCACAACTATGACGACAAGTCTGTACAGAAAGACCTGGAAATAGTTCCGTACGAAATCAAAAAAGGTAGTGATGGCGGGGCAGTGGTGGTGCTTAACGGTGAAGAAAAGCGTCCGGAAGAAGTATCAGCAATGATTCTAACTAAGCTCAAGCAAGACGCGGAAGCTAAGCTCGGTGAAAAAATCACTGAAGCAGTGATTACGGTACCGGCGTACTTTAATGACTCTCAGCGTAAAGCTACGCAAGACGCGGGTAAGATTGCTGGTCTTGAAGTAAAACGCATAATCAATGAACCAACCGCTGCTGCGCTGGCGTACGGCTTTAACAAAAAGAAAGACGAAAAGATTGTCGTCTATGACTTTGGTGGCGGTACGTTTGACGTGACTGTGCTAGAAGTTGGTGATGATGTGGTTGAGGTACAGGCAACTGACGGCGATGCACACATGGGTGGACGAGATATCGACCAAGGTATTGTACGCTTCTTAATCGATGAGTTTAAGAAGTCAGAAGGTGTTGATTTGGCAAAGGACAAGTTAGCCCTGCAAAGACTCGATGAAGCTGCTGAAAAGGCCAAATTGGAGCTCTCAAGCACTACTGAGACCGATATTAACATTCCATTTGTATCACAAGGTTCAGATGGCCCACTCCACATGGACATTAAATTGACTCGAGCAAAACTGGAGGAAATTGCTCATGAGTATGTAGATAAATCAATTGAAATCACTAAGCGAGCACTTGAAGCATCAGGAATTAAGAAAGACGAAATTGATGAAGTCATCTTAGTTGGTGGTCAAACTCGTATGCCAGCAATCCAAAACGCGGTGAAGGAACTCTTTAATAAGGAGCCGAACCGCTCTATTAACCCGGACGAGGTGGTTGCGCTTGGTGCAGCAATTCAAGCTGGTATTTTCCAAGGTGACGTACAGGACATTACGCTGGTAGACGTCATCCCACTTTCACTTGGTATTGAAACAATGGGTGGTGTGGCTACAAAATTAATTGAAAAGAACACCCACATTCCAACCCAAAAGTCACAAGTGTTCTCAACCGCCGCTGACAACCAGACTTCAACCGAGATCCATATCACACAGGGAGAACGCCCAATGGCTGCTGATAACAAATCACTCGGTAAATTCGTGCTTGATGGTATACCGCCAGCACCAAGAGGAGTTCCACAAGTGGAAGTAACGTTTGATGTGGACTCAAACGGTGTACTGAACGTAACCGCTAAAGACAAATCAACCGGTAAAGAGCAATCCATTCGCATTGAGGCTAACTCTGGCCTTTCCGAAGACGATATCGAACGCATGAAAAAAGAAGCGGAAGAGCACGCCGGTGAAGACGCAAAAAAGAAAGAAATCATTGAAGCCCGCAACCTAGCTGAGCAAATGATCTATACCGCTGAAAAAGCACTCAAGGATCATGAGAAAGATATTCCAGCTGAAACAAAAACTGAGATCGAAGACAAAATCAAAGCTTTGAATGAGGCTAAAACTGGAGATGATAAGACAGCTATTGAAACTGCGTCAAACGAGCTTTCAACTGCAATGCAAAAAATTGGTGAAATCATGAGTAAAGCGGCGGAAACAGCTGCTGACGAAGCGAAGTCAGAAGACGAACCAACAGTGCATGACGCAGAAGCGGCTGACGAGAACGATAAGAAAGACTAAATAGAAATTTTCCTAAGCGCAAAAGCAAAGCTTTTGCGCTTGATGAAGACTTGTATTACAATCGCAATCTACTATGAGCAACAAAGATTACTACAGCATTCTTGGCCTACAAAAAGGTGCTTCACGCGACGAAGTGAAGAAAGCTTTTCGTAAACTCGCAGCTAAATACCATCCCGATAAAAAAACTGGAGACGAAGCTAAATACAAAGAAATCACCGAGGCCTACGCAGTACTAGGAGACGAAAAGAAAAAAGCCGAATACGACACCTATGGACACGCTTTCAATAATGCCGGTGGGGGAGCTGGACAAGGTTTTGGTGGCTTTGATTTCTCAGGCTTTCAACAAGCTGGTTTTGGCGGTCAGGGAGGATTTGAGTTTGATCTCAACGACCTGTTTCAAGGCTTTGGCTTTGGCGGCGGAGGAAGTCGCCAAAAGCGTGGTAATGATGTATCAATTGACATAAATCTTGGTTTCAAAGATGCTATTTTTGGAGTAACGCGCAAAGTGCTCATTACCAAAAACAACACCTGCAAGACCTGTGATGGCACTGGCGCCAAACCAGGCACCAAGACCACTTCGTGCAGCACCTGTAATGGTAATGGAAAAATTCGAGAAAATCGTCAAAGCATCATGGGTAATTTTACTACTGTTCGTGATTGTCATACCTGCAATGGCACAGGACAAGTTCCCGAAGAGAAATGTACTGCCTGTGGCGGTGATGGGGTAAAACGTACGCAGTCAGAAATCAGTATTAAGATTCCAGCTGGTATCCAAAACGGCGAGGTCATCCGTATGACTGGTCAAGGTGAGGCTATGGTGGGTGGTCAGCCGGGTGATTTGTATATAAAAGTTCACGTCGAAGCTGACGCAGACATAAAACGAGATGGTCTGAATCTTTACACCAAGTTACCAGTGAAACTAACTGACGCACTTCTTGGCGCTTCATACAGTGTTGAGACTCTAGAAGGGAAGACAGAGATAAAAATTCCGGCCGGCATTACTCACGGGGAACTGATTCGTATAAAAGGAAAAGGGGTACCGAGCGATAGAGGTAGAGGTGACTTCTTGGTCCGCGTCTCAGTTGAAACTCCGAAAAAACTTTCACGTAAGGCACAAAAACTTATCGAAGAGTTGCGATCGGAGGGTATCTAGAAACAAAATAGCGACTGAAGTCGCTATTTTGCATAGTATTGATATGAAACAGACAACCCGATTTAATTTTGAAGACAGTCAAATTCCAGAACAAAAGTTTGTGCTTTTGGAGAGAATTATTGAAGATAGAGGTAGTAAGTATTCAGTTAGTTACGGCCAGGTTAAGAACCGAGTTGACATCAAAGATTTTCTCAGCGCCCTCAAACGTAATAAAAAATACGCCAAGGCCACACATAATAGTTGGGCCGCTCGTATTACTAAAGAAGGGACTATTTATGAGACCAAAAATGACGATGGCGAAACCGGTGCCGGTATGGTAATCCTCCGTATTATGCAAAAAGAGCAGGTGCAAGATTGTGTTATATGCGTCACCCGATGGTTTGGGGGTACAAAATTGATGGGTGATAGATTTAAGCACGTGCAAAATGCTACAAAAATTGCTATCGCTGATTTTCGCAAGTAACAAACATGCGCTTGCTTTTTTTCAAAATCAGTGGGCTATAATATTTCTATGGACCTTGCCTTCATTTTAGATTTTATTTCTGAGGCAGCTTACTTTATTGGCGTCTTTCTTATTTTCATGGTTATTGTAGTTGCGAAGGGAAGACAAGCAATCATCAACGTGATTTTTAGCCTTTATCTGGCTCTATTGATTTCGCTAGTCTTTCCGTATTACGATACGTTACTCGACACTTTTGACACTGCTAAAGGCGTGGCTAGTGGTAAGCTCATTATTTTTGCTCTATTCACTATGACATTCTTCCTCTTAGCAAACCGCATTATGCCGGATGAGTTTAAGGAGAAGAAGTTTGAAAGCTTCGGAAAAAAGGTCTTACTTGCTCTCGCTGCAACCTCATTAGTGATGGTCTTCAGCTTTCAAGTTTTACCAATCACCGAATTCCTGACTCCGGGCACCCCAATCCAATCTCTTTTTTCACCTGAAAATTATTTTTTCTGGTGGCTATTAGCACCGTTAGTTATTCTGTTTATTCTGTAAATAGACATGTTACAGTGAGTAGCGATGAAAAAAACAGAACAGTTTGGTGTACATTTACTTTTTGATGGGTATAACTGTGACACTACAAAGCTCGCCGACAAAGAGCACCTTACAAAATTCCTAGTCGAACTGCCAAAAGAAATGAATATGCACACCATTGCCCCTGAGGTAGTTGTTGAGGTAGGAGAAATGAATGAGAAGGATCCGGGCGGAATAAGTGGATTTGTGATGATTGCTGAGAGTCATATAAGTTTTCATACTTTCCCGAAGCGTGGGTTTGTAACAGCGGATGTATATACATGTCAAAATGAATTTGACCATGACACTTTTACAGAGTATCTTTCAAAAACATTTGACACAAATGACTATGACGCAAATGTAATTGCAAGAGGTGTTCGTTACCCGAATACTAACGCTTAACCTATGGAATTGCTTCACGCCATTATACAACTCTTTGCAGAACCCTGGGTCTGGCTCATTGTAGTAGCAAGTGTGATGTATGGTGCCGGGAACTATATTGACGAATTACTATTAAGCAGGTACGAGCAAGAGGTTGGCACACTAGTATTAATATCCTCACTATTTGGTGCAATAATCGCCACAGGGTTTTTAGCATACGGTTTAACTACTGATATTTCTTTTTTTGACGATAAGGCAATCGCTACTAAAGCTTTGTTTGTTGGGTTTTTAGAAGTTTTATGGATAATACCCTACCTATACGCAACTGAGCGAAGTGGTGCAATCATCGCTGGACCACTTTTCCAAGCTGTGCCTGTGTTTGCGCTTATTATTGAAAGTTTTTATGGAATTATTCCACCCGCAATACAAATCGTTGGTGCTTGTATTATTGTTTTGGGAGGTATTGTTCTATCAATAGAGAAAGAGGAAGATGAAGATAGTGTTATAAGCAGCAAGATTAATTACGGGACACTGGGTTTGATGAGTTTATCCGCCGCAGTTGTCTCAATTATTTATGTTCTTTTTAAAGACGCTGCATTGGCTGGGAGTTTTACGTTTGTGGGATTTTGGACTGGCACAGGAATGTTCGTAACTGGTACAGCAATATATTGTCTATGGAAACCGTATCGGGAACAGTTTCATAAATTTACAAATAATACAAATTACAAAGCTATCGCTTTACAGGCCATCAATGAAGTACTGGATGCCGGCGGAGTATATATGACACATCTTGCGAACACACTTGGACCATCAGTGATGGTCGTGACTGCATTTAACGCTACCCAACCAATAGCGGTTGGTATGATTGGGTGGTTACTCACATATTTCGGCGCTGGTTCGATATCTTCTGATAGCGCTAGTATAAGAGGGTGGCTGTTGATATCAATTGGTCTATTTTTAGTCTCTATGGGTATTATTGTCTTAGCCTTAGGCGGATACAATTAGGATGAACTTTCTACAGGATTTCTTTAAAAAACGAAGACACAAACAGTCAGAGACATATATACACACTGATCTTGCAAACGCGGTCACTCTCATAGTTGAACGTCGTAAAGATAACCAGCTAGTCTCAGAAGTTAATGAATTTCTTGAAGGAGATATACCTAGTCACTTCAACTACAATACGCCCGTTTTTTATTTTTCACGTTATATATCCACGCCTGATTATGAAACTCTTTTTTATATCGATCAGGTTAAGAGGTACAACTACCCAATAATTATTGGTGAGGACAGTAGAGATATCCTTACTTCACACCAGGCCTTAAAAAGAAACTTAGTGAAATTACCGGTAATCGTCGGTGAGTCAAGGAACGGAAATGGAATCATACAATACAAGCGAGTTGCTGACCTAAACTCTCAACAGGGAAAACAGTTTAATCAAGTTGAGTTGTTAAATGGAAAATCTTTACTCGATCTACATCACTATCTTTCCAAGAAGTTATTTCCAGGTAATGTTCTTATTGCAGATGAGTCGGAGTGGGTTAGTCGGAATTCTCGCGGCGAACTAACTTCTCTTTATGAAAAAATGCTTGCACTACTCATTGTGCATGGCATTATGCTAGAAATTTATGAACCTGATGAAACAGGTTTTCTACAAGAAATAGTGATACCTGCAATGAAGAAAACTGAGGAACGCTTCGGCCACAAACCCTTTATTGCTAAACTTGAACAAAAACCAGGACCTAAAATAGCTAATTTTAACTCCTACCCAAAGACTGTTCTTAAGCACATCACCGACTTTAACGAGATGAAGTAGTCCAGCACGAACAAGGCTGTGCACTGTGACAAAATTACCCGTACTTTTTTGTTACAATTTAGATGTCACTTGCTTATGTTTTTACGAAGACATCTCTTTTCAATTACCATAATAGTTTTGCTTGTACTAGCTGTTACAGCTAGTTTTTATCGATTTTATTTTCTGCAAGATTATCAAGTCAAGAACGAAATCGAATGTGACCCTTATACTGAGTCTTGTTATGTGTGGTGTGAAGACGCGGACTGCATTGAGCCTTATTACTATGCGTATACAACACGCAGTGCACAAGAACTCAAATCGTTGTGCAGCACTGAAGATATAAATGATTGTGATGAAGCGTGGTATTGTGATCCAACTGAAATAGCCTGCGAAGTCGAGTATTGTGATCCAGAATCGGGCGACTGTGAAGATTTAACCGTGCTTGATATACATCAAGAAGACATAACTGATTCAGCAATATGATCTGTCACTACTACGAAGATCCCACCTGGTTTATCTTTGCTAATGATTTACCCCAACTTTTATATTACTCACATATCCCTGTGGCTATTCTTGCACTGTCAGTTGGCATATTTTTATTTGTTAACGCTCCTCATCGATTAGCGAATAGACTCCTTTTTATAATCACTCTTTTGTTTTCAGGTTGGATTTTAGTCAATCTTATTGCTTGGACTAACACCCATAGCGAGTTTATCTTGGCAGTGTGGCCCCTGTTTGGCATATTTTCCGCCCTTATCTCTATAACCAGCTTATATCTTGTTTATGTGTTCACGCATGATGAAGATGCTCCTGTCACACTAAAGTTAAGTTTTATTGTACTGCTACTACCAATTTTCTTATTTGCACACACTGATTTAAGCGTCAGTGGTTTTAACATTTCTGACTGTGACGCATTTGGGTTTGAGGGCTTCTGGTATAACTTTTACTACACGAGCTTAGGCGCTGTTGCAATGTTGTGGTCTGGTTATTTCCTCTTAAAAAGATACTTCTCATCAGACAAGAGTTTTAGGAAACAGGTTTTGCTATTTGGTGTAGGTATTGAATTTTTCTTATTTACATTTTTCAGCATCATATGGCTCGCTTCGTATCTGGCAAACGTTGGTCTTGTGCAAGACTCAGATTTTGAGTTCTATGGTCTCTTTGGCATGGCTATATTTATGGTTTTTATAGGTATTTTAATGGCCAAATTTAAAACTTTCCAAGTAGGAATATTGAGTGCTCAAGCGCTTATAGTAGCTCTTGTTCTTTTAGTTGGTTCTCAGTTTACCTTTAATCACACCCCCACCTCAAATGTGTTGACCTCAATCACACTTATACTTACAGGCATTGCTGGTCTGATTCTAAACCGAAGCGTACGGAGAGAGGTGGCACAACGTGAAAAGCTTGAAGTTTTGACAGATCAACTTGAACACGCCAATGAACGTCTAAAGGAACTTGATAAACTCAAGTCAGAATTCGTCTCAATTGCGTCACACCAATTACGGAGTCCGCTTACCGCAATTCGTGGTTACGCTTCAATGCTTGCTGAAGGTAGTTTTGGAAAATTGCCAGAGAAGGGTCAAGAAGCCGCTGACCGTATTGCAGAATCCGCACGTCTAATGGCTATGTCGGTTGAGGATTATCTCAATGTATCTCGCATTGAGTCAGGCAACATGAAATACGAATTAAGTGACTTTAATCTTAAAGCAAGAGTTGAGGAGGTCACTGATCAACTCCGCGAAGTGGCAACCGAGAAGAATTTGCTGCTTATTTTCCGCTCAGACTTGAAGGGTAGAGGAATTGTACATGCTGATGTTGGCAAAACGGTCCAGATATGTCATAACCTTATTAACAACTCAATTAAATACACTCCAAAAGGAACTATCACAGTACTTTTGCGCGATGATGTCGCACTTAATAAAGTGTATGTAGAAAT